>CAIMBM010000227.1 GCA_903839205.1 uncultured Holophagaceae bacterium | reverse complement strand
CCAGCGGATCGGGGTCCGCATCCGCCTGCGCCCGCTCACCGAGGCTGAGGTCGGCCAATTCCTCACCCAGCACCTCAAGGCCGCCGGCATGCCCAAGGCGATGTTTGAGCCTCAGGCCATCTCGGCCATTTTCCAGAACACCAAAGGGACACCGAGGCTGATCCAGAACCTCGCCCTGGCCTCGGCCCTCTGGGGCATGCCGCCCCAGGAGGGGCGGACGCCCCATCCAGCACCCCAGATGCCCGTTGAAAGCAGTGTCCAGGGGGGCCCGGCACCCCAGGGCCCGGTGCCCTCGTCCCGGCTGGAACCCGGGTCCGGCCCCACTCGGCACAGCATGGGGGTCGTCCACCCCAGGGTGAGCCGGGTGTACATCTACCGCAATTCCCGGACCGTGGTGCCGCCGGGCTGGCCCCGGTGTGCGGCCCTGCCCACCCCGGCCTACTGGGGGCAGCGGGACATCATGGGCGAGATCCAGTGGCTGTCGCGCACCGGGTTCATTCCCGTGAGCCCCATCGGGGACAGCGTGGAGGCCCTTTCCGACTATGCCCAGTTCCCCGCGGGCTGGCGCGCCTACGGGATCTCCGTTCCGGCGGGCGGCACCGTCCAGGTGGAGGTCCAGCACGAGCAGCTGGGCTGGTTCCGGCTCCTGCTCGTGGACAAGTGGGGTGTCCCGGGACCCGGCATGCTGCAGGCGGCCCTCGCCCACCAGCCCGTGCTGGTGACCTACAAGAACCCCGCCAAGGAAGCCCAGGCCGTCTATGTCATCGTGGACGACCCCGGCTGGTGGTCCGACGCGAAGAATCCCTACGCCCTGCTGATCCGGCGGGACTGGGATCCCGCCAGGACCGACCTCAGCCAGGTCAAGATGGTGGCGGGCCTGTGGGGAACCACTCCCAGCGTCAGCGCCGATTTCCGGGGGCCCAGCCAGAGCGGACCGGCGGTCTTCCCTCATTGACGTCCGTCCTCCTGCGCGAGGGGAAAGCTAGTGCAACTCGCCTGAAATACCTGGATCAGCGGGGTGATGGCGAGGTGCACTTCCATCGGGGCATAGCCCCTCTGGCGCCCCATCGCGCAGGGGCGCCGGGGCTGTCACCCCGCCGGGGGCACTGCCGTGCCCCCAGACCCCCGCCTCGTGGTGCCCCCAGCAGTCCAGATGATCCAGCAATTACGCGCGGGCACCACTAGGTCCAAGGGCAGGCCCCCGTCACCTGCATGCGGAAGGCGCGGGGTTCGAGGGTGAGTTCGGCGCGGTCCCGCTCGGGGGCCGGCTCCCCGTCCAGGTGCCAGGGCAGGGGGCGCTCCAGGCGCAGGCTGGCGCGGTGCAGGCGGCCCTCCCGCCGGAGGGGGGTGTGGCCGCCCTCGCGGAACAGCAGGTAGGCCTCGAACATCAGGCCGAACCAGGAGGGGCGGGCCAGGGTCGCCCACTGGAGCGCGCCATCGGTGGGATCGGCCCCGGGGGCGATCCAGAGGCCCGATCCGTACTGGGGCAGGTTGGCGAAACAGAGGCTCCAGGCCCTCGCCGGCAGGTCGGGCGGCGGGTGATGAAAGGCATTCTTGATGCGTTCGATGCGGCCCTGGGAGGGGCTCGATGGGAGGGGCTCCGCGTCCCAGGTCAGGTCCGCGGCCTCCCAGGTGCGCCACAGCTGCCAGCAGGCCCTGGCATAGGCACTGAAGCCGCGACTTGGCAGGTCCTCGAAACGGCGGGCGACGGCGGCCTCGAAGCCCGTGCCGCAGACGTTCAGGAAGGGCTCGCCATCCAGGCGCGGCAGGTCCATGCGCAGCTCCCGTCCTTCCAGCAGACGCCGCAGGGCCCCGGCAGGCTCCAGGGGCGTCCGCAGGCCCCTCGCAAGCCCGTTGCCGCTGCCTCCGGGAATGACCGCCAGGGCCACTGGGGCGCCCTTGTCGATGAGGGCCCTGGCGGCATGGTGGGCCGTGCCATCGCCGCCCCAGACGAACAGGGGCCCGCCTGCAGCGGCGGCCGCGGCGAGGGCCGGCTCGAAGTCCCAGGGCGGGCCGAAGGGCCAGGGCTCGACCCGCTCCCGCTGCTCCCTCGGTAGGGGTCGCAGCAGGTCATCCGGGTCCTTGGCAGCCGCGCTTGCGGCGGGATTGAACAGGATGGGCAGCTTCATGGGGCGAGGATACCCCGAACCCCGTTCAATCCAGGGCGAACACCACCGCCGAGTCGTCCCGGTAGACCTCCCGGAAGGGCGGAAAGTTGAGGGCGGGATAGCGTCCGGCGCGCGTGGACCGCAGCACCAGGTAGTCGGCCTGGAAGAGGGCCTTCAGGCGTGGGGCATCCAGGGCCAGGCGGCCGCGGCGGAAGTCCTCCAGCACCCTGGCCCGGCTGGCATCGGCCCGGATGGTGTAAGTGGGGTCCAGGCCCCAGATGAAGGTCTGGCGGTAGCCGTCGTAGAAGAGCTCGGGGAAGTCATCCCAGTAGAGGTTGACGACCGTCGCCCCGGGGGCGAGGGTTCTGGCCATCCAGGCGCAGGCTCCGGTGAAGAACCGGGGTGGGGCCGCCTGGGTCTGGTACACCTGGTAGAAGGCCAGGGACCGCGCGTGGAAACCCGCCAGGGTGGCCAGGGCCAGGCCCGCCGCCGTCACGCGCAGCCCGGGGCGCTGCCACAGGGGCTGGGCCTCCAGCCAGGGCCAGAGGTCCCGGACGAGCAGCGCCCAGGTGGCCGCCACCAGCAGCACGGAATACTCGGCGAAACGGGGCGAGGCCGCCGTCATGGCGAACCAGAAGAGGGCGGCCGCAGCCAGCCCGAGGGTGCCGGGCTCGAGGCGTTTCCGCGCCAGCACCAGCACCGGGGGCAGGGCCGCCACCAGGATCAGGAGCAGCGGGTAGATGTCCCAGAACACGGGCAGGCTGTAGGGGTAGAGTTCGTTGCCCAGTTCGAATCCCGAGGTGGCCGCGCCCTGGAGGCCCAGGCGGAACACCTGGACATAGGTGAGCAGGGTCTCGAGGGTGAGGGGCGTGTAGGGATGGATGGCCAGGCCCAGCACGGAACCCGCGCCCGCCGCCAAGGGGAGCCGCAGGTCCAGCCGGGGCCCGGCCAGGCGCGACCCCAGCACGAAGGGCACGGCGGTCAGCAGCAGCACGAAGGGCACGGTATAGCACCAGGCATAGATGAAGCCCAGGATGAGCAGCGCCCTCCAGCGGCGCTGCAGCAGGAAGTGGAGGCCCAGGGTGAGCAGCAGCATGCTCAGCACATGGGAGCGGAGCATGCCCAGCCTGGCGATGAACAGGCCCCCGGTGGCCAGGGTCAGGGCCGTGAAGATGGCCGGGAACCTGACCCGCTGGGCCCGGAGCACGGCGTAGAACATCACCAGGACCGCGATGGACAGCAGCACTCCGAAAATCCGTGCGCCGAGGATCGGATCCTGGCCCAGGCGGGCGAAGGGCAGCATGGCCAGGTGGTAGAGGAACTCCTTGTCACAGAACCGGTCCCTCCAGATGCTCAGCTGAGTCCAGGGAAAGGCGCGGGAGAGACCCTGGGTCGGCATGAGGGCGGCGAACCGGGCGTGGAAGTAGCCATCGCGCTCGAAGAGCCCCTGCTGAAAGAGTGCCGTGGCACCGAACAGCAGCAGGGCATAGAGCGCCAGCAGCCCGGGCGGGATCCAGGTCCGGAGCGGACCGCTCGAGGCGGGTTTCGGCAGGGGCGCACTCATGGGCGGGGCTCCCATCAGTCCGGCGGTGCCACTGGCGGGTGGGCGAGGTAGGCCATCCGCTTCAGCTCCTTCCGGCCCCGGGTGACCGTGTCGAGGATGAGGCCGCAGGTGAAGCCGAGGGCCGCGATGGTCATCATGCCCGTGGCGAGTATGGCGGTGGGGAACCGGGGCACGAGGCCCGAGCGGGCAAAGGTCACGAAGAGGGGCAGGGCCAGGCCGAGGGAGGCCAGGGCCATCAGGGTGGACAGGAGGGAGAAGAAGGGCAGGGGCTTCTCGTTCCGGTAGAGGGAGGCGATGAGCCGGAGGATGCGGTACCCATCCGCGTAGGTGCGCAGCTTGCTCAGGGAACCGGGGGGCCGGCTGCCGTAGGCGGTGGGCAGCTCCGCCACGGGCATGCAGAGCTCCAGGGCATGGACGGTCAGCTCCGTCTCGATCTCGAAGCCGCGGGAGAGCGCCGGGAAGCTCTTCACGAAGCGCCGCGAGAACACGCGGTAGCCCGACAGGATGTCCGTGAAGCGCTGGCCGAAGAGCAGGCTCACCGAGCCCGTCAGCAGGCGGTTGCCCAGGCGGTGGCCCCGGCGGTAGGCCTTGGCCCCCGTCTCGACCCGGCAGCCCACCACCATGTCCAGGCCGCGCCGGCGAAGCAGCTCCACCAGGGCCGGGGCGCTGGCGGCATCGTAGGTGCCGTCCCCGTCCACCATCAGGTAGAGGTCGGCGTCGATGTCGGCGAACATCCGCCGCACCACGTGCCCCTTGCCCTGGGCCCGCTCCTCGCCCACGACCGCGCCCGCCTCCCGGGCACGGGCCACGGTGCGGTCGGTGGAGTTGTTGTCGTAGACGTGGATGACGGCTTCCGGCAGCGCCCGGTGGAATTCTTCCACCACCCGGGCGATGGCCGCCTCCTCGTTGTAGGCAGGGATGAGAACGGCCACTCGGGGCGGGGCGGGGGCGGACATGGGTCCATTGTGGCGCAAGAAGCGCCTGGGATCTGCCTCAGGACCGGAAGCGCGAGGGTGGCGCCTCCAGGCGCAGGTCCTCGCCCGTGACCGGGTGCTTCAGGCCCAGGCGCCAGGCATGGAGCCAGAGCCGGTCCGAGGGCGACCCCCCGTAGAGGGCATCCCCGAGGATGGGCCGGCCCAGGTGGTTGAGGTGGACCCGGATCTGGTGGGTGCGGCCCGTGTGGATGCGCGCCACGATCCAGTAGCCGGGCACCAGGCCGAGGGTCTCCTCCGCGGTGGCTGGGCGGAAGTCCGTGCGGGCGGACTTGGGGTCGATGAGGTCGCCGCTGCAGCCGAAGCGGCCGGGATCGGCGCCCCGGAGGCGGCCGATGGGGGCCTCGATCGTGCAGGCCTCCAGCGGCGCGGTGATCCGCGCCAGGTAGAGCTTCTCGAGGTCGCGTCCCGCGAAGGCGGTGGCCAGGCCCTTGTTGGCCTTCGGGTCCTTGGCGAGCACCAGCAGGCCCGAGGTGCCCTGGTCCAGGCGGTGATGCAGGAAGGGCTTCAGGTCCGGGCGCTGGGTCCTGAGGAGGGCCAGCAGGTCGTGGCGATCCGTGGCCCAGGTGCCCTGGGTGGCGAGGCCCGCGGGCTTGTCCACGGCCAGGAGCCAGGCGTCTTCGAAGACGATGGATATGGGCGTGTCCGGCACCGGCGGCAGGTCCGGGTCGAAGGCCACGCGGACCTCGGTGCCCGGCTTGAGCAGCTTGCCTGCCACCTTCACCCGCTTGCGGTCCACCTGCACCCCGCCCAGCTTCAAGGCCTCCCGGGCCGCCCGGCGGGACAGCTCCGTGCGCTTGGCGAGGAGTTGATCCAGGCGCAGGTCCGCGTCCTCGGGGGCCACGGTGAAGGTCCATTTTTTTAGCGTCATGACTCCAGGTTAACTGGTTGGCCAAATTGCCTCAAAAAACGAGGCAATTTGGCCTTGGATTTGGCAAGCTGGTGAATGGAGGCTTCCATGATCCGACTGCTTCGCGCTGGTCTGCTGACGGCCATGACTGTGCTCGCCGCCGCGGCCGACCTTCCCGTGTCGGGCTGGACGCTGAAACCCGGGTCCACGGCCCAGGCGACGGAGCTGCGGATCTCCGCCGCTCCAGAGGGTTCGGAAGCCACCCTGATCTCGGCCCCCCTGACCCTGAAGATCGGGGAGCTGTACCGCCTCAGCGCCACCATCCGCACCGAGGGTGTGCGGGCGGACCCCATGGCCCGCTACCCCACGGCCCTGGGGGCCTGCCTGTCCATGGCCAGCTTCCCGTTCACCAACGCCTCCCAGAGCGTCGGCGGGACCTCGGAACGGCGGGTGTCCGTCCTGTTCCTGGCCACCAGCCCCAGCGACCGCGCGCAGCTCCACCTGGGGCGCAACGGCCAGGCCAGGGGCGCCGCCACCTTCAGCGGGGTGACCCTCGAGAAGGTGGAGGATGTCACCCAGTTCGTCCCCATGGAGACGGTCCGTTGGGCGGGCAAGGGCTTCCGCTACGAGATGGGCGGCTGGACCTTCCTGCACATCGAGGGGGCGCCCTACGCCCGGGGCCGCCAGCACGGCGAGCTGATGGCCGACGAGATCGTGCGATTCATGACCAAGCTGGCCCTGCAGAAGGACGCCGCCGATCCGGTCCGGGGCTGGACCGAGAAGCGGGTCTTCGCGGATGCCCTCTTCCTCCGCCGGTTCGACCCGGAATTCCTGGAGGAGATGAAGGGCATTGCCGATGGCGCCGCCAAGGCCGGAGCCCAGTTCAAGGGCCGCGCCCTGGACCTGCTCGACATCGTCACCCTGAACAGCGACGTGGATGCGGCCTACGTGATCTCCGCGCTGCCCCACACGGCCAACGCCCTCAGCGGCCGCACCTTCCTGACCGGTGACGACGAGGTGGAGCAGGGCGGGAAGGGGGACCACTGCAACTCCTTCGTGGCCACCAAGGGGGCCACGAAGAGCGGCCGCTTCATCTTCACCCAGATGTTCATGTGGAACGGCTACACGGGCACCGAGTGGAACGTGATGCTGGACATCGTGCCGGAGAAGGGGCACCGCCTGGTCCTGCAGACCTTCGCCGGGGGCATCCACAGCGGCACGGACTGGTACCTGAACGCCTCAGGCCTGGTGATGGGCGAGACCACCGTGGGGCAGACGCCCTTCAACGCCGACGGCACACCCCAGAGCAACCGCATCCGCAGGGCCGCCCAGTACGCCTCCGGCATTGACGAGGCCGCCGCCATCCTGGCCAAGGAGAACAACGGCCTCTACACCAACGACTGGACCATGGCCGATGCCAAGACCGACGAAGGCGCCTGCCTCCTGCTGGGCACCGAGAAACAAAGGCTCTGGCGCACGGGCAGCGCGGGGCGGCCGGCGGACACGCCGGGCCACTTCCAGGACTTCATCTGGGCCAACAACAACAACCGCGACCTGGAGGTCCGAGGCGAGTACGTGGCGAATCCCGAGAACGCCCCCGCAGACCTGGCCTTCAACACCTGGAATCGGGACATCGCCTGGCAGGAGGCCTTCAAGGCCCATGGCCGCACCGGCTTCGACATCGACATCGCCACCCGCGTGATGGCCACCAGCCCCATCAACCGGCCCCATGCCTGCGATGCCAAACTCACCACGGCGGAGATGGCCGAGAAGCTCGTGTTCATCGCCCACCAGGGCAAGACCACCCAGCGCGAGAAGCTGGTGGGCGGCCGCTGGATCGCGGACCTGCCCGGGGCCACGCCCCACCTGACTTACGGGTACACTGCCTTCAGCCCCATCTGGATCACCGGGAAGCTCCAGGCCGCGAAAACCGCATGGAAGGAGAGCAAGGGCCCCAAGGCCGCACCGGCGCCGGATGTGGCCGGAGTGCAAGAGGTCTACAGCTTCAATTCGAAGGGGCTTTGGACAGGGACTGTCAGGCCCGCCACCGACGCGGACAACTGGTTTGTCAGCGCCTCGGCGGCCTACTGGCAGCAGCTGAAGCACCTGCCCGAATCACCTGCCAAAGCCTTCGAAAGTTTGACTGCTGCATTGGCGGACCTGAACACCCGGCACCTCTGGCTGGAGGCCCGCGAGGGCATCCAGGCCCCCCTCGCCACGGCCACGGCCTACGACCGGTACGGGGCCTACCAGATCCCCCGCATCCGGGGCCTCTTCGCCCTGCACCAGCTGCGCCTCCACCTGGGCAATGCCGCCTTCGCCAAGGCCATGCGGACCGCCCAGGGCCGCTACAACGGCCGGCCGGCCCGCACGGAGGACCTCCTCAAGGCCCTCTCCGAGGGGGCCGGCCGGGACGTGGCGCCCATCCTGAAACCCTGGCTCGAGCGGACGGACCTGCCGTCGCCCAGGATCAGCGTCGACGTGAAGAAGCAGGCCAAGGGCTGCGAAGTCCGGTTGGGCGTGGAACAGCCGGGCTTCGCCTATCCCCTCGTGGCGTCGGTGAGCCTGGAGACCGCCAAGGGCACCCGCCTGGAACGGGTGGAGCTGAAGGGGGCCAAGGGGGCCTTCACCTTCTCCTGCGAGGCCGCCCCCACCCGGGTGGTGTTCAACGCGGGGAGCGACATCCCCCTGCGCCGGGACAACTTCTGGGTTCCAGGCAACGTGCTGGATGACTGGAGCAGGACGCTGCTGGTCTACGGCACCGCCCGGGAGCTGGAGGCCCAGCGGACCCTCGCCACGAACTACCGCGACACCCTGGCCGACAATCAAACGGAGGTGCTGTTGCCCCTGAAGGCCGATGCAGAAGTCGGCGATGCCGAACTGGCCGCCAACGACCTGCTGATCTTCGGCGGGCCCGCCGAGAACGGCCTCGCCGCGCGGCTCCAGGCCGAGGGTAAGCTGCCTGTCGAGGCTGCGGCCGGCTGGTTCCGATGGCAGGGCCGGACCTACGGGCGCCCCGATGACGGCCTCCTGGCGGCCTTCCCCAACCCCTGGAACCCCAAGCGGATGATGGTCCTGGTCCTCTCCAACAGCCGCACCCAGGAGTGGGCCATGACCAAGGCCATTCCCCGCGGCCTGCCCGGCTGGACGATCTACCGGGGCGGTGAGGTCCAGCAGAAGGGGCAGGCTGCTCCGGAGGGACTGTCCCAGGAGTTGCGGCCCTAAATCTCGGCTGGTCCTACCCTTTCGATTCGCCCGGTTTCGATTCGCTGTGCTCCCTGCCGGCCCTCGCCATGGCCATGGCCATGGGCCGGGGTGCGCTCAGGATCCACTCGCCCTTGGGCGTGCGACGCCGCTCGCGCCGGCTCCCGATGCGCGGCCGGGCGTTGTAGGCGTGCTCTTCGCCCTGGGGGGTGAGCTGGTGCCATCCGGTGCTGAATGACACATCGAAAACCCCGATATAACCACCGGGGAGAAGCTGGAAGGGCTGGCTGATCTTGCCCTGCCGGTCGAATTTGACGCTGTTCGGGGTCCGGAAGGACTCGAACCAGGCGGGGTACACGAAATCAGAAACGAGGGTCTTCCCGATGGTGTAGCCATGGCCATCGGCTTCACAGGCATCGCAGACTTCGTAGGCGTATAGTGTTCCCGCCGTGGCGCTGGGCTGAACGAATACCGTGAGGTTGATGTCCGGATCGACGAGCATCTCCAGCAGTTCGTGACTGGCGGTCACGGTCCATGAGGTGCCCGCATCCAGGTTGCTCTGGACGAACACCTTGCCCAGGGGCAGCCCATCCTGGGTGAGGTCGTGGTAGCCCAGCGCCCCTGCCTGATCCGAGGTGTCCAGGATCACCAGCCACCAAGTGTTGGGCTTGGGTGCTTCGCCCTGGGGCACGAAGGACAGCTGCGCATCAACTCCCCACACCGGCGCGAAGTCGTTGGTGACCTGGGCTTGAAGGGCCTCCATGACCGCCTGGATTTCGCTGTCTTGAATCAAAGTGCTGCGGTTAAGCACGCTTACATCTGTCCTGGCCATAGACACCTCCCCCGTGTTGTCTGACAGCAGTTGAAACTTAGTCCAATTTGCAATGACGTCAATTCTCAGTCGGGGTCGGAATTCGCCCAACCTTGGGCGCCCAGGCCGTTTCTGGTCCAGGGGCATGCCCTCTCCGCCGGGCCCTGACGCCGCAGAGGGATTTTGTGGGAGCGGGGCCAATCTGGCGGTGAGGCTCAGCCCGGTGGGTGCCCGGCTCGGAACGCGACACTGCCGCGTCCCTCGCCACCCGCCTGGGCTTCGCCAAGTCAGATGGAGTAGCCCTGGCTGTCCACTTCCAGGGCCTGCTGCCGCGCGGCGAGGTCGGCCAGGGTGGTACTGCGGAGCACGTCCCGGGCCGCCTCGGTGCTGCGGTTCCAGAGCTCCCGGACGGCGCGGGCGCCGTGAGTGGCGTCGGGGGGCAGGCTGGCGCCGCCAAAGCGGCCTTCCAGGGCCTCCAGCACCTCCAGGGCCGAGATGTGGCTGGGATGGCGCGCCAGCTCGCAGCCGCCGCTGGGGCCGCGCTGGACCTTGATGAGCCCATCCGTCTTGAGGCTGCCCAGCAGCACCCGCAGGAACTTGGCCGGCAGCCCCTGGCGCTCGGCGATGACCTCCACCAGCACGGGTCCATGCCCCGCATGGCCGGCCAGTTCCACCATGAGTTGCAGTCCGTAGCGTCCTTTGGCTGAACCCTTCATCGTCGAAACTCCCCATTCAAGATGGTCTAGTATATAACAAAATTAATTAACATGCTTGACAATTTTTTTGGGGTTCCCATAATTCAGCCACCGGCCCCGGCCGGATCCCTCAGGAGAGCCCCATGAGTCGTCCCACCGATCGCCCCAACCGCGTTGAGCATGCCTATGACCTGGTGGGCTACACGCCCGTCGTGCGCCTGAACCGCGTGGTGCCCAAGGGCTCCGCGAAGATCTACGTGAAAATGGAAAGCGCCAATCCGGGCGGCAGTGTGAAGGACCGCATCGCCCTGAGCATGATCCAGGACGCCGAGGCGAGGGGCGTGCTCAAGCCGGGCAACGTCCTGCTGGAGGCCACCAGCGGCAACACGGGCATCGGCCTCGCCTTCGTGGCGGCGGCCAAGGGCTACAGGATCACCCTGGTGATGCCCGACACCATGACCCAGGAGCGCCGTGCCCTGCTGAAGGCCTACGGCGCCGAGCTGGTGCTGACGCCCGGTTCCGGCGGCATGAAGGCCGCCGTGGACAAGTCCCAGGAGCTGGCGGATGCCGATCCCAATTTCTTCCTGGTGCGGCAATTCGACAATCCCGCGAACCCAGCGGTGCATCGCCGCACCACGGCCCTGGAAATCCTGGAGCAGGTGCCGGAACTGGACGCTTTCATCTCGGGGGTGGGCACGGGCGGCACGGTGACCGGCGTGGGCGAGGTGCTGACCCAGAAGAAGCCCGGCACCCTGGTGGTGGCGGTGGAGCCGGAGACCTCGCCCCTGCTCAGCACGGGGAAGGCCGGCCCCCACAAGCTCCAGGGCCTGGGGCCCAACTTCGTGCCGAGCATCCTGAACCGCGAAGCCTTCCAGCGCATCATCACCGTGGGCTACGACGACGCCATCGCCATCGCCCGCCGCCTGGCCCGGGAGGAGGGCCTCCTCACGGGCATCAGCACCGGCGCCATCGTCTTCGCGGCCCTGGCGGTGGCCAAGGAGCTGGGCGAGGGGAAGACCGTGGTGGCCGTCCTCTGCGACACCGGCGAGCGTTACCTGACGCATCCCCTCTTCGCCGAGATCGACGGGCCGGCGGCCTGAGTTTCCCCCCTATACTTCGGGAGTTCCCCAGGGGGTTCCCATGAGGTCTGCCGCGCTGCTGCTGCTCACCCTGGCGCTGCCGGCCCAGGAAGCCGTGCAGGACAAGGCCAGGGCCTTCGAGCGGGCCGTGGTGCAGGAGATGAGTGACGCCCGGGTGAATCCCCGGGCCTACGCCAAGCATCTCCTGGAGCTGAGGAACTGCTTCAAGGGGATGCTCTGGATTCGGCCGGGCCGCACGCCGCTCCGCACCGAGGAGGGGATCGACGCCTACGACGAGGCCATCGACTTCCTCGAATCCGCCCGCCCGATCGGGCCCCTCCGCTTCAACGAGGGCCTGGCCCAGGCCGCCCGCCTTCACGCCCGGGACCTGGGCCCCCGGGGCGCCCTTACGCATGTGGGCGCCGACGGCCGCCGGCTTTCCGAACGGCTCGAACGCCTGGGCACCTGGCATGGCCTCATCGCCGAGAACATCGGGACCCTGGAGGAGGACCCCCGCCAGGTGGTCATCCAGCTCCTGGTGGACGATGGCGTCCCCAGCCGGGGCCATCGCCACAACCTCTTCAATCCCGACCTGCACCAGGCCGGCGTCGGTTTGGCGCCCCACCGGGACTACCAGGTAGTGACCGTCATCGACTACGCAGACAGCTTTGTCCTGGGGCACTGACGGTCCGGACTTCGGGATGCTGCTAGCCTAGGCCACAGAACCCAGGGGTGTTGTGCGATGACCTACCTAGCCAGGCTTGGCGCGCCGGTTCGCGGCTTCCTGGAATTCCTGGGCGACCAGGCGCACCTGGTCCTGCGCACGCTCCGCCGGGCCCTGCGCCTGCGCCTGGGTCAGTTGGGGGTGGTGGCCGGACAGACCAAGCTGCAGATCCGCTTCACGGGCCTGGATGCCCTGTGGCTGGTGAGCGGCACGGCCCTCCTGCTGGGCGCGGTGACGCTCATCCAGGCCTTCAGCCAGCTGTCTGGCCTGGGGGCCGAGCACTACATCGGCGTCCTGATGGTGCTCATCATCCTGCGGGAGCTGGGACCGCTGCTCACGGCGGTGCTCGTGATCGGCCGCAGCTCCACGGCCATCGCGGCGGAGCTGGGCGCCATGCAGCTGAACGGTGAGGTCGATGCCCTGGCCGTCCACGGCATCGATCCCTACCAGTACCTGCTGCTGCCCCGCTGGGTGGGCGTGCTGATCTCCCTGTTCGTGCTGGTCGTGTTCTTCGACACAGCCGCGCTGGCGGGGGGCTTCCTGGTGGCGAAGCTCAAGTACGCCGTCACCTTCGGGTTCTACATGGATTCCGTGCGACAGACCCTGTCCAATCGTGATTTCGCCGCGACCCTCCTCAAGATCCTCTGCTTTTCCGGCGTGATCACCTTCCATGCCTGCCACTTCGGCCTGCGGATCCGGCGCAGCCAGACCGAGATCCCCCAGGCGGTCACCAAGACCGTGGTGTCGGCCCTGGTGGCCGTCTTCGCCCTGGACGGCCTCCTGGCCGCCCTCTTCTACTTCTGATCCGGGACGGCCGATGATCGATGTCCGCGACCTCGCCCTGGATGCCCCCGATGGCCGCCGGCTGGCGGAGGGTCTCAGCCTGGCCGTGTCCCGGGGCGGCAGCCTGCTGGTGAACGGGCCCAGCGGCAGCGGGAGGAGTGCCCTGTTGAGGGCCCTGGCCGGGATGGAGCGGCCCGCGCGGGGCCGGGTCCGGGTGGGCGGCCGGGAGGTCTGGCCCGGGGGCGGGGTCCTCGCGCTGGCCGGTCAAGTGCGCCTGGGCTTCGCCTTCGCCTCCGGCGGCCTGCTCTCGAACCTCAGCCTCCGGGAGAACATCGCCCTCCCCCTTCGGTTCCTGGAGCTGGCCGGGGCCGACCTCGAGCGCCGCACCGAAGGGGCCCTGGCGCGCCTGGGCCTGCGGGCCGCGGCGGGGCTCCGTCCCCACGCCGTGAGCGCCTCGGCCCGCAAGCAGGCGAACCTAGCCCGGGTGCTGGCCCTGGAGCCCGAATTGATCTTCCTGGACGATCCCCTCGAGGGCCTGGATGCGGCGGACCGGGCCGTCGCCCTGGAGCTGATCCAGGGCTGGTCCGCCGACCGGTCCTGCACACTGCTCATCGCCGCGGAGGAGCCCCAGGCCTTCAGCGGTCTGGAGGCCGAGCGCCTCCTGCTGTCCCCGTCCTCCCTGGCTCTGGAGTCTCCATGAATTTCGAGAAGCAGGACGCCCGACTCGGACTCCTGGTGCTGGCCGCCCTGGCCCTCTTTGCGGGCCTGGTGGCCTACAAGAACGCCGGCGCCGTGACCGAGCGGACCTACCCCCTGGTGGTGCGCCTGGACCAGATGGAGGGGCTGGCGCCGGGCACGGACGTGCAGCTCAAGGGCTACCGCGTGGGCTCGGTGGAGCGGGTGGACATGCGCCAGGAGGGGAAGGACTACCACTTCCTGGCCCGCATCGCCCTGCGCGAGGACATCCGGCTCTGGCGCGGGACCCGGGCCAGCCTGGCCCCCAAGGGCGTGGGCAGCGTGATGCTGGACCTGAGGCTCCCGGACCTGGCGGAGCGGGAAGTGCCCCTGGCCGCCGGCGACGAGATCCCGGGGGATTCCGGCGTGTCGATCACCGGCGTGCTGGAGCGGGCAGACCACCTCATGGCCAGCCTCCAGGCGGGCGTGGACAGTCTCCGCAGCCGCATCGAGCAGAGGGGCCTGGGCGACGTGCTGGACCATCCCGCCATCCGCCAGGCCCTGCGTTCCCTGGACGGCACCCTGAGGGAGTTCCAGGGCCTCGCCCAGGAGAGCCGCGGCCTGGTGGGCCACGCGGACCGCAGCATGGGCGAGGCCGACAAGGCCCTGGCCTCCCTCGACCAGAGCCTGGCCGCCGTGCGGGCCCTCATGGAGAGACGCGGCCCCGAGGTGGACCAGATCCTCGTGAGCCTGGCCGCCACCCTCAAGCAGGCCGAGGCCTTCATGGGCCGCTTCGCCGCCCAGGACTACCCGGAGCTGGCCCAGAGCCTGAAGAGCCTCCGCCGCTCCCTGGCCTCGGTCGAAGAGCTGTTGGAACTCCTCAAGGCGAAACCCAGCCGCGCGGTCTGGGGCACGCCCAGCCAGGCCGAGCGCGAACAGGCGAAGAAGAGCCTCGAAGCCGCGAAGCAGCCCGCACCCTGACGCCGCCGGGTCAGATCCCCCGCAGAAGCTGCCGGAGTTCATCCAGGGAGAAGGGCTTCAGGAGGGAATGGACCCTGGGGAACTCCGCGAGCAGCTGCTTGAGTTCCTGGTCCTGGAAGCCGGTGGCGATGAGGATCCGCAGGTCGGGACGCAGCTGGAGGAGGCGGGGCAGGGTCTCCGCGCCGGTCAGGCCCGGCATGTTGTGGTCCAGGATCACCAGGTCCACCTCGAGCCCGGCCTCCAGGCGCCGGATCGCCTCGAGGCCTCCGGAGGCCATGTCCACGTGATGGCCCAGCTGCTCGAGCATGGGGGGCAGGGTGCTGCGGATCAGGTCGTCGTCGTCCACCAGGAAGATGCGCAGGGGCCGTTCGGGCTGGGAGGCGGGAACCGGTGAAGCGGTTCCGGGCGCCGAGGCCGCCTCGGCCGGGAAGCGCAGGAGGATGCGCGTGCCCCGGCCCACCTCGCTCTGGATCTCGAGGGCGCCGCCGTGGGCCTGCACCGTGCCGTAGACCATGGCCAGCCCCAGTCCGGTGCCCCGGCCCGGCGCCTTGGTGGTGAAGAAGGGCTCCGTGACGCGGGGGAGGAGGTGGGCGGGGATGCCCTCCCCGGTGTCGGCCACCAGCAGGCAGACGGATCCCCCTTCGGCGTAGGTCTGGAGGCTGAGTTCCCCCCCCTGGGGCATGGCGTCGAAGGCGTTCACGCAGAGGTTCATGATGGCGCTGCCCAGGGTGCTGGGTTCGCCGTTTATGGAGGGCAGGGCCTCGTCAAGCTGGACCTTGAAGGTGAACCGCTGCCGGCTGGTGCGGATGAGCAGATCCACCTCCATCCGCACGATGGCGTTGAGATCGATCAGCTGGGCCTGGTTCAGGCCCTTCCGGGCGAAGTCCGTGAGGCCCTTCACCAGGTCCCGGCCCCGGCTGGCGGCCTTCTCGATGGTGCGGAGGGCCCCGAGCAGCGGCTCGTCCCCCTCCCGCTTCATCTGCAGCAGGGAGGCCATGCCCAGGATGGCGGCCAGCACGTTGTTCATGTCGTGGGCGATGCCGCCCGCCAGGCTGCCCAGGCTCTCCAGCTTCTGGGCGTGCTGGATCTCCGCCTCCAGCTTGCGGCGGTTCTCCTCGCTGCGCTGGCGGTCGGAGAGGTCCTGGGCGAAGGCCAGCACGGCCGGGCCCTCGGGTAGGTCGAGGGGGACCGTCTGGACCGCCACGGGGATCTCCTGGCCCCGGAGGGTGATGAAGATCTCCTCCAGGAGCGGGGCGGCGGTCCTTTGCCCCTGGGCCGCCTGCACGCGCTCGGCCACCAGACCGCGGAAGTCCGGATGGATGACGGTCATGAACTCGAGGCCCAGGAGCTGCGCGGGATCTTCCGCCTCCAGCAGCCGGGCGCCGGCCTGGTTGACCTCGAGGAAGCGGCCCTCCCGGTGGATGAACATGGGCGCCGGGGAGGACTGGAAGAGGTGCCGGAACCGGTGGGCGCTTTCGGTCAGCTCGCCCAGCATCCGATCGTGTTCCAGGTCCGAGCGCCTGGCCCGGCGCGCCCACAGGAGGAGTCCGGCGCTCCCGACGGCCCAGAAGACGAGGAGGGCGAGGAGGGTGATCCCCCGGTGGCTCAGGCCCGCGGCGACCAGGCCCGGGCCCAGGGGCACGGTGATGCTGAGGCCGCCCCGGATGTCGCCGGTCCGGTAGCCCTGGCTGGCATGGCAGGCCAGGCAGCTGGGCTCGACCAGGAAGGCGCCCATGTAGCGGAGGACCGGCTGCCCGTGATCCTGGACTTGCTCCGAAACCTCCCGGGCGCCCCCTTCGAAGGCCTCCAGGGCGCGCCGCTCCCAGGGATCCGGCGCGTTCTCGGGCCGGAGGGGCCTCAGGCTCGTGAGGTGGGCCTTCAGCCCGTAATCTCCGGCACTCAGCTCGTGCACCATCCGGGTCATGTAGGCGGGGTTCACCAGCGTGAGGCGTCTTCCGTCGGTGGTGGTGACGTCCCGGTTCGGCAGCTGGGAGAGATATGGGTTGGGCGGTGTCCTGGTGTCCAGGGGGACGTAGACCCCGCCCCGCTCCGAGGCCCAGCGCCGGTAGGCCAGGTCCTTCAGGTAGCTGTCCTTGGCCCGGTGGAGGGCGATCTCGCGGTCCTCCCGGCGACTCGAGAATTCGCTCAGGCCCATGACGCCGACGATGACCAGGGTCCAGGCGGCCAGGAGCACCAGGAAGGTCCGCTTGGTGCCGGACCTGAGCAGGGAGGGCAGGTTCAGGGGCATGGCGTGGGATCGTGGGGGAGCAGGTTCATGGCGGGTTCAGGCTTCCCGACCGCACCAGGCGACCAGGTGGTCGGCGACCGCGCCCAGGGGGGCCTGCTCTTCCACGGCCCCTCGCATGAAGGCCGTGCGGGGCATGCCGTAGACCACGCAGGTGGCCTCGTCCTGGCCCAGGGTGCGGGCGCCCTTCTGGCGCATCAGCAGGAGGCCCCGGGCACCGTCATCGCCCATGCCCGTGAGGATGACGCCCAGGGCGTGGGCGCCGCAGACCTCGGCCACGGAGTTGAACAGCACGTCCACCGAGGGCAGATGGCGCGAGACCCGCTCTCCGGGCTGGATCCGGGCCAGCAGGCCCGCGCCCTGGCGCCGGACCGTGAAATGCGCCTCGCTGGGGGCCAGGTACACGGAGCCGGGCTTCAGGGTCTCGCCGTCGGTGGCCACCTTCACCCGGGCCCGGCAGGTGCGGTTCAGCCGCTCCGCGAAGGCTTCGGTGAAGCCGGGCAGCATGTGCTGCACCACGGCGATGGGCGGGAGGTTCTCGGGGATGGCCTCGAAGATCTGGCGGAGGGCCTCGGTGCCGCCGGTGCTGGAGCCGATGGCGATGAGGGCGCGCCCCGCCTTGGCCCGCTCCGCCAGCGCCGCCAGGGCGGAGGGGACGGCCGGCGCGGCCGGGGGACGGTGGGCGCCCACCCGGGCCAGGGAGGCGGCATAGACCGTCTCGGCGATCTCGGCGCCCATGGCCTTCAATCCGGCGGCCTGGTCCATGGTGGGCTTGCCGATGACATCCACCGCCCCCAGGTCCAGCGCGTCCAGGGCCGTGGTGGTGCCCTTGGCCGTGAGGCTCGAGAGCATCACGGCGGGCATGGGGTGGGCCTTCATCAGCTTGCCCAGGAAGGTGAGGCCGTCCATGCGGGGCATCTCGACGTCCAGGGTGAGGACGTCCGGGTCCAGCTCCTTGATGCGCTCCCGGGCCTCGTAGGGATCCTGGGCGGTACCGACCACCTCGAGCTCGGGATGGCCGGACAGGATGGCGCTGAGCACCTGGCGCACCAGGACACTGTCGTCCACGATCAGCACGCGGCGCTTGCGGTCAGGGGTCATGAGAACAGCTCCACATCTCCATCCATCGGCTGGCCGGTCACTTCCTGGATATATGTCAACTCGCGGTTGAGGATCGTGTTGTTGTGGATGCGTTCCATCCGCTTGACCAGCACCTGGCCCGTGTGGGGGAAGAAGTAGACCTTGCGGGGGAAGGGGCCGCCCATGTCCTCGCTCCAGAGGGGGATGTCCTCGTTGCGCAGGAACTGGCGGACGAAGTCCACGTTCTGCCCCCCCACATCGCTGGACATGCCGGGCAGGACGCGCCCGCCGCCGAAGGCCTTGGCCACCAGCCGGTCCCGCTGGGCCCCCAGGTGCAAGAGGTTGTTGATGAGGTACTCCATGGCCGCCGCGCCGTAGCGGGCCGCGTAGAACACGTCTGGATCCCGGTCGCCGGCCTTCACGGGGAGCATGAAGTGGTTCATGCCGCCCACCATGGCGATGGGGTCCATCAGGCAGGCGGCCACGCAACTGCCCAGCACCGTGACGATCACCTCGTCCTCGGTGGTGGCGTAGAACTCGCCCGGGAGGATCTTCATGGCCTGGCGGTCGAAGTGGCGATCCAGGTACTTCGAGGCCCGGCCGTGCACCAGCGGCGCTTGGTGGTCACTCATGGCCGGGCCGCCTTGCGCCGGTAGATGGTCTGGCCCAGGGACTGGAAGCCCAGGTTGGCATCGAGGAGGGCCTCGGAGTGGCCCACGAACATCAGCCCCTCGGGCTCCAGCAGGTCGTGGAAGCGCCTGAGCAGCTTCCGCTGGGTGGGCTTGTCGAAGTAGATCATCACATTCCGGCAGAAGATCGCCTGGAAAGGCTCGTTGCCCAGGGGCCAGGCCTCGTCGAGCAGGTTCAGCTGCTGGAAGGTGATGAGCTGCCGCAGCTCCGGGCGCACCCGGACCTTTTCCTGGAGGGGGCCGGTGCCCCGGAGGAAGGCCAGCCGCTTCCACTCCAGGTCCAGGTCCTCGATGCGCGCCAGGGGGTAGATGCCGCTGGCGGCGGTGTCGAGCACGGCCGTGTCCAGGTCCGTGGCCAGGATCTGGATGGGAAGGGCGGTGCCGAAGGCCCTGGAGAGGGTCATGGCCAGGGTGTAGGGCTCCTCCCCGGTGGAGCAGCCGGCGCTCCAGATCCGGATGCGGCGCGGGCTGGCGGGCTTCAGCAGCTCTACCAGGCGCGTGAAGTGGTGCCCCTCGCGGAAGAAGCTCGTGAGGTTGGTGGTGAGGGCATTGATGAACTCCGGCCACTCGGCGGACTGGGGATCCTCGATCTGGCGGAGGTATTCCTCGTAGGTCTGGATGCCGAGGGCCCGCAGGCGCTTGGCCAGCCGCGACTGCACCATGGTGAGCTTGTGCGCCGCCAGGGCGATGCCGCTGTGGGCGTGCAACAGGTCGCGGAGGGTGCCGAAGGTGGCGGCGGACAGCTGTTCCCGTTCCAGGGCCGGGGGCTCCCCGGCGGGACGTGCCGTGCGACTCATGCCCCGACCGTAGCTGCCGCGGCCTCCTGCCGCATGAGGCCTGGCACATCGAGGATCAGGGCCACCCGGCCGTCCCCCAGGATCGTGGCGCCGGAGATCCCCTCCACCCGCTTGTAGTGGGTTTCCAGGCTCTTGATGACCACCTGCTGCTGCCCCAGCAGCTCGTCCACGGCCATGGCCGCGCGGCGGCCCTCGGATTCGACCAGCACCAGGAGGGTGCGCTCGGAGGCATCCGGGTTCGAGCCCACGGCCAGCAGGTTCTGGAGCCGCACCACGGGGATGAACTCGCCCCGGAGGCTGATGACTTCCCGGTCCCCCTTGACGGTCTGCACATCGGCCGTCTGGCGCTGGAAGCTCTCCAGCACCGAGGCCAGGGGGAAAACGTAGGTCTCGTCGCCGACCCGGACCGTGAGGCCGTCGAGGATGGCCAGGGTGAGGGGCAGCACCAGCCGGATCAGGGTGCCCTTGCCGGTCTCGCTCTCCACTTCGATGCGCCCGCCCAGGGCGCGCACGTTCTGGCGCACCACGTCCATGCCCACGCCCCGGCCAGACAGGTCCGACACCTGTTCCACGGTGGAAAAGCCGGGTTCGAAGATGAGCAGGTTCAGCTCCTCGTCCGAGGGGCGGCTGCCGGGCGCGATGAGGCCCCGGTCCAGGGCCTTCCGCAGGATGCGGTCCCGGTTCAGGCCCTTGCCGTCGTCCTTCACCTCGATGTGGATGTGGCCGCCCCGGCTGGAGGCCACCAGGGAGATGGAGCCCATGGCGGGCTTGCCGGTCATGCGGCGCTCCTCCTTGGTCTCCATGCCGTGGTCCACGGCGTTCCGCACCAGGTGCGTGAGGGGATCCACCAGCATCTCGATGAAGGTCTTGTCCAGCTCCGTGGCCTGGCCCTCCATCAGCAGCTCCACGTCCTTGCCCAGCTGCTTGCCCAGTTCGTGGACCATGCGGGGGAACCGGGAGAACACCATCTCCACGGGCACCATGCGGATGCCCATCACGCGTTCCTGCAGCTCGCGGGTCTGCCGGTCCAGCTGGAGCAGGGCCGCGCTCATCATCTCCTCGCCCTGCATGGTGTTCGACTGCTGCGAGGCCTGGGCCAGCATGGCCTGGGTGATGACCAGCTCGCCCACCAGGTTCACCAGGCGGTCGATCTTCTCCGTGGCCACCCTCACCGTGGAGGCCTCGGCCAGGTTCTTCTTCTTCTGCTGCTGGTCGAGGGCCTTGGTGACCACCTCGGGCTGGACCTTGCCCATGTCCACCAGCAGCTCGCCCAGGCGCTTCTGCTGGGACAGGGCCTCGCGGATGTCGGCGGGGCTGACGCCGGCCTCGGCCTGGAGGATCTCGCCCAGGTTTGGCACGGCCCCTTCAGGGGTGAGGGGCTGGATGCGGAGGTTGTCGCCCTCGGCCACGAATTCGAAGACTTCATCCACGTCGGCCTGGGGATGGGTGGTCTCAAGGCGGATGTCCCAGGCCAGGTGGCAGTCCTCGGGGTCCAGCTGCTCCAGGGGCGGAATGCGCTTGAGGTCCGGCCAAGTCTGCAGGGTGCCCAGCCGGCCCAGGTCCCGGAAGAGCCGTTCGAGGTTCACGCCCCGGCGGAAGGCGTCCCTCGGCGCCTCGAAGCGGATGCTGAAGCCCCGGGCGCCCTTGGGGGCCTCGGCCTTGGCCGCGGTCACCGGGGCCGCCAGGGTGGACAGGGGGGCGCCGCCATCCTCCTGCAGCTTGGCGATGAGGACGGTCTGGGACTGCTGCTCCTTGAGGGGCAGGGCCTCCCCGCGGCGGGCGTGGTGCAGGTGGCTGCGGATGAGGTCCACGCCCTGGAGCAGCAGTTCCCGCAGGTCCGGCGTCATGGGCCGGCTGCCCTGCCGGACGGGCTCGAGGGTGCTCTCCAGCTTGTGGGTGAAGGCGGCCACCTCGGGGAAGCCGAAGGTGGCCGCATTGCCCTTGATGGAGTGGGCCGCCCGGAACAGGGTGTGGAGGTCCTCGACCTCCACGTCCGCGAGGTCCATGGAGAGGAGGGTGGCCTCCATGCCATCCGCCAGCTCCGTGGCCTCCTCAAAAAAGGCGTCCCGGAATTGAGCCATCGCGTCAGACATGGTGCACCTCAGAGGACCTTGTTCACGACTTCGAGGAGCTTCTCGGGACTGAAGGGCTTGACGATCCAGCCGGTGGCACCGGCCTCTTTGCCCTTCTGCTTCATGGACGCATCGGATTCGGTGGTGAGTACCAAGATGGGCGTGAACTTGAACTCGGGCAGGGCGCGGAGCCGCTGGACCAGCGTGATGCCATCCATCCTCGGCATGTTCACGTCCGTGACGACGAGGGACAGCTTCTTCCCCTTGGCCACTTCCAGGGCCTCCACGCCGTCGCCGGCCTCCAGGACCTCGAACCCTGCACCCTTGAGCGTGAAGGTGATCATCTGGCGCATGGTGCTCGAGTCATCCACGGTGAGGATGCAATGTCCCATCGTTTGGCTCCTGTTCAGAAAAGGTCCACTTCACCGGCCTCGAGGGTGCCGCTCTTCACCGCGCGGAACTGCACCCGCGACGCTTCGATCTCGCCCAGCCGGCCTTCGAGGCGGGCGAGGCCGGCCGCGGCCGGTTCGCCGGCGCCGAGGCCCGCCTCCAGCGCCTTCCAGGCCTCGGCCTGTTCCTGCAGGTTGCCCAGCTCCTTCAGGCAGGCCATGAGGGTCTGGTGCACCAGGTCCTCGAACTGGAGGCTGCGCACCACGTGGCCCACCTGCTCGGAGATCTGCCGCGCATTGACCTCGAGTCGGGCCACCAGCCCGGTCACGGTCCCGTTGCTGGCCTCGAGGGCCTTGACCAGGGCCTCGGACTCGCCCCGGGACTGTTGGGCCAGGCTCAGGTCCTTGCTGGCGATGGTGTGCACGTGGGCGTCCGTGCGCTCCAGGGCCAGGCGGGTGCCCTGGACCTGCTCCTGGAGGGTCGAACTCAGGGCCGTGCTGCGGTCCGCCAGCTTGGACACTTCCCCGGCCACCACGGCGAAGCCCGCCCCGAACTGCCGGGCGTGGGCCGCCTCGATGCTGGCATTCAGGGACAGGAGGTGCGTGCGACCGGCGATCTCGGCCACTTCCTCCAGCATGTCATCCATGCGCTGGGAGCGCTCGCGGATGTCGTTCACCTCGCGCACCAGCAGCTCCGTCGACTCGGAGATCTCGGACATGTGGCCGAGGAGGTGGTCGAGGGTGCCCATGATGGCATGCCCGAAGGAGGCCGTGCCGGCGCTCTCCTGGCTTCCCTCGAGGGAGATGTTCATGGCCGCCTGGACTTCTTCCACCAGGGCATGCTGCCCCTGCACGCTGCGGTCCAGGGAGCGCAGGGCCTCCTCCAGGGTGCCCGCCGCCTCCCGCACCAGGCTGTCCGCCTGGAGCAGCTCCGGCGTGAGGAAGTTCACCTGGCCCTCCAGCATGGCGGCCTCGCGCGCGGCCAGGCGCAGCAGGGCCTCGCCCAGAGCCGCAGCTGGGGCAACCGGTTCCAATCCCAACGCTGGTCCCGAGGCGGGGGTGCTGGAGAACCAGCGACTCATGCACTCCCTCCGCCGAACAGCTGGGCCGCCCCCAGGGGGGCGAAGCGGGTCTTCCATTCTTCTTTGGCGCCCACCACCTTGAACTGGACGCCCTTGGCCTTGAGGTCCCGGTCCAGGGTGCAGAGCAGCTGGAGCCCGGACAGGTCCAGGTCTCCCACGGAGGTGAGGTCCACCTCCACACTGCCGTTCAGGGTGGTGAGCAGGGGCTGCGCCTGCTCCCATTGCTGCTGGATGGAAAAGACATCCAGGTCGCCCTCGAAGGCGAGCTTGCGCTGGGAGGAGGCGGGTTTCTTGGCCATGGCTCAGGCCATGGCGCCGTCGAGGGCGGTCAATTCGCCATCGGAGAGCAGGCGGTCCAGGTCGAGGAGGATGAGCATGGCCTCGTCGCCGGTGGCGCCGGGGAGCTTGGCCAGGCCGGCGATGAACTCGCGGCCCAGGGCACTTTGCGTGCCGAGCTCCGGGGCGGGGCGGATGGCATTGGGGTCCAGGTCCAGCACGTCGGAGACGGAATCCACGCGGATGCCCAGGGTGCGGCCCTGGACCTCCACGATGACGATGACCGGCCGGGTGTCCTCGGGGGCCTCGCCCAGGGAGAAGCGGTGGCGGAGCTCCAGGATGGGCACGATGGCGCCCCGGAGGTTGATGACGCCGGGCATGTAGGGCGGGGCCTTGGGGATGCGGGTGATGGTGGCCTGGGCCTGGATCTCCCGGACCTTCATGATGGGCAGGGCGTAGGCTTCATCGGCGAGGGCGAAGCAGAGCACCTGCTGAAGTCCCTGGGAGCTGGCTTCGGTGGTGGCCATGGGGTTCTCCGTGGCGGTCCCCCGAAGGGGACCGGGATAAGGACTGATTCGGTTGAATGGATCCGGAGGTTAATAATTCAGCGGTTGGGGCCCCGGTCTAGAAGGCTTCCCACTGGCCGTCATCGCCGCCCTTGGGCGTGGCCACGGGCTGCTTGGTGTGGCTCAGCTCGGGGAGGGCGGCGCCCTTGACGGAATTCCGGCTGGGGGGCCCGGCCGCCAGGGCCTTGCGCGGGGGCTGGGCCTTCCTGGACGCCGCGGGATGGCTGGCGGCGGCGGTCCGGCTGCTCTCGATCCGGCGGGTCTCCGCGCCCGTCTTGAAGCGCGAGACCACCTCGGCCAGGGTGTGGGCCTGTCCGTCCAGGGTCTCGGCGGCGGCGGCGGCCTCCTCGACCAGGGCTGCGTTCTGCTGGGTCACTTCGTCCATCTGCACCACGGCCTTGTTGAGCTCGATCAGGCCCGTGCTCTGCTCCTGGGTGGCGTTGGCGATCTCCCCCACGAGGGCGGTCACCCGCTGCACATTGACCACCACTTCCTGGATGGTCTCCCCGGCGTGGGCGGCCACCTTGCTGCCGTCCATGGACTTGGCCACGCTCTCGCGGATCAGGACCTTGATCTCCTTGGCCGCGTCGGCGCTGCGCTTGGCCAGGTTCCGGACCTCGGCGGCGACCACCGCGAAGCCCCGGCCCTGCTCACCGGCCCGGGCGGCCTCGACGGCCGCGTTGAGGGCCAGCAGGTTGGTCTGGAAGGCGATCTCGTCCACCACGCCAATGATCTCGTTGATCTTGGCGGAGCTTTCGTTGATCGACTCCATGGCCGCGATGACCTGGGTGACGGCGGTGCCGCCGTCCTGGGCCACCTGCCGGGCCTTGACCGCTTCCTGGTTGGCCGACTGGGCGTTGTCCGCGGTCTGGTTCACGTTGCTGGTGATCTGCTCCAGGCCGCTGGCGGTCTCCTCGAGGTTGGCCGCCTGCTCTTCGGTCCGGCTGCTCAGGTCCTGGTTGCCCATGGCGATCTCGCCCGAGGCCGTGGCGATGGCGAGGGCCCCCTCCTGCACCTGCAGCAGGGCATCCCGCATCTGCGTGATGGATTCATTGATGGCCTTGCCCAGCTCGGCGAAGATGCCCTGGTAGTTGCCCTTCACCGCGGAGGTGAAGTCGTTCTGGGCCATGAGCTGGATGACATTGTTGGCTTCCACCAGGCCCTGCAGCCCGTCGATGCAGGAGTTGATGTTGTCCTTGAGGGTGTTGAAGTCGCCGTTGTACTTGTCCGTGATCTT
>CAIMBM010000226.1 GCA_903839205.1 uncultured Holophagaceae bacterium | reverse complement strand
GGGGATGGCGGTGATGGCCTCCCACCAGCCCTGGCGGGACTCAGCGGGGAGGGCCTGCATCCAGGCGGGCGGGTGGTCCCAGATCAGGCCGAAGCCGCCGGGGAGGAGGGAGGCCAGGCCCATGAGCCGGGCGAGGGCCCTGCCGGGCGCCGCGTGCACCGAGGCCAGTCCCTCCTCCAGGAAGCGGGACCCGGCCCAGCCGGCCCAGGGCCCATCCGGGGCCGTCCTCAAGAGAAAGCCGCGCCCTTCGGTTCCGCTCACGGGGTCTCCAGGAGGGCGGGCTGCGGCGCGAACATGGCCCGTCCCACCCCGCCGGGCGAGAAGGCGATGTCCCAGCGGGCCCTCAGCCGGCGTGCGGATTCCAGGGCCGCCGAAACGTCATCCACGCCCTGGAGGCGCAGCCCAAGCCAGGTGGCCGACAGCAGGCACCCCGTGCCCCGGCGCTCGCCGGCGAGCCTGGGAGCCACCTCCAGCGGCTGGATTCCGTCCCGGGTGATCCAGACGTCCTGCACCAGGTCCCCGGCGGCATGGCCTCCCTTGAGCCAGACGGCCCGGGCGCCGGCCTCCAGCCACGGGGTCGCGAGGACCTCGACCGGGGCCTCGCGGATGGCCTCCGGGGGGAGACCCGCGAAGGCGGCGGCCTCCCCCCGGTTGGGGCTCACCACCCAGCCGCCCATGGGCAGGAGGTCCGCGGCCATGCGGCGGAGGTCAGCGCCATCGTGCAGGCCCACGCCTGCAGTCGGCGCGAGGATGGGGTCCCAGATGCGCAGGGGCGGGGCCAGGTGCCGCAGGGTGGCGCAGAGACGCCGGAAGTCCCTGGCCTCGAGGGCGCAAAGGCTGAGCTTCAGCCCCCAACGGCCACCCAGATGCGGAGCCAGAGTCTCGAGGCGCTGGACGGGGTCCAGGGCGGGGGGCTCGATGCGCAGGCAGGCCAGGCCGTTCTGGAGGGTCTCGGCCAGGCTCACGGCCAGGGGCTGGCAGCCCAGCTCCGACAGGGTCAGGACATCCCGGAGCAGGCCGGCCCCTCCGGACGGATCCATGCCGCCCAGACAGAGGGCGAGCGGCGGGGCGCTGGGACGGGGGGCAGCCATGGGAACTTCCAGGATGCCATAGGTTCCGTGCTAGACCTTGCGGTCGGAATCCATGATCTCCGTGATCCGCAGGCCGAGGCTGTCCTCCAGCACAGTCACTTCGCCCCGGAGCAGGACCCGGTCCTTGCACAGCACGTCCATGGGCTCCCCGGCACTCTTCTTCAGCTCCACCAGGGATCCCGGCTCCAGGTCCAGCAGCTCGCGGATGGTCAGGCGCGTCTGGCCGAGCTGGATCTCCAGCTTCAGGGGCGTGTCGATGAAAGGCATGACCTCGGCCACCACCTGCTCGAAGCTGAGCACGCGGTCGCCGTCGATTCGCTCCCCCCGCTTGATGGCCATGTCCCTCCCCCGGTCCTGTCAAAGCATGGACTCAGGTCCTCTCTGTCGCAACGGCCATGCCAGGGCCATTCACTGCTGGATGGCCCAGTCCACGATGAGGACGCTCTTGATGGGCCGCTTGGGCTTCTTGTGCTTGGGATCTTCTGTTTCCCCTGGCTTCGGGGGGTGGGGCTTGAACTGGTCGTTGAGCTTGTCCCTCATTTCCTTGCGCAGGGTCTCGCGGGATTCGGCATCGGAGGCCTCCTCCACGCTCTTGCCCGACAGGGTCTCCAGGACGATGGACTGGATGAGGCTCTTCTCGGGGGAGGGCTTGTCTCCGGAGACGAGCTTGCCCAGTTCCTGGTCGCAGAACAGGATGTTCAGCTCGCAGCGAAGGAAGGCGTTCCGCCTTGGGCCGGTGAGGTTCACGGTGCGGGTCATCACCATGACGGGGGCTCCGCCCGCGCCGCCATGCTCCCCTCCCTCCTGTTTTTCGCCGGTATCCCCGCAGTCCTCGGCGTCGTCTGCCTCCTGGGCCGGGGCTGCGGCGCCGGGGTTCGCCTGGGCCTGGGCTTCCGCTGCCTTGGCCTTTTCGGCCGCGGCGGCCTTGGCGGCGGCCCGCTTCTTCAGGAACAGCCTGGCTCCGAATCCGCCACCGCCGAGGACCGCCAGGGCGGCCACGATGATGATGATCAGCTTCAGGGGGCTCTTCTTGGGAGCAGGGGCTTCCTCGGACATGGGGACCTCGTCAGATGCCTACTCATCGGGCCCTTCCTGGGGGAGCCTGAGTTGCGTAACTCCGGCCCTGTCCAGGGCTCACCCCCAACGTTTCTTGGGTTTTCCAAGCAAGGATGCCTGGAGATCCCCTGTCAGCCGGCTGATCAGGGTTCAGATCCGGGACCTGGATTAACCGATGAAAAAGACGTGTTGACAGGAAACGGGACCTGCCGAAACAGGTCCCGTCGATCCTGGGCCTCCGGCCTTCGCCAGAAGCTAGCCTGCTACTTCCGCTTCTTGCCGCCCTTGCCGTTGACTTCGTCAGCCAGCTTCTTGCCGGGCTTGAACTTGGCGACTTTCTTGGCAGCGATCTTGATGGGCTTGTTGTCGCGGGGGTTGCGGCCGGTGCGGGCGCCGCGGTTGGCGACGGAGAAAGTGCCGAAACCCACGAGGGTCACCTTGTCGCCGGCGCGCAGGGCGGCGGCGATGCCACCCAGCACCTGATCCAGGGCAGCAGCGGCCTGGGCCTTGGTGATGCCGGCCTTGTCGGCGACGGCGCTGACCAGTTCAGCCTTGTTCATGAGAACCTCCAAAATTGGGGAACTGAGTCCCCGGGTTGAGAGAAACGAAATCACCTCGATTGGAGATGACCGTCTTTGCTGAGTTTCAAAGCACCAAAGAGCCTAAGACATCCATGAATGCTATGTTTCCTAAACTGCCAAGAAGCTACGCCGCAGATGCAGTGTGGTCAAGGCTTTTCTTTCGCAAAAATCCGAAGATCAGCGTGGTTGGGGCATTCCAGACGTCATGGAACAGCGGAGTGGGCGAAAACGCTCGACTGTAAGTCCCATGGATCTCGCAAATCCCCGTAGAACGTGCGATCCGGAGTCTGTTTGGACGCTGCGGCCGGTCCCAGGCCTATCATGGGGGCATGATCCATCCCTATTTCCTCAAGGTGGCCTACGCGGGAGGCGGGTTCCACGGCTGGCAGATCCAGTCGGTGCTGCGCAGCGGCCAGGGGGACCTGTGGAAGGCCCTCCAGTCCTTCGACACCGGGGCACCGATGCCCCAGGGCACCGGCCGGACCGACGCGGGCGTGCACGCCCGCGCCCAGGGCGTGCTCATCCACACGGCCCGTCCCTGGGAACCCTACCGCCTCCTGATGGCCTTGAACGCCCACCTGCGACCGGATATCCGGGTGCTGGCGGTCCAGGCGGCACCGGAGGGGTTCTTCCCCCGCCAGCACGCGGTGGCCAAGCGGTATGTCTACCGGCTTGGCCTCGGACCCGCCGCGGACCCCCTTCAGGCCGCCTTCCGGTGGCAGGTCCATCGGGCGGATCCCCTCGACCTCGACCTCATGGCCAGGGCTGCATCGGCCCTGCTCGGCACCCACGACTACTCCAGCTTCCGCAGCGCGGAATGTGGCGCGGCCACGCCCGTGCGGACCATTCACGCCATTCGGATCGCTCCCCTGGAGGGGGGAGCCGACTTGATTTTCGAAGGCAGCAGCTTCCTCATGCACCAGGTCCGCATCATGACGGGCACCCTGGTGGAAGTGGGCCGGGGCAAGCGGGAGCCTGGCTCTTTGGCTCAGGTGCTGCAATCCGCTGATCGACG
>CAIMBM010000225.1 GCA_903839205.1 uncultured Holophagaceae bacterium | reverse complement strand
GTTCCACCCCGCGATGCCGAGCCTTGGGCCCGGCGCAAGGTCAACGCTCCCATCGGCATCGGAAAGTCGAGCTCCGGTGATGAGTCTAGTCGCTGGACATGCGGTCATACATGTCCTCCCACTCCAGGTCGGTCCACCATTCGTGCTCCAGGCCATCGCAGGTGGTGCCGAAGGAGGGGCAGGCCACGCAGCCGTCGCCCCGGTGGACTGTCGCGTCACGCTCGGGGGGATAGGCGGCCAGGAGGGCGAGGCCCGCTTCCCGCGCCTGTCCCTCTGCCTCGGTCATGGGGCGGGAGGGCAGTTCGTGGATGTGGAATCGGCGCAGGCGCTCCTGGGCCTCGGGAAAGAGCACGGAGTTCTCGGCATCCATGTGGCGCCAGAGGGAGTGGCTGTAGTCCACGGCCAGGGCCTGCAGGCGGGCGCCATCGGCTTCGGCCAGCAGAGGGGCGGCCAGCCCTGCCTCCAGGCCGTCCAGCACTCGGCCCATGTGCCTGTGCTGGTCCGTGATGGCCGCGATGGGGCCCCGGTGTTCCGGGATCTCTGCCCGGTCCACCAGGGCCCGGAAGAGGATGGCCTCCTCCTTCTCGTGGTGAAAATCCCCCGCGTAGCGGCGGAAGAAGGCCATGAAGCGGGCTCCGTCCGCGGGATCGCCCTGGCCGGCCTGTCGCGCTGTCACGTAGGCCCGCAGAGAGCCCAGAACCTGCTCGATGAGTTCATGTTCCTGCCGGAGATCCTCGATGAGTTGCATGGTCCTAGACCCTCGCGGTGAAGCCCTCCACCCGCATGCCCAGGGCGTTCAGCAGCCAGTGGTCGTGGCTGCCACCGGGGTTGGGGGTGGTGAGGAGTTTTTCGCCGGTGAAGATGCTGTTGGCGCCCGCGAAGAAGCAGAGGGCCTGCAGCTCATCGCTCATCTGGGTCCGGCCCGCGCTGAGGCGGATGCGGCTCCCAGGGAAGAGGATCCGGGCCGTGGCGATCATGCGCACCAGCTCCAGCGGTGGCAGGGGATCCACGTCCGCCAGGGGGGTGCCGTCCACGGCCACGAACTGATTGATGGGAATGCTCTCCGGCGGGGGCGTCAGTTCCGTCAGCTCCTGGAGGAAGTGGATGCGCTGATCGATGGTCTCGCCCATGCCCACGATGCCCCCGGAGCAGACCTCCAGGCCGGCGGCGCGCACCGCCGCAATGGTCTCCAGCCGCTCGTCGAATTTCCGGGTGTGGATGATGGTCTCGTAGAAGTCGCGGCTGCTGTCGATGTTGTGGTTGTAGACCTGGCAGCCGGCTGCCTTGAGGCGCTTGGCCTGGGCTTCGTTCAGCATGCCCAAGGTGACGCAGACCTCCATGCCCATGCCCGACACGCCGTGCACCATCTGGAGGACGGCGTCGAAGTTGGCATCATCCCTCACCTCGCGCCAGGCGGCGCCCATGCAGTAGCGGGTGGAGCCGTTCGCCTTGGCCTCGGCGGCACCGGCCAGCACCTGTTCCACATCCTTGAGGGGCTCCACCTTCAGGCTGGTCTGGTACCTGGCGCTCTGGGGACAGTAGGCGCAGTCCTCGGGGCAGGCGCCGGTCTTGATGGAATCCAGGGTGCAGAACTGGATCTCTTCTGCATTCCAGTGTTGCCGGTGCGCCGTGGCCGCCCGGTAGAGGAGTTCGGGCACCGGGAGATCATGGATGGCGCGGATGTCGGCGGCTGTCTGGGGCATGGGGGCTCGCAAAGACCTGATTGTAACGGAATCCCGGATCAATCCTCCCGGGCATCCAGGTTCAGCCGGTAGCCGACACTGGGCTCGGTGATGAAATGCCTGGGCCGGGTGGGGTCCGCCTCGAGCTTCTTGCGGAGCATGGCCATGTAGATGCGGAGGTAGTGCGTGTTGCCTTCGCCGCCGGGGCCCCAGACCTCCGAAAGCAGCTGGCTGTGGGTGGCCACCTTCCCGTTGCGGCGGACCAGGGCCTCCAGCAGCCGGTATTCCAGGCCGGTGAGCTTGACGGGACGTCCCTCCAGGCGGACCTCCCGTTGCTCGAGGTCGATCCGGATCCCGCCCCCATGGACCACCGGGTCGGCCAGGTCGGCCTGAAGGATGTGCCGCAGGGCCACACGGATCCGCGCCAGCAGTTCGGCGGCGCCAAAGGGCTTGGCAAGGTAGTCGTCCGCCCCCTGGTCGAGGGCCCGCACCTTGTCGCGCTCCTGGTTGCGGGCGCTGAGGATGACCACGGGCTTCCGGCTCCAGGTCCGCAGCTCCTTCAGCACGGCCATGCCATCCCGGTCAGGCAGGCCCAGGTCGAGCAGCACCAGGTCAGGATTGTGGCTGCGGGCCATGGCCAGGCCCTCGGCGGCGGTGGCAGCGCTGAGGACCTGGTACCGCTGGCCGGACAGGGTGGGAACGAGGAAGCGGCGGAGGGACTCCTCGTCCTCGATGATGAGGATCAGGGGCTGGTTCACGGGGACCCCTCGGGCGGGGCGGGCGCGGTCCCGTCCAGGGGCAGGGCCACGCGGAAACGGGACCCCCCGCCCGGCCGGTGCTCGGCATGGACGCTCCCGCCGTGGGCCAGGACGATGGCCCGGCAGATGGCGAGGCCCATGCCCACTCCGCCTTCGCCCGCCCCCGGCAGCCGGAAGAACTTGTCGAAGATCCGATCGAGGAAAGGGGCTGGGATGCCCGGGCCCCGATCGGCCACCTCCAGGTGGACCCAGCCCGGCTCCCCCCAGGCCCGCAGCTCGATGTCATTCCCGGGGGCGTGCCGCTGGGCATTGGTCAGCAGGTTGACCAGGACCTGTTCCATCAGGGCCGCATCCAGGGGGACCAGGGGCAGCGACTCGGGAAGGTCCACGTGGACCGGCAGGGGCCCCTGGCGCCGTTCCAGCCTCCCCAGGGCTGAGCCGACGACCTCCTCCAGGGGCTGCCACTCCTTCTGGACCTGGAGGGCCCCGCTCTCCAGCCGGGTGAGATCCAGCAGGTTCCCCAGCAGGTGGGCCAGCCGCTCGCTTTCGTCCTGGATCATGGTGAGCAGGTCGCGCTGGGTGGCTGGCGGCAGGTCGCCGGGCAGGAGCAGGCTGCCGGCGGCGCCGTGGATGGCGGCGAGGGGAGTCCGGAGGTCATGACCGATGGCGCCCAGGAGGGTGCTTCGCATGCGTTCCGTTTCATTTTCCAGCTGGGCCTTCCGGGCCTCCTCCAGCCAGCGGAGCCGCTCCAGGGCCAGGGCGATCTGGACGGCAAAGGCCTTCAGCAGCTCCCAGGTCTCCGGCGGGGGGGCGCTGGACTCCCGCGGCTGCACCAGGAGGACCCCTTCGCTGCGGTCCGTTCCCAGGAGGGACAGGCAGTGGGCCCTCCCCAGGGGAAGAGGCTCCAGGGGGTCCCCCAGGCGCTCGCCGGCGTCCAGGCGCGGCAGCAGAGCTTCGGGCGGCGGGAGGTCCAGCAGCGGGCCCGGCGAGGGCAGTGCCCTCCAGCTCGAACCTTCAGGGAAGAGCAGGTGGGCCTCCACCTTGAACACGCGCCGGAGGTGCTCGGCGGCGGTCGTGGCCACCTCTTCCGGAGTGCGGCCGCGCCCCAGGGCGCGGCCCAGTAGGTAGAGCGAGGCCGTGTGCACCTCGCGGCGCTCGACCTCGCGCGCCTGCTGGCGCAGGCGGTGGAGGAGGCCGACCACGGCCTGGGCGGCAAAGAGCATGGCCAGGAAGAAGAGGAGGTTGGGCCAGTGGGCATCGACTTGGCTGAAGCGGGGCGTCTCCAGCAGGAAGCTGTAGAGCAGGGCGCTCATGACCGAGGCCAGCACTGCCAGGCCCTGGCTCCAGTGGTGGGCGATGAAGGTCACCGCGGCCAGGTACACCGGCAGCACCAGCGAGATGTTCCCCTCCCTGGGCACCAGCCAGGCCACGCCGGTGCAGGCCGCCAGCACCGCGAGGGTGCCGACCATGGCCCCGAAACCCGTTCGGGCCGGATCCGATTCAGGGCTCCCCCTCCGGTCATCCAGCACCTCGATCCGGGCGTCCAATCCGCGGCGCAGGAGCTCGTTGGCCGTGGAGTGGCCGACCCGGGCCCAGGGCCAGCGGTCCCGGGATCGCCCGATCAGCAGGGCCTGGGCGCGGGAGCTGCGGACGGCCTCCGACAACCCCTGGGCCAGGGTCGGGGCCTGGACGATCCGGATCTCGGCACCCAGGCGCTGCGCTTCCTGGAGCCAGACCTCGGCCTGCTCGCCGTCCTCCGCAAGGTCCACGCCGCCCAGCTCCACATGGACCGCGATCCAGGGCACGGAGCGCTCCTGGGCCAGGCGAAAGCCCGCCTGGATGAGGCGGAGGGCGCGGGCCTCGGATCCGAGGGCCACGAGGACGGGACGGGGCGCGGCTGCCATGGAAGGTCCAGGGTAAGCGGAGGGTCCCCATAAAAATGGCGTAAAAAGTCAGGCCAGGGGGCCCGGCCCGGGGATCCGGCTCTGCATACTTGCGGCATTCGGCCCATCCGGATGAGGAGGAGTTCTCCATGGAACCCATGGCACTGAATGTCGGAAACACAGCGTTCATGCTGCTTTGCGCGAGCCTGGTCATGCTCATGACGCCGGGCCTCGCCTTCTTCTACGGTGGCCTCGTGGGCCGCAAGAATGTGCTGACGATCATGACCCAGAGCTTCGTCTCCCTGGGCTGGACCACGGTGCTGTGGTTCGCCTTCGGCTACTCCATGTGCTTCGGCCCCACCTGGCACGGCATCGTGGGCGACCCCACCCACTACGCCTTCCTGAAGGGCATCACCCTGCACACCATGTACACGGGCAATGACGCGGGCATCCCCCTGATCGTCCACGTGTCATACCAGATGATGTTCGCCATCATCACGCCGGCCCTCATCACCGGGGCCTTCGCGAACCGGGTCACCTTCAAGGCCTACTTCCTCTTCCTCACGGGCTGGCTGGTCTTCGTCTACTTCCCCTTCGTGCACATGGTCTGGAGCCCCGATGGCATCCTGGCGAAGTGGGGCGTGCTGGACTTCGCGGGGGGCATCGTGGTCCACAACACCGCCGGCTTCGCCGCCCTGGCCTCGATCCTCTATGTCGGTCGCCGCAGCGTGGTCGAGAACATCCCCCACAACGTGCCGCTCATCGCCCTGGGCACCGGCCTGCTCTGGTTCGGCTGGTACGGGTTCAACGCCGGGTCGGAGCTGAAGGTGGATGAAATCACCGCCAGCGCCTACCTGAACACCGATATCGCGGCCTCCTTCGCCGCGGCCACCTGGATGCTGGTGGAGTGGATGAACGCCAAGCAGCCCAAGTTCGTGGGCCTGCTCACGGGCGCCGTGGCCGGCCTGGCCACCATCACTCCCGCCGCGGGCTACGTGTCCCTCAGCACGGCGGCCCTCATCGGCATCCTGGCCGGCGTGATCTGCTACTACGCCGTGGCCCTGAAGAACAAGCTGGGCTGGGACGACGCCCTGGATGTCTGGGGTGTGCACGGCGTGGGCGGCCTCATCGGCGTGATCTTCCTGGGCATCTTCGCCTCCAAGGCCTGGAACCCGGCCGGCTCCGATGGGCTGCTGCTGGGCAACGTGGCCTTCTTTGGCAAACAGTGCGCGGCGGTGGCCATCTCCTCCGTGTGGGCCTTCTCGTTCACCTACGGCATGCTCTGGATCATCGACCGCATCACCCCCGTGCATGTGGCGGCCAATACCGAGGAGAAGGGACTCGATACCGAGCTGCTCGGCGAGGAGGCTTATCCCCAGGGGATTTGAACGGCCTGTGCCCTCTGGCCGGGGCCTCAAGATGGGGACACACGGGTCATGAATCGATCTGCGGCAGTCTGTGCCACTACCCGGTTTAATGCCCTCATCGGGGATGGTCTGCGAAAAATTGACGGTAAAAATCTGCCTGTTTAGGCTGCGTGCTAGATTGGGCTCCTGACCACCCCTGGCGAGAGGAGATCCTGTGGCCGACAGCTCCGTCCAGACTGCGGTTGGCACCTCCCTCTCCAGGGAGGACCGGATCCGTCTGTATCGCACGATCTATGCAGCCCGCCGCATTGACGACAAGGAGATCCTGGGCAAGCGCCAGAACAAGGTCTTCTTCCAGATCAATGGCGTGGGACACGAGGCCATCCAGGCCGCGGCGGCCCTGGTGTTCCGCCCCGGCCACGACTGGTTCTTCTTCTACTACCGGGACCGGGCCCTGGCCTATGGGCTGGGCTACACAGCCAAGGAGATGTTCCTGGGCTCCGTGGGCGCCGCGGCTGACCCCGCCAGTGGCGGCCGCCAGATGCCCAGCCACTGGGGCCACCCGCGGCTCAACATCTTCACCACCTCCAGCCCCACCGGCAGCCAGATGCTGCAGGCCGTGGGTGCGGCGGAGGCGGTGCTGCGGGCCGAGCAGGGGGGTCTGCAGGAGAGCCTCCACATCGGCTCCGACGAGGTGGTGCTGGCCACCATCGGCGACGGCACCTGCAGCCAGGGCGAGTTCTGGGAGGCCGTCAGCAATGCCGTGAACCTGAAGGCGCCCCTGGTCTTCCTGGTGGAGGACAACGGCTACGCCATCAGCACACCCACGGAGGTCCAGTACCCGGGCGGCAACATCGCGGCCCTGCTGCAGGGCTACGCCGCCCAGGGCCTCCTCATCCTCGATGAGGTGGATGGCTGCGATCCCATCGCCAGCTTCGAGGCCATGAAGGCCGCCCACGCCTACGCCCTCGCCCGCCGGGGACCGGCCCTGGTGCGGGCCAAGGTGATCCGCCCCTACAGCCACTCGCTGTCGGACGATGAGCAGCTCTACAAATCCAAGGTCCAGCGCGAGGCCGAGGCCCAGCGGGATCCGGTGACCACCTATGCCCAGCAGCTGGTGGCCTGGGGCGACCTCTCGGAGGACCGGCTGCAGCAGCTGAAGGACGAGGTCCAGGCCGAGATCGACCTCGCCTGGACCGAGGCCGAGTCGGCCCCGGGACCCGAACCCGGCAGCAGCCACTGCCACCTCTACAGTGAAGACCCGGATGCCACCGCCGCCGCCTTCGACACCGAGGCTGCGCCCGGGGACCAGGAGCTGGGCAAGAAGACGATGATCGACCTCATCAATGCCACCCTCAAGCACGAGATGGCGCGGGACCCGCGCATCCTGGTGTTCGGCGAGGATGTGGCGGATGTGAGCCGGGTCGACATCCAGGACGAAGTGAAGGGCAAGGGCGGCGTCTTCAAGGCCACCCACGGCCTGCAGAAACAGTTCGGCGCGCACCGGGTGTTCAACTCCCCCCTGGCCGAGGCCACCATCGTCGGCCGGGCCATCGGCCTGGCGGTGCGCGGATTCAAGCCCGTGGTGGAGATCCAGTTCTTCGACTACATCTGGCCCGCCATGCAGCAGCTCCGCGACGAGCTGGCCACCATCCGCTGGCGCTCGAACGGTGCCTTCAAGGCCCCCGTCGTGGTTCGAGTGCCCATCGCGGGCTACCTCATGGGCGGGGCCACCTACCACAGCCAGTGCGGCGAGAGCACCTTCACCCACATCCCGGGGCTCCGGGTGGTCTGTCCCGCCACGGCCCTGGATGCCGCCGGTCTGCTCCGGACGGCGATCCGCTGCGAGGATCCCGTCCTCTTCCTGGAGCCCAAGCACCTCTACCGGCAGACCCACAACAAGGGCAATGACCCGGGCCCGGGCTTCATGATCCCCTTCGGCAAGGCCCGCACCGTGCGGGAGGGCACGAGCCTCTCGGTCATCACCTATGGATGCACGGTGCATCGCGCCGTGCAGGCGGCCCGGGAGGCGGAGAAGGAGGGCATCTCCGTGGAGATCCTCGACCTCCGCTCCCTCAACCCCTATGACTGGCCCGCCATCTCCGCATCCGTGAAGAAGACCCACCGGGTGATCGTGGCCCACGAGGACACCCTCAGCTGGGGCTACGGCAGCGAGCTCGCCGCCCGGATCGCCGACGAACTGTTCTTCCACCTGGACGCGCCGGTGCGCCGGGTGGCAGCCAAGGACACCTGGGTGGCCTACTACCCGGCCCTGGAGGACGAGATCCTGCCCCAGCCCAAGGACTTCCTGGAGGCCTACCGGAAGCTGGCTGCCATTTGATTCTCCAGTTTTCCCCGCGGGGTGGCGATAGTGTGGGGAACCACCCGGAGGAGCCATGCGCGTCCAACTGATCGCCCTGTTGCTGTCCGCCACCGCGGCCTTCGCCCAGTTGGGGGCCACCTATGCCCCCGCCGCAGATCTCCAGCGCACCTGGACCCTGGGCGGCCAGGCCTACGGTCCCACCCTCACGGGGCACTTCAACGGCTCGATCAACGGCCAGGCCATCGCCTTGGACCTTGACTCGGACCTGGGCCTGGCCAGGGACAAGACCACCCCCGGCTTCTTCATCGACTACCAGGGGCCGCGGTTCGCCCTCCAGGTCTCCAGCGGCACCGCGGAGTACCGGGGCGATCGGACCGTGACCCAGTCAGTTTCCTTGAATGGGGTGAAATACACGGCAGGAACTGAGGTTATGTCCCATATAAAGCTCGCAAGCACGGATGCCGTCTGGACCATCAAGTTCGTGAAGGGCTCCGATGCCTGGATGGGCCTGGACCTGGGCGCCCAGGTCTGGAAGCTCGACATGGATGCAACGGGTACCGTGCCTCCGTCCACGACCGCGACCACCGCGAGCACCAGCGTGTCCGTCCCCATCCCCCAGATCGGCCTTTCGGCGGGGGGCCGGGGGTTCAACGGGGGCCTCGAGGCCAAGGCCTACGTCCACTACCTGGGCTACAAGCAGGCCAAATACACCCTGGTGGGGGCCGACCTGCGGTACTTCCCCGTCCGCTGGTTCGGGTTGCGGGCCTTCTACGAGGGCAGCAGCTTCGACGTGCCCAACGGTTCCGTGAAGGACAACCTGGAGTTCCAGCTGGACCGGAAAGGTGTGGGATTCGGCGGAGTGTTCCGGTTCTGAGCCCAGGGGGTCCAGGGACCGAGTGCGGGAACCCAGGAATTGGTTGCAAAAAAAAAGAATGGACTGCCACAATCCTGTCATGCTGTTCGCGTGACCCGCCAGGGGCGGACCTCACATCTACGCTATGACGGCCTTGTCTGGGGAAAGTCATCGCTACATCATCACCAGACATTCTGCAGGAAACAGTCATGGCTCAAGGCACCGTCAAGTGGTTCAACGCTGAAAAGGGCTTCGGCTTCATCACCCCCGACGAGGGTGGCGCTGATCTCTTCGTCCACCACACCGCCATCCAGGGCGGCGGCTTCCGCACCCTGGACGAGAACCAGCGCGTCAGCTTCGAAGTCGCCCAGGGCCAGAAGGGCCCCCAGGCGACCAACGTCCAGAAGCTCTAGTCCCCTTTGCTCCGAAAAAGGCGGCCTTCGGGCCGCCTTTTTCGTGTGCCCCGGGGCAATGAGGGCAGAATGGCGGGTTGAAGGGCATTCGTCCCGCCGGAGGTTCCCATGAACCATCGCATCCAGTTCCGGGCACCCGGTGGGCCGGAGGTCCTCGAGTGGGTCGAGGCGCCGCTCCAGGCCCCCGGTCCGGGGGAGGCGCGGGTCCGCCATACGGCCATTGGCGTGAACTACATCGACGTGTATCAGCGTTCCGGCGCCTATCCGGTACCCCTCCCCGCCGCCCTGGGCTTCGAGGCCGCGGGCGTGGTTGAGGCCCTTGGCGCCGGTGTCGCAGGACTCGACGTGGGTCAGCGCGTCGCCTACGTAGATGGCCCTACCGGGGCCTATGCCCAGGCCCGGAATCATCCCGCAGCCCGCCTGGTGGCCCTCCCCGGGTCCATTCCCGACGAAGAGGCAGCGGCCCTGATCTTCAAGGGACTCACCGCCCACATGCTGGTGCGGCGGGTCTGGCAGCCGCACCGGGGGGACTGGGTCCTGGTGCACGCGGCGGCGGGAGGGGTGGGCCTGATCCTCACCCGTTGGCTGGCTGCGGAGGGGGTGCGGGTGATCGGTGTCGTCAGTACCGAGGCCAAGGCGGAGACCGTCAAGGAGGAGGGAGCCCATTCCGTCCTGGTCATTCCCCGGGGCGGGTCCTACTCGGATCTGGCTTCCTCGGTGAAGCGCATCACCGGCGGGAAAGGCGTGCGGGTGGCCTACGATTCCGTAGGAAGGGACAGCTTCGAAGGCTCCCTGGACAGCCTGGCCCCCTTTGGCCTCCTGGCCTCCTTCGGCCGAGCCAGTGGCGCCGTCCCGCTGGTGGATGTGGCCGACCTCGGGCGTCGGGGCGCCTTGGCCGTGCAGCGTCCGAGCCTCTTCCCGCATGTGGCCGATCCCGCGGACCTCCATGCCGCCGCCAAGGAGCTGTTCGAGGTCCATGCCAGAGGGATGGTCCGCGCCCACATCCACGACCGGCTACCGCTTCGGGAGGCCGCGCAGGCCCATCGCCTCCTGGAATCACGCGCAACCCAGGGGGCCCTGGTGCTGATCCCCTGAACCCGACGGGTGCAACGAGGTTCTAGTGGTGCCCGTGGCCGTGCTCATCCGTCACGGCAGGCTTGCCCATGAACTCGGGCTTGCGGCCGATGAAGATGACCCAAAACCCGTAGAGGGCGAGCACGGCCAGGCCCAGGACGAGGAAGGCCGGACGGGCAGCAGCCACGGCCGAAGACCGGAAGCCCAGCAGGCCCAGGGCGGCCCCCAGGAACCCGGTCCCGATGAGGAGGATGCCCCAGCGGGCGGAGGCGGCGGGACTCTGCCCCACTTCCTCGGGCAGGGTGCCAAGGGGGTGCTCCACCTCACCGGCGACCTGGGTGCCCTGGAAGATCAGGACGAGAAAAAGAATGAAATAGACGATCAGGAAGAGCATGGATGAACCCTCACCCTTCTTCCTATCACGATTCGCCCGCCCTCGGGCGCAATTCGGAGCATGGGTCACAACCTCCGGAGGGGGGAACCCCGCACCGGGGGCGGGTCTCAGCCCTCGTCCAGGATGCTGTGGCCCGACAGGATGGCGGCTTCCTGGCGCTGAAGCCAACGCTGTTCCCGCCGCCGGCGCCGGAAGGAGACCGTGAGGCAGGCCCCGGCCAGGATGAAGCAGAGGAGGGCGATGCCCAGGAGGAGGGGGAGGCCCGGGCCGAAGGGGAGCGGCAGGCCCGCGCGAATGGCCGCGGCACAGGCCAGGCAGGCCAGGCCCAGGAAGCACGCCTGGAGACCGCGGACTTTCCAGGGCCGGACCTCCTGGCGTCTCGCCGCCCGGGAGAGGTCTCGGACGAAATCGATCTGCTCCTCGTGGTTGGCCGTCCCATGGCTCGCTTCCATTTCCAGCTTGGCGAGGGTGAGGGCGAGTTCCCCCGACATGTCATCGAGGGTCGTCACGCGGGTTCGGATGGTCATGATGTCTCCTTTCGGTGAGAAAGCAGGACCGGAGCTCATGCGGAGGCTCCCGCTCCCCGGAGGAAGCAGTCCATGGCCCGATCCACGCAGGCCCCGGGGTCCTCGTCGACCTGGTTGCGGTGGCTGTGGTGGAGGGAGGCCTCCAGCACCCCGAAACAGAGCTGGGTGAGGAAGTCCTCGTCCTGTTGCCGCAGCAGCCCCGCCGCCGCCGCCCGCCTCAGGATGGCCTTCAGGCGCCCGCGCTCGGTCTCGTAGATCTCCTTCAGCCGGGGGAGGAAGCGGGAGTCGAAGCCCCAGTCGTAGTAGACCCGGTCGTGGATGAACATGGGCAGCCAGATGGCTCGGCCCTTGAACTGGTTCGCGTAGGCCTGGAACATGGCCCGCAACTGGTCGAGGGGGGGGCGGTCCACCTTGAGCGTCTCCTCGGCCTCCTGGAAGAAGTGCTCCGCCCGTCGGAGCATCACCTGCTCGTAGAGCTCCTGCTTGGAGGGGAAGTGCCCGTAGAGGCCCTGCATTCCGATGCCGGCCTCCGCGGCCACGTCCTGCATGGTCGCTTCATCGAAGGGCCTCCGGCCAAAGACCCGGCTCGCGGCTTCAAGCAGTAAGTCTTTTCTTTGTTTCTTTTCAATCAATTTTCGATCGCTGATCATGGAAACCTCAGAATTTACATTCTGAATTTAGAATCTAAATTCTTAATGTCAAGGGCTTGTCTGAGTGGGTCGGCCACCTCTACTATTGACTCGTTCAAACGATTGATTAATTATTGAGATCTGTTGATCAATCGATTGATTGGATTCGAGGGACCATGAACGCTCAAGCCGCCGATCCAGCCCATGCCAGCCGCCAGCGTCTCATCGAAGCGGCGATCCTCACCTTCGCCGAGAAGGGCTTCGACGGAGCCGGCATCCGGGAGATCGCCCGGCGGGCCAAGGCCAATTCAGCCCTGGTGGCCTACCACTTCTGCGGCAAGGAGGGGCTCTACCTGGAGGCCCTGAAGGCGATCTTCTCCCGCAAGGTCTCACCGGTGTCCCAATTGGCGGACCTGCCGTCCCCCGGCGCCCCGGGCGCTCGGGAGGCCGCCCTCCAGGGGTTCCGGAACTACATCCGCGCCTTCGTGATCGAACTGATGTCCTGTGATGGTTCAGACCCGGTGGACGAGGCCGCCATGATCCTCATGGCCCGGGAGATGCAGTCTCCGCGCCCCGCCTCCTCGGCCCTGCTCGTCGAGCATATCCAGCCCTATGTGACCTACCTGACCGCCTGCCTGCAGGCGCTGAGGCCGGACCTCGACGAGGAGGAGCTCTTCGCCACGGGGGTCAGCATCCAGGGGCTGCTGATCCACTTCCGGAATTCGCTGGGGATCATCCGCCTCATCCGGTCCAATCCGGGCTATCCCGAAGACCTCGAAAAGGTCATCCGGCACCACATCGATTTCAGCCTGAGGGGACTTGGCATTCCCGAGGCCTTTCCGCAGCCAGGGAATTGACCATGCTCCCATTCGCTCCGCCCACCCTCCAGGCCCAGGTCCTGACCCCCCCGATCCAGGCCTCCACGCCCGGCGCGGCCCTCGAGCTGGACCTTCCCGGCGCCCTCGCGCGGGCCCGCCACGAGAACCCCATGCTCCGCGCCGCCCAGGCCCGGGTGGAGGAGCGCCGGGGCCTGATCACGAGCACTCGGGCGGACGCCCTGCCGCAGTTGACCCTCGTCGGAGACTTCACGCGGGTACGGGACGTCTCCCTCCTCAACAGCAGCTTCGCGGGCAGCGCGGCGACCTTCGGCCTCACGCCCGACTCCCTGGTGGGCACCCAGAGCATCTACACCACCCAGGCGAACCTCACCCAGCCACTGTTCTACTGGGGCAAGCTGGGCACGGCCATCGACATCGCGAGGATGGGCGAGAAGGAAGCGGCTTACTCCTACACGACCTCGGAACTGGAGGTCCTGCACGGGGTCGCCAAGGCCTACCTGGCGGTGCTTGGCGCCCAGGCCGAGCAGGAGGTCATCGAGAGCCGGCGCAGGACGGCCGAGCAGTTCGTGTCGGATGTGAAGGCCAGGCTGGAGGCCCAGACGGCCACCGAACTGGACCGGCTGCGCGCCGAGAGCGAGCTGTTGGCGGTGATCCCCGCTTCGCTCCAGGCCGAGGCCAATGTGAAGCGGGCCATGGAAGTCCTGAACGGCCAGTTGGGGCTGGATCCCAGGACCCCTCTCCGGCTCGCGACCCTCGGCCTGCCGGAGGTCACGGCCAAGCCCGCGGGAGCCGAGCGCAGCGAGCTGGCCCAGCTGAAACAGCAGGAGGCGATGTACCGGGCCAACGAAAAGGTCATCACCTCGGACCTGCGCCCCAAGATCGACCTCAACGCCAGTTACGGATACCAGACCGACAGGACCGACAGCCTCTTCAAGGAACCCTACGACACCTGGAAGGTGAGCGTCACCATGCGCTTCCCGATCTTCGACGGGCTGCGCAGCTCCGGGAAGCGGGCCCAGAATGCGGCCCAGCTCGAGCAGGTGAAACAGACGCGCCTCGACCGGGAGCGCTCCGTGGCCATCGAGCAGAGCACGGCCGATCGCGAACTGGAGAAGGCCGTCGCCCTGAACGAGGCCGCCGCCCGCGCCCATGACGCGGCCCTGGAGGCCCTGCGCGTCAGCCGCGATTCCTTCGACCAGGGCCTCATCACCTCCCTTGACCTACTGCAGACGGAGCGGGCCGAACGCCAGGCCGAAAGCCAGCGCCGCGGAGCCGAACTGGGCCTCTGGTCCGCCCGCTTCGAGCAGCGGAGATCCCTGGGCCTCCCTCCCCTCTGATGCCGACGAATCCCTGGAGCCTTACATGAATCGCAAAGCCCTTCTTGTCTATGTCGCCGTGCCCATCGCCGTCATTGCCGGGGCCGCCACCTACCACCGCAGCCAGCGCAATCGCGAGCTGGACCACCAGGCCGCCGTGAAAGGGGAGGGCTCGGTGCCCGTCACCCTGGTCGCCGTCCAGGAGCGGAGCTTCCGTCCGGCGGTGGCCTTCACGGGCACGCTGCTGGCCGTGAACCGGGCCGAGCTGAAGGCGGAGGTGGTCGGCCGCGTCACGCGGGTGGCCGTGCAGGAGGGCGATGCCGTGGCCGCCGGGGCACTGCTGGGGGCCCAGGACGAAGACGACTATGTGCTCGGCATGCAGGCGGCCGAGGCCCAGGTGGCCCAGGCCAAGGCCGAAGCCCTGCAGTCCCGGCGGGACTACGACCGCGCCGTGGCCCTTCTGGAGAAGCGCAGCATCACCCGCCAGGCGGCCCAGCAGGCCGAGACGGCCTACAACGCCAACAAGGCGGCGGCCCAGGCCGCGGAAAGCAGCCTCGGCCTCGCCCGGCTGCGCCTGCGGAAAGCCCGCATCGTGGCGCCCTTCGCGGGGCAGGTGGCCCGGCGGCTGGTGCAGCCCGGTGAGATGCTGAGTCCGGGGCAGACCGCCTTCGAGGTGGTGGACAACCGCAGGCTGGAAATTCGCGCGGACCTCCCCACCGATGCCATGGCCCTGGTGAAGGTCGGCCAGCGGGCCACCTTCCGCGCCATCGGTCTGGACGGGCTCGTGGAAGGCCGCGTCACCCAGGTGAGCCCGAGCCTTTCCCAGGATGGCCGCACCCTGCACGTGCGGGTGGAGGTGCCCAATCCCGGGGGAGTCCTCAAGGGCGGGCTCTTCGTGGAGGGCGTCATCCTTGGCGAGGGTCTCACCAGGAGCGGGGCCCTACCGGCCACCCTGCTGAAGGCCCAGGACCGGGACGCGGAGATCTACGTCGCCGAGGGGAGCGTGGCCCATCGCCGGAAGGTGGCGCTGGGGCCCGAGGAGGACGGCTATCGGCCGGTCGGCGGCCTGAGGATCGGCGCCCAGGTCATCGACAGTGGCAAGGACCTGGTGGCTGAAGGCTGCCGCCTGCGGGTGCTCAGCGCCGCACCTGCGGCCGGGGAGTGAACCGTGTTCCTGTCTGACCTCGCCATCCGCCGGCCTGTCCTCACTGTCTGCATCATGCTCGCCCTGGTCGTGCTCGGGCTCTTCTCCGTGAAGACGCTGGGCATCGATCAGTACCCCAACACCGACATCCCCACAGTCACCGTGTCCGTGGTCTACCCCGGCGCCAGCCCCGAATCCGTCAAGCAGGACGTGGTGCGGAAGATCGAGGAGGCGGTCAACCCCATCGAGAAGATCAAGGAGATCAGCTCCACCAGCCAGGAGGGGCTGGGCACCCTGGTGATCCAGTTCCAGCTGGGGCGGAACGTGGACAATGCGCTCAACGACGTGCGCACGCGGATCGGCCAGATCCGCCGGGACCTGCCAGGCAACATCGAGGAACCCGTCATCTCCAAGTTCGACCCGGCCCAGCTGCCCGTCCTCTCCCTGGTGGTGAGGCCCGACGCCAGACACGCGGACCTGAACGACCGGGAGTTGACCCGGATCGCAGAGGACTTCCTCAAGCGGCGCCTCGAGAACATCCAGGGCGTGGGCAAGGTGGACCTGGCCGGAGGCAGCACCCGCGAGATCCTCGTCCAGATCGACCCCCAAAAGCTGGAGGCCAAGGGCCTCGCGCTGCAGGCAGTGAAGGGCGCCCTGGCCAACGACACCATGGCCATTCCCAGTGGCAACCTGCTGCAGGGCAGCCGCGAAATGTCCGTGAAGGTGGATGCCAAGGCCCGCGCTGTGGGTGATTTCAACCGCGTGATCGTGGGCAACCAGGAAGGCCGCCCCATCGAGCTGCAGGAAGTGGCGACGGTGGTGGACGGCATCCGGGAAAGGCGGAGCCTGGCCCGGCTGGACGGGAAGGACGTGGTCGCCCTGGAGATCCAGCGGCAGACCGGCGGGAACACCGTGGCGATGGTGGCCGCGGTCCAGGCGGCCCTCGTGGACCTGAAGCCCGAGCTGGCCAAGCAGGGCGTCGAGGTGGTGACGGCCAAGGACAACGCCCGCTTCATCATCGACAACGTGAACGACGTGAATGTGTCCATCTACGTGGGGGGTCTCCTCACGGTCATCATCGTCTTCTTCTTCCTGAAGAGCTGGCGGTCCACGCTCATCACCAGCCTTACCTTGCCGGTCTCGGTGATCTCCACCTTCATCGTCATGCGGGCGCTGGACTTCACCCTGAACGTGATGACCCTCATGGGCCTGTCCCTGGCCATCGGCATCCTCATCGATGACGCCATCGTCGTCCGGGAGAACATCACGCGGCACGCGGAGATGGGTAAGGATCACGTCACCGCGGCCCGGGAGGGCACGGCCGAGATCGGCCCCGCCGTCATCGCCACCACCCTGTCCATCCTCGCGGTGTTCGTGCCCGTGGCCTTCATGGGCGGCATCGTGGGCAAGTTCTTCTTCCCCTTCGGCATCGTCGTGGCCTTTGCCGTGGCGGTCTCCCTCCTCGTGAGCTTCACGCTGGATCCCATGCTCAGCTCCGTGTGGCCCGATCCCGAG
>CAIMBM010000224.1 GCA_903839205.1 uncultured Holophagaceae bacterium | reverse complement strand
AGGCCATCCTCCAGGCGGCCGCCATGAAGCAGCAGGGCGCCTGCGAGAAGCTCATCGTGGCGGGCTGCCTGGTGGAGCGCTACCGGGACGAGCTCATGGCCGGGATGCCGGAGATCGACGCCTGCCTGGGCACCCGGGACATCGAGCAGATCGCCGAGGTCATCGGCGCCGGCGCCGCCTACCAGCTGGATCCCAACCCGGACTACCTCTACAGCGAGGCCAGCCCCCGGATGCTCACCACGCCCAAGGCATCGGCCTACCTGAAGATCAGCGAAGGCTGCGACCATGCCTGCGCCTTCTGCGTGATCCCCCAGCTGCGGGGCGCCCAGCGGAGCCGGACCATCGAGAGCGTGGTGGCCGAGGCGCGGAACCTGGTGGCCGAAGGGGTCCTGGAGATCAGCCTCGTGGGCCAGGACACCACCGACTACGGCCGCGACCTCGGCGATCCGGACGCGCTGGAGCGGCTGGTCCGGGCCCTCGGCCAGGTGGCGGGCCTGCGCTGGTTCCGCATCCACTACGCCTACCCCAACCGCCTCACGGACGGCCTCCTGCACGCCATGGCCGAGACGCTCAACTGCGCCCGCTACCTGGACATGCCCCTCCAGCACGCGGACGCGAAGATCCTCAAGGCCATGGCCCGGGGCGGCGGCCGGGGCCCCTTCCTGAAGCTCATCGAAAAGGTGCGCCGCCTGGTGCCGGGCATCGCCCTCCGGTCGAATTTCATCGTGGGCTTCCCCGGCGAGGACGAGGCCGCCTTCGAGGAGCTGAAGGCCTTCGTGAAGGAGGCCCGCTTCGACCATGTGGGCGTCTTCACCTACAGCCCCGAGGAGGGCACCTCGGCCTTCGACCTCGGCGACCCCATCCCCAAGCGCACCAAGGAGGCCCGCAAGCGCCGCCTCCTGGAGCTGCAGCAGAAGATCGCCCGGGAGCTGAACCAGGCCAAGGTGGGCCAGGTCCTGGACGTGCTGGTGGAGGGCGCCCACGAGGAGACGGACCTCCTCGTCAAGGGCCGCCACCAGGGCCAGGCCCCGGACATCGACGGCAACGTGCTGCTGGTGGACGGCGCCCCCCTGGTGAACACCATCCAGCGGGTGCGCATCGTGAAGGCCCACGCCTATGACCTCATCGGCGAAGTGGAGGAGGGCGGCCTGGAGGCCAGCGCGGCCGCTTACGAGCAGGCGTTCAAGTCCCGCGTGCGGCCGTAGTCGGAGCCTTCCGGCTCCGCAGGCGACCCTAGCCCCAGTCGGACCGCTACACTGGTCCCATGCTGGAACTCCGGAACCTCACCCGCGCCTACGAGCTTGGCGGCGAGCGCGCCGGCGTGTTCGGCGTTTCGCTGGAGGTGCCGAAGGGCTGCCTGGCCGTGCTGGCCGGTCCCAGCGGCAGCGGCAAGACCACCCTGCTCCAGCTGGCGGGTCTGCTGGACCAGCCGGACGAAGGGGAGGTCCGCCTCGCGGGCCAATCCGTGTCCAACCTGCCTGAGAAGGCCCGCTGCGACCTGCGGCTGCGAAGGCTGGGCTTCGTGTTCCAGGCCTTCAACCTGGTGCCCGTGCTCTCGGCCCTGGAGAACGTGATGCTCCCGCTCCAGCTCCAGGGCATGGAGGACGGGGAGGCCCGGCGCCGGGCCGGAGCCGCCCTGGACCGCGTGGGCCTCGCGGACCGCGCCCACCACCGCCCGGGCCAGCTCAGCGGCGGCCAGCAGCAGCGCGCCGCCATCGCCCGCGCCCTGGCCCCGGAGCCCCTGCTGGTCCTCGCGGACGAGCCCACCGCCAGCCTGGATCACGCCCCCGGCGGACCGCTCATGGACCTCATGGCCGAGCTGGCCCGGGAGCGCGGCGTCACCTTCCTCGTGGCCAGCCATGACCCATCGGTCATCGCCCGGGCCCACCGCGTCTTCCGCCTTGCCGATGGGCGCCTGGTTGAGCAGGACTGAAAAGATGAATCCACAGATTCCACAGATTTCACAGATTAGGCGCGAGGCATTCGGCTTCGTTCCAGGGGGCCTCATCCAGATCTGTGGTTTTCTGAATCTGTGTGAATCTGTGAAATCTGTGGACCCGATGCTTTCCCCCAGAGCATCGAGATGATCCTGGCCCGCCTGGCCCTCCGGAACCTGCTGCGGCAGCGGCGCCGCACGGCCCTCACCCTCATGGTGGTGGTGGCCGGGTTCCTGGCGCTAAGCCTGGCGGGCGGTTTCATGGCCCAGACCTTCCAGGGGCTGGCCGACGGGGCCATCCGGGGTGGCCTCGGCCACCTGCAGGTGATGCCGCGGGAGGCGGGGGGCGGCGACGAGGCCCAGAGCCTGGAGCAGTCCCTGCCCGATGGCGAGGCGCTGGCCGCCCGGCTCCGGGGGGACCCGGCGGTGGCCGAGGTGCTGCCGCGCATCCAGTTCATGGGCCTGCTGTCCAGCGGAGCGAAGAGTGTGGCCTTCCTGGGCACGGCCGTGGATCCGGCGCTGGAACCGAAGTACATGGCCTGCGCGGAGGCCCTGAAAGGCGGCGCCCAGGTCCCCGGCGGCGCGGGCTCCCGCTGGCTGTCCGCCGATCCGGCCGCCCGCGAGGTGATTCTCGGCGTGGGCCTGGCCCGGGCCCTGGGCGCCTCCGTGGGCGGTTCCCTCACCCTCATGTCCACCACCCGGGAGGGCGCCCTGAACGCCGTGGACGTGGACGTGGCGGGGCTGCAGGATCTCGGGCTCCGGGAACTCAACGACCGCTTCCTCACGGTGAGCCTCGCCACCGCGAACCAGCTCCTGGACGCAGGGCCCGCCCGGTCGCGGCTGTCCGTGGTGCTCAAGCGCCCCCAGGACACGGTCGCCGAGCAGGCACGGCTCCAGGTCCTCCTGCCGGAAACCTCCGTGCAGCCCTGGTTCGAGCTGGCCTCCTTCTACCGGCAGGTGAAGCTGCTCTACGTCGCCATCTTCGGCTTCATGGGCCTGGTGCTGTTCCTCATCGTGCTGCTGGCCACGGCCAACACGCTGCTCATGTCGGTCCTGGAGCGGGTGCGGGAGTTCGGCGTCCTGAGGGCCATGGGCCTTCAGCCGCAACAGCTCCTGGCGCTGCTCCAGTGGGAGGGCGCCTTCCTGGGGGTCCTGGGCAGCGCCCTTGGGTTGGCCGCGACGCTGCTGCTCCGGGCGGGGCTGAACGCCCTGCACCTCCAGCTGCCCGCCCCGCCGGGCACCAGCCACGGATACGAGTTGTACATCCACTTCGTCCCCACGGTCTACGTGGCCGTGGCCCTCGGCCTCCAGGCCACGCTCCAGCTGAGCGCCCTCTTCCCTGGGCTGAAGGCCGCGCGGCTGCGCATCGTGGAGGCCCTGCGGCATGTATGAGCCTCGGGGCGGGTTCAGTGCCCCAGTGCTTCACGGCGCGGCGCGTATACTCCTGGGCATGCATCGGCCCGCCCGCCTTTTCATCCCCTTGTTCCTCCTCTGCCTCCCCATCCGGGCCGATGGCCTGGAAGCGGCCCTGGGTCTGGCGGTGGGACCCACGGTCCGGGGGGCGGCGGCCGGAAGCCGGGGGGACACCACGGATGCCCTGCAGGTCCGCGTGGGCTGGGACAACTCCCCCTCGCCCTACCGCATGGACCAGTGGCAGGCCCTGGCCCAGACCGGCTCCAGCGAGGACCTGGCCTACGCCACGGCGGGCCTGGGCTGGCAGCGCAGCTGGTGGACCGAATACCACGGCGCCCAGGCCGCCCTGGGAGCTGAACTGAGGGCCGAGCGGTACCAGGGGCACAGCAGCCTGGCCGGCGGACCTTCCCCCCTGAGCCATGACCAGGCCTGGATGGTCCGGCCATGGGTGCGGGCGCAGGTGGGGTTCCGGGGCATCCTGATTCCGGTCGTTCCAGTCCAAGCGAGCGAATTCCTGCTCTGGCTCACCCAGGGCGGCACCTACACCCATCCCTTCACCCGCCTGGAAGTGGCCGTCCCACTATGGAACCAGGGCGGGGATGGTCCCAGCGGCCTGCTCCGCCAGATGGCCCCGCGCTGGGAAATTTCCCTCCAATTCGGCATGCGCTTCGGCCATTCGCCTCGCCCCTGACCGCCCCACCCTGCCCCCGGGAGAACCCTTGGCCCCTGAACACCTGGAGTCCCCTCGCAGGGCCCCGCGCCTCGCCTGGTGGCTCGCCACGGGTTTCGGCAGTGGCCACCTGAGGCCCGCCCCGGGCACCTGGGGGACCCTCTCGGGGCTGCTCGCCTGGCTGCTGCTGGTGGGCGTCTGGCGCCTGCCGCCCTGGGTGCTGCTGGTCGCGCCCTTGGCCATGACCGGGGTGGCGGTGTGGGCTGCGGACCGGGTGGTGAAGGAGACGGGGCTGAAGGATCCCTCCTTCATCGTGACCGACGAATGGGCGGGGGTCTGGTTCGCACTCACCCCCCTGCTCTTCACGGTCGCCCTGCAGCCGCGGCCCTGGCCGCTCTGGGCCGCCCGGCTGGCGGCGCCCTTCCTGCTCTTCCGCCTCTTCGACATCTGGAAGCCGGGCCTGGTCGATGCCGTCCAGGACCTGCCCGGGGGCTGGGGCGTGGTCCTGGACGACGTGCTGGCGGGCCTCCTGGCGGGCCTCCTCGTGTGGCCCCTGGACCAGTGGCTGGTAGCGGCTCTGTTGCATCGTCCGGGACCTTGGGGCTTCTAGCCCACCAAGCTAGGCCTGGGGCCCGGAGGTCTCAAGGCGCAGCTGTCTCCAGACGAGGGGCTCACTGAGCCGGTGCTGCTCGTCGAAGCGGCGGCTCTCGATGAGGTAGCGGTAGCCCTGCTCCGTGAGGAAGAGCTGGCGGTTCCGGGCGAACTCCTGCTCCGTGGTCTCGCTGCTGATGAGCGAGTAGAAGTAGCTGAGGTTCCGGTCCCCCTTGGGGCGCAGAATGCGGCCCAGGCGCTGGGCCTCCTCCTGGCGGGAACCGAAGGTGCCGCTCACCTGGATGGCCACGGAGGCATCCGGCAGGTCGATGGCGAAGTTGGCCACCTTGCTCACGATGAGCACCCGCAGCTGGCCCTCGCGGAACTGGCGGAAGAGGATCTCCCGTTCCTTCTCCGGGGTCTGGCCCGTGAGCACCGGCGCGTCCAGCCGCTCCCCGATGATGCGGAGCTGCTCCAGGTACTGGCCGATGATGAGGATGTTGTCCTTGGGGTGCCCGGCCAGCAGCTCGTCCATCACCACCATCTTGAGGCTGTTCTCGGAGGCGATGCGGAAGCGCTGGCGCTGGTCCGCCACGGCGTACTCCATCCGCTCGTCCATGGGCAGGGGCACGCGGATCTCCAGGCAGTGGGCCGTGGCGATGAAGCCGTCCTTCTCCAGCATCTTCCAGGGCACGTCCACCCGCTTGGGGCCGATGAGGCTGAAGACGTCCTCCTCCTTGCCGTCCTCGCGCACCAGGGTGGCCGTGAGGCCCAGGCGCCGCTTGGCCTGCAGTTCCGCCACGGCCCGGAAGACAGGCGCCGGCAGCATGTGCACCTCGTCGTAGATCACCAGGCCCCAGTTGGCCGCCTCGAAGAGCTTGAAGTGCTCGAAGGGGCCGGTCTTGCTGCGGCGGTAGGTGAGGATCTGGTAGGTGGCGATGGTGACGGGCTTAATCTCCTTGGTGTCGCCCGTGTAGAGGCCCACTTGGTCCTCGGTGAGGGTGGTCTTGTCCAGGAGTTCCTGCTTCCACTGCTTCACGGCGGTGCCGTTGGTGGTGAGGACCAGGGTATGGGTCTGCAGGCTGCCCATGCAGCCGATGCCGATGACGGTCTTGCCCGCCCCGCAGGGCAGGACCAGCACCCCGGCGCCGCCATCGGGCCCGCCCCCGGCGTGGAAGACATCCACCGCCGCCTGCTGGTAGGGCCGCAGGCCGAAGGGCCGGCCGTTCTGCTTCAGGGTGGGCGCCAGCTCGAAGGGCAGCGGGTCGCCGGGCTTGTAGCCCGCCATGTCCTGCACCGGGTGGCCCAGGCGGATGAGCTGGAGCTTCACCTCGCCCCGCATGCCGGTGTTGAGGTAGATGCCCCGCTCGTCGGGGTAGGGCTCCGCCAGGAGGCCCTGCAGCGACTTCTGGTTCTCCAGTTCCCAGAACAGCCCCCGGTCATCCATCTCCAGGGCCAGGCGGTCCCCCTTGGCCACCAGGCGGAGCTTGCCGTAGCGGGTGCCGTGGTCCTCGATCTCCTGCAGCAGGTTCTGGGGCACGGGGTACTTCGACCAGGTGTTCAGGGTCTCGATCATCTCCTCGCAGCTCACGCCCGAGGCCGAGGCGTTCCAGAGGCTCAGGGGCGTGATGCGGTAGGTGTGGATGTGCTCGGGGCTCTTCACCAGTTCCGCGAAACGGGCCAGCTCGTCCCGCACCTGTTCGAAGGCCGGGTGGGCCACCTCGAGCAGCAGCGTCCTGTCGCTCTGGACGATCAGGGGATTGTCGGGGCGGAGGGCGATCACGGCGGCGGCCTAAATGATTGAGAGTAGGGGGCGACCCGGGCCGGGTCAATGTCCGCTTCCGGCCCGGGCACACCGGGACCCGAAGTTCTGCGGAGAAAAATGCCCCCGAGGCGGACCATAATCGAGGTTCCAGTTCCCTTCAGCGTCCGGTCAGGATCGATCAGGAGTTGCGATGTCCGCTAGGCACAACCCCCATGGCTTGGTCCGGGCCGTCCTGGGCATGGCCTGCCTGTGGCTTCCGGCGACGGCCCAGGCTCCCTCCCAGGTCGGCCTTCCGGAGGCGGACACCTTCCTCCAGGGCAGCGTCAGGCACCCGGTGATGCATCCCGATGTCGCCACGCGGGAACTGTGGCGTCAAAATCACCAGGGCCTTCCCCACACTTCCTTCAGCTCGGCGGTTCAGCACCGGCTGACCGCGGCGGCCCAGGCCTCCGCCTCCACCTCCATGGACCTCTTCTCCAACCTCACCTATGTCCCGTCCCTCTGGGACCAGGGCCAGTGCGGCAGCTGCTGGGTCTTCGCCTCCACGGCCATGCTGGAGGTGGCCCTGGCCTCCACCTACGGCATCAAGGACTTCCTCTCGACCCAGTACCTCCAGTCCAACGCCACCAGCTACACCTGCACTGGCGGGGACCTGACCACCTTTGCCAGCTTCTACAATTCTAAGAAGATCCTGGTCCCCTGGTCGAATCCCCATGCGGAGTACCTGGACGGGGCGGTCAACCCCTACTGCTCCTCGACCCTGGTCCAGCCCTCCCTCATCGGCACCACGCCAAGCTACGCCATCGCGCAGATCACGCCGGCGCAGATCAGCAACACCAGCCTCAACCAGACGCAGATGATCCAGGCCATCAAGACCGCCCTCAACCAGGGCCAGGCCGTGGGATTCAGCTTCTACACCGATTTCAGCGACACCGGCGGCTTCTACGATTTCTGGGACAACCAGACCGAAGCCACGCTCTGGGTCAACACCTTCGAGGGCGGCACCTGGAGCGACGCCACCTGGGGGGCGCACATGATCACCATCATGGGCTACAACGAGGACGATGCGGACCCCGCCAAGCACTACTGGATCGTCCGGAACCAGTGGGGGCTCACCACCAACCGCCCCAACGGCCAGCTCCGCCTGCCCATGCAGATGAACTACGGGGCCACCTTCAAGGACTCCGGGTACACCTACAACTGCTATGAATTCGAGACCCTCACCGTCACCATGACCCCGCCCGCCGCCGTGGCCCCCACCGCCTCCGTATCGACCGCCACGGCCCGGCTGGCGGCGGGGCAGTCCCTGGACCTGCAGGCCACGGTCACCGGCACCCCCCCCCTCAGCTACCAGTGGCGGAAGGACGGGAGCCCCATCGCCGGGGCCACCTCCGCCATCTACACCCTGCCCTACCTGGGCTCCTCGGATGGCGATCATCGGTACGACGTGGTGGTCAGCAACGCGGCCGGCTCGGCCACGGCCCCGGCGGTGACCTTTGCCGTCAACGGCCAGCAGCTGCTCCTGAACCCTGGCTTCGAGGCCGGGGACAGCGGGGCCTGGACCTGGAACACCACCCTCGCCGCCGCCAAGGCCAGCCCCTTCAGGACCAACGCCACCTACCCCCACAGCGGGGCCTGGTACGCCTACCTCGGCTACTGGGACAGCCTGGATTCCGGCAACACCGGCCTCCTCGAACAGGCCGTCAGCATCCCTGCTGGCGCAGGTTCCGTCTCCCTCGGCTACTGGATACGGCAGGTCACGGGCCAGACTCCCCCCGCCGGCCAACAACCTCCATATGCCGCCCTCGACACGCTCGCGGTACGGGTCCTGGACGCCGCCGGCAACACCCTCAGGACCCTGCGGACCTACAGCAACCAGAACGTGGACCGCCTCCTCTGGACCCGGGACACCTTCGACCTCAGCGACCTCAAGGGACAGGCCGTCAGGATCCGGGCCGACTGGGCGGAGAACGCCGCGAACCTCACCGCCTGGCGGCTGGATGACCTGGCCCTGACCTTCGACACCGGGGGCGGGACGCCCGCGGGCGGGGTCCTCAGCCTGGACCTCAACGGCGACGGCGCGGTGAGTCCCCTCGACCTGCTGACCTTCGCCAAGTACTACGGCACCACCAGCGCCAGCTGCCTCTTCAGCGGGGACAGCACCGTGAGCGACGCCGATCTGGCCCTCCTGCTCGCCGGCATGTGACGGAGACGACCGTGACCATCCCCAGGCCTTCCTCCACCTTCGCCGCGCTCTCCCTGGCCGCCCTCCTCGCCTGCGGGGGCGGCGGTGGCGGCTCCACCTCGACCCCAGTTCCAGCTCCTGCTCCGGCGGCCCCGAGTCTGGCCTACACCGACCCGACCACTGGCACCTACAAGCTGGTGAAGGACGCCTCGAGTTCCGGCTCCCACCTGGTCCTCGACCTCCTGGGCCCCGGCTCGGGCACGGCCATGGGCGTCTCCCTGACCCTCAGCGCCGACACCGCCAAGCTCAGCTGGGTGGACGTTCCCGCCGGTGGCACCACCACCACCCTCGTGAAGAACGGCACGCAGTTCAACCTGGGCAGCGGCACACCCATCCAGAAGGCGAAGGTCTCCGGGAATGTGCTGCAGGTCACCCTGGCCCAGAAGAATCCCACTCCGGCCGCCACCCTCAGCGGCACCCTGCTTCAGGTCGCCCTGGACCTGAAGCCCGGTCTCGGGCTCGCCTCCGGCACGGCGCTCGCCCTCAGTGCGGACCCCATCAAGTGCCAGGTGCTCGACGGGACCGGCACCATCTCCCCCATCACCGTCACCGTGGGCACCCTTACAGCCCAGTGACGGCCCGGTGAGAGCACTGAGTTCAAACCCTGTCGGGCACTTTTTGCGCGTGAGTGAATCGCATTCCCGTGGGATACTGAAAGATCCTCTGTACCCGGGTGCCCATGTCGCACACGCATTTCCAGCTCCTATCGAACTGCTCGGATGAGCAGCTCCGAGCCATCTGCGAACGGAGGCGCCTGCCCATCCCGGTCCGCTGGGAGGACTGCGGCGAAGGGCGGATGCGCCTCCTGAAGACCATGGTCTTCCACCTGGAGGACCACAAGCGCCTGTCGGACACCCTGGCGGACCTGGACAGCGAGTCCCTGGTGGCGTTGAAGCACTTCGTCAGCGACGGGACCCTGCCCGACACCCCGGTCCTCGAGATCCTGCGCGATCTGGGGCTGGTCCTCCCCTCGGGCGCCACCTGGGCCGTGGCCGAACGGGTGGCCGACGCCCTGGAGGACTTCGACGAGGGGGCCCTGAGTTTCCTGGCCCCTGCGGAAGTGAAGCTGAAGGCCGTCGAGCCCTTCCGCTTCTCCCTGGCCCTCACCAGTGTCCTGCTGCGCTGCGTGGCCGGGCT
>CAIMBM010000223.1 GCA_903839205.1 uncultured Holophagaceae bacterium | reverse complement strand
TCCTCGGCCAGCATGCCCAGCCACTTCTTCTTCTGCTCGGGGCTGCCCGCCACCAGCAGGGGCGTCATGGCAAGGCCATTGGCCATGATGGAGGTGTAGAGGCCGGCGCAGCCCCAGGCCAGTTCCTCACAGACGATGGACTCTTCGACCTGCTTGGCTCCAGGCCCGCCGCAGTCCTCAGGCACGAGGGCCTGCAGGTACCCGTAGTCCCAGGCAGCCTTGTAGACATCCACGGCCCACTCGCCGGTCTCATCGTACTTCCGGGCCACGGGACGCATGATCTTCTGGGCGAAGGTGTGGGCGCGATCCTTCTCGGCCAGTTGTTCCGGGGAGAGCGAGAAACCGAGCATGGATGCCTCTGCAAAAAGGAGGGAGGGGTGGCTTGATCAGGGGTCTGAAAACCCAGTCTATCGCCGCCCCGTCCAGCACCAAGAGCCGGGGCCCTTGACGCCGGGTAGGATGACGAAGATCACACAAAGAGCCCATTGCCACGCCCCACGTCACCGCGCGAGGGGTGCCTGGCGGCATGGCCGGGTGTGGTCATGCGCCCTAAGCCTTCAGGGTACACTTGAAGGTTGGGGTGTCCGATGACCATCCGATTAGCCGACCTAGGGAAGACCGTCCTTGAAACCGAGTACGCGGTGCGGGGGCCCATCGTGGCGCGCGCGGCCGAGCTGGAGAAGCAGGGCCGCGAGATCATCTACTGCAACATCGGCAACCCCCAGTCCCTGGGGCAGAAGGCGCTCACCTGGAACCGCCAGATCCTGGCCCTCTGCGAGTACCCGGAGCTCATGGACCAGGCTCCCGGCTTCTTCCCTTCGGACGTGGTCGAAGCCGCGAAGGGCCTCCTCACCGGGACGCAGCACGGGCTTGGCGCCTACAGCGAAAGCCGCGGTGTCCGCTTCATCCGCGAGGCCGTGGCCGCGTTCATCCTGGAGCGCGATCATATCGGCGTGGATCCCGACGCCATCTTCCTCACGGACGGCGCCAGCAAGGGCGTCCAGACCATCCTGCGCCTGCTCATCAGCGGCCCCGCGGACGGCATCATGGTCCCCATCCCCCAGTACCCGCTCTACTCGGCCAGCATCACCCTTTTCGAGGGGCGGATGGTGCCCTATTTCCTGGACGAGGCCAACGGCTGGAAGCTGAGCCGCCCCATGCTGGAGGCATCGCTGGTCCAGGCGAAAGCCGAAGGCACGCACGTGAAGGCCATCTGCGTGATCAACCCAGGCAACCCCACGGGGGCCGTGCTGGATGAGGCCAACATCGCCATGATCATCGACTTCGCGAAGGCCCACGGGCTCTCCATCCTGGCGGACGAGGTCTACCAGGAGAACATCTACCTGAGGGGCGACACCTTCGTGTCCTTCGCGAAGGTGCTTCACGAGTCGGGGGCCGAAGCAGTATCCCTCTTCAGCTTCCATTCCTGTTCCAAGGGCTTCCTGGGCGAGTGCGGGGTGCGGGGCGGCTACTTCGAGTACCGGAACGTTCCGGACGACGTGGCAGCGCAGATCCTGAAGCTCCAGAGCGTGAGCCTCTGCGCCAATCTGGCGGGCCAGGTCTCCACCTACGCCATGGTCCGCCCGCCGAAACCGGGCGCGCCATCCCACGCGGTCTACGTCGCGGAAAGGGGCGCCATCCTCGACACGCTGAGGCAGCGCGCCGTCCTGCTGGCCGAGGGCCTGAACCGCATCGAGGGCATCACCTGCAACGTCATCGCCGGCGCCATGTACGCCTTCCCTTGCATCACCCTGCCGCCGGGCCGCACGGACTTCGATTACTCCCTGGCCCTCCTGGAGCAGACGGGCATCTGCGTCGTGCCGGGTTCGGGCTTCGGCCAGGCCGAGGGCACCGCCCACTTCCGCACCACCATCCTGCCGCCCACGGCGAAGCTCCAGAAGGTGGTGGAAGCCCTGGGCGAGTTCCACCGGTCCTACAAGTAGGCCACCACGGAGATCCCATGCGTCCCGAGCATCCCATCGTCCTCATCACCGGCGCGTCCAGCGGCTTCGGCGCAGCCATGGCACGGCTGCTGGCCGCCCAGGGCTGCCATCTCGCGCTGGGGGCCCGCCGGGTGGAGCGGGTGCAGGCCCTGGCCGATGAACTCAAGAAAGCCCACGGCATCCAGGCCTTTGCCGGCGCCGTGGACACCCGGGACACTGCCAGCGTGAACGCCTTTGTGGCGGCCGCCGCAGGCGCCCTGGGCGGGTTGCACGTGCTGGTGGCGAACGCAGGCCTCGCCAGCGGCACCTACAAGATGTGGGAGACGCCGGACGAGGATCTGGAAGCCATGATGCGCACCAACGTGGAAGGCGTGGTGAAGACCGTCCGCGCAGGGCTTCCCCACCTCCGCAAGGCCGGCTGGGGCCACATCTTCTTCATCGGCTCCACGGCGGGCCATCAGCCCTACGAGGGCGGCAGCGTCTACTGCGCCTCGAAGTTCGGCGTGAAGGCCATGGCCCACAGCCTGCGCCTGGAACTGAACGGCGAGCAGATCCGCGTGACCTCGGTGGATCCGGGCATGGCCGAGACCGAGTTTTCCAACGTGCGCATGAAGGACGATGCCAAGGCCGCGGCCGTCTACCAGGGCGTGAAGCCCCTCACGGCGCTCGATGTGGCGGAATGCGTGCGCTGGTGCCTCATGCTGCCCGACCACGTGAACATCGACGAGATGCTCGTGAAGTGCCTGGACCAGGCTTCCGTGCACAAAGTGCACCGCAGAGCCTGATCAGTCCCGGCTCAGCCTCAACGCCAGCGGCAGGGCCGCGAGCATGGCCAGGGCGCCCAGGGCCCAGCCCAGGCGGTAGCCATGGTGGCCGATGACCCAGCCCAGGCTGAAGCTGCCGAGGCCGATGCCGGCGTCGAAGGCGAAGAGCAGCGCGCCGAAGGCCGATCCGCGCCGCTTGGGATCCGTGGATTCCAGGAGCTTCGCGTTGAGGAGGGTATGCAACATGCTGTAGCCAGCCCCGTAGAGGAGGGCGGCCACCACGTGGCGCACGGTGCCGCCGGGCAGGGCGGCCAGCAGGACCAGGCCCAGGACGGCTCCCAGCAGCATGCCCGGCAGCTTGCGGATGGGCCGCAGGCCGAAGCCGCGCCGCAGCATGGCCAGGCGCATGATCACCATGCCCACGGCCATGGAGGAGAGGAAGGCCGAGGGCAGGCGCATCCCCAGGGCCAGGGCCTCCTGGGCCGTGTAGGTGCCCAGGGCGCCGTAGCCCAGGGCCACGCAGAACAGGATGAGACAGGGCGTGGCCACCGTGGCGTCGGGCCACCGGAAGCCCTCGGCCCGGCCATGGGGATGATCCACGGGGAGCGTCGTCGCCAGGGCTCCGAGCAGGACGAAGAGCAGGGCCAGGTACCAGCCGATGGGAGCGAATCCCCAGCGCTCGAAGATCCATAGGCCCAGCAGCGGGCCCACGATGACGCCACCGGGACTGGCGAGGCCGTAGAGGCTGAGGCCGTCGGCGCGGCGGTCCTCGGGCAGTACGTGGGCCAGTGACGCCATGGTGGCCGTCAGCAGGCCCGACCAGACGATGCCGTGGGGGATGGCCAGGACGTAGAATCCCCAGCGGTGGGACATCAGGGAGTAGGCACCCAGGAAGAGGGCATAGAGCAGCGCGGCTGTGACCACCAGACGGCGGTGTCCCACCCGGTCGCCCAGGGGGCCCGTGAAGAGCGCCCCCAGGGCGCTGCCGGCGGTGAACAGGCTCATGAAACGGCCGCTTTCCGCCAGGCTCGCGCCCAGTTCCCGCAGGCGCAGGGGCACCGTGGGGAAAAGTTGGAACGCGGCGAAGAAGGTGACGAAGGTGAGTGACCACACCAACACGAACTGCTTCGTCATGAGCCTGGCTCGGGGAATCGAAAGCTCCTTCATGCGGTACTTCGTTCCTGCTGCGTAATCATCCTTCGAGGATGCCAGAGGGGACCGGTCCGGTGGTTATGGCCGTGCTCTTCCGGGCGATGCGGCGTGCCACGGGGATCGAAAAGGCCATGAGGACAGCCCCGATGGCCCAGCCCCGGCGGAACCCGAAGTGCTCCATGGCCCAGCCCAGACCCAGGGCCCCGAAGGCCGTGGCCGCATCGAAGGCGAAGAACAGGGCCCCCACCGCGGCGCCGACCCGATCGGGGGCCGTGGTGGCGAAGATGTTCATGATGAGCAGGGTGTGCGCCATGCCGTAGCCCGCGCCGTAGATGAGCCCCGCCAGCAGGTGACGGCTCATGCCGCCGGGCAGGAAGGCCAGCAGGGCGTAGCCTGCCGAGGCCAGGAAGAGCATGAATGGAAGCAGGTTCACCGGGCGCCGTCCCATGCCCGTCAGGGCCAGCAGGCCACGGATGGCCATCATGCCCAGGGCGAAACAGGTGAGGAAAGCCGCAGGCCAGGCCATCCCCAGTGCCTTCGCCTCCTGGGCGCTGTAGGGGGGAATGGGGCCGAAGCCCAGGCCCACGAGCGTCATCACGGCCACCGTCCCCCACACGGCCCGGTCGGGCCAGTGGAACAGGACCGCGACTTCGACCTCGCGGGGGGCTTCCTTGGGCAGGGCGCCGATGAGGCCATGCAGGACCGCGAAGACGCCCGCCAGCAGGATCAGCATCCAGGCGAAACCCAGGTGCGGCATGAGCCAGAGGCCCACCAGTGGACCCACGGCCACGCCGCCGGGCCCCGTGAGACCGAAGAGCGATAGGCCCTGGGCCCGGTGCTCCAGGGGCAGGATGCTTCCCACTTTGGCGATGGAGGCGGTCCGGAGGGCCGACCAGAGGACGCCGTGGAGGGGCGCCAGCAGGTAGAACACCCAGCGCACCTTCAGGAAGGCATAGGCCACGAGGATCGCCACCAGGACCAGGGAGGCCATGCGCAGCACCCGGCGCTGCCCCAGGCGGTCGCCGAGGGGCCCCGTGAACAGCGACCCGAGGCCTGAGCCCAGCATGAAGGCCGTCTGGAAACGGCCGCTCTCCGCGAGGCTCGCGCCCAGGTCCCGCAGGTGCAGGGGCACCACCGGGAAGAGCTGGTAGCCCGCCGCGAAAACCAGGAAGTAGAAGGCGCAGAGGATGGCGAAGGGCACCGTCAGGAACCCGCTGCGCCTCGTTCCCTCCGCATCCGTCATCCTTTCAGGATCGCATATGCTGGAGCATCCTTCCCGAGGTTCCCATGCAGTCGGAGCAGTTCCATTCCGAAGTTGAACGGATCAAGAAGGGCGGCGCTTCCAAGGCCCACGAGAAGAATGCGGAGGCGGGCAAGCTCTTCGCCCGGGAACGCATCCGGCTGCTGGTGGACGAGGGCAGCTTCGTCGAGGACGGCCTCTTCGCCAATGCCCTGGCCAAGGACCTCCCCGCGGACGGCGTCATCACGGGCACGGCCACGGTGGCGGGCCGCGCCGTGGCCCTGATGGCCAACGACAGCACCATCAAGGCCGGCAGCTGGGGCGCCCGCACGGTGGAGAAGATCATCCGCATCCAGGAAGCGGCCATGCGCATGAAGGTCCCCATGCTCTACCTGGTGGACAGCGCCGGGGCCAGGATCACGGACCAGCTGGACATGTTTCCGGGCCGGCGCCATGCCGGGACCATCTTCCACATGGAGGTGGCGCTCTCGGGCCTGGTGCCCCAGGTCTGCCTCCTCTTCGGGCCCTCCGCCGCGGGGGGTGCCTACATCCCGGCCTTCTGCGACGTGGTCATCATGGTCGAGGGGAACGCCAGCATGTTCCTGGGCTCGCCCCGCATGGCGGAGATGGTCATCGGCGAGAAGATCTCGCTGGAGGACCTGGGCGGCGCCCGCATGCACTGTTCCGTGAGCGGCTGCGGCGACTTCCTGTGCAAGACCGAGACCGAGGCCATCGCCCTCTGTCAACAGTACCTGGCCTACTTCCCCCAGCACTGCGAGGACGCCCTGCCCACGGTTCCGCCGAAGGCGGTCTCGCCCAAGGCGAAGGCCCTGGGTTCCCTGGTTCCCACCGACATAATGGCCCCCTTCCAGATGAAGGATTTCATCGAGGGGCTGGTGGACGAAGGCAGTTTCCTGGAGGTGAAGAAGCTCTTCGCCGGGGAGATCATCACAGGGTTGGCCAGGCTGGAAGGGAGGCCCGTGGGCATCCTGGCCAACCAGCCCCGGGTGAAGGGCGGGGTGCTCTTCGTGGACAGTTCCGACAAGGCCACGCGCTTCATCACCCTCTGCGACGCCTTCGGTCTCCCCCTGGTGTTCCTGAGCGACGTGCCGGGCTTCATGATCGGCAGCGCCGTGGAGAAGCAGGGCATCATCCGCCACGGCGCGAAGATGATCAGCGCCATGGCCGGCTGCAGCACGCCGCGGGTCTGCGTGGTGGTGCGCAAGGCCTACGGGGCGGGTCTCTACGCCATGAGCGGGCCCGGCTTCGATCCGGACGCCACCCTGGCGCTGCCTACCGCCAGCATCGCGGTCATGGGGGCCGAGGCCGCCGTGAACGCGGTCTTCGCCAACAAGATCGCCGAGAAGCCCGAGGAGGAGCGCATGGCCTACGTCCAGCAGCTGCGGGACGAGTACAACGCGGACATCAACCTGAAGAAGCTGGGGGCCGAACTCCACGTGGACGCCATCGTGGAGCCCGGGGATCTGCGCCAGGAACTCATCAACCGACTGGCCCGGGCCCGTCGCCGGGATATGTGGCCCGCAAAGCGGCGAGGCGTCACACCGGTCTGACGCCTCAGCAACGTGGCTCACCCCGTGACAAGGGGGTCCATTCCTAACCGGTCAATCTGCGCAGGGCCTCTGCCAGGTCGGCGACCCGGTAGGGTTTCGACAGCATGCCGACGGCGCCCAGGGAACGGAGCTCCTGGACCTCCTCGTTCTCGCCATATCCCGTGCAAACCAGGACCGGCACCTCTGGATCGAGGCGATGCATCTCCTGGAAGGCGGCCTTCCCGCCCAGGATCGGCATCTTGAGGTCCAGGAGCACCGCAAATAGGGTGCCGTGGTGTTCGCGGAAACAATCCACCCCTTCGGCACCGTTTTTCGCACTGAGGACGGAATATCCCAGAGATTCGAGGGTGGTGATGGCGGCTTCCCTGGGCAGGTCCTCGTCCTCCACAACCAGGATCCATCCCTGGCCCCTTGGCCGGGCCGGAGGCCGATCCTCGACCGGAATGGACAGTTTGCCCTCGGGGAAAAGAACCCTGAACTGCGTACCCTCTCCGATTCTGGAAGTCACCTCGATGCTTCCCCCGTGGGATTGGACGATGCCATAGACCGTGGAGAGCCCCAACCCCGTCCCGGACTTGGAGTCCCGGCTCTTGGTGGTGAAAAACGGTTCGAAGATGCGATGTTTGACCTCCTCCGACATCCCCATCCCGGTATCGGCAACCCGGAGTTCCACGTAGTTGCCTATCGGAAGCATCAATCCAGAAGCCTCGGGCTCGTCCAGGAACCTCCTACTGGAAGCAATGGCCAGGACACCTGGGCCGGACATGGCCTCCAGCGCGTTGATGCAGAGGTTCAGGACCAGCTGATGGATCTGCGCAGGGTCTGCATCAATGCTAGGACAGTCTCCCATGTCGACTGTCACCTGTAGATTCGGATCCATGGTGGGGCCGACGATGGCCAGGCAGTCATTCAGGATGACCCTTAGGTCCGTGGACTCGACCAGGTTCTTGCCCTTCCGTCCAAAGGCGAGCAGTTTCCGGGTGAGTTCCGAGGAACGGGTGGTGGCCATGAGGATGGACTGCAGATACCGCCTCCGTGTGGGATCCTGCTCCTCCTCTTGCAGCATCTCGGTGAAGCCCATGATGCCGCCGAGCATGTTGTTGAAATCATGGGCGACACCACCGGCCAGGCTGCCGAGGGAGTCCAGGCGCTGGGCCTGCTGAAGCTGCTCCTGCATGCGTTCCCGCTCCTGCTGGGCCCCTTTCCATTCGGTGATGTCCCGCAGGACCGTGAGCAGGTGGGGGACGCCATCGATCGTGAAGACCCTCCCCTGCACGAGGGCCGTGGCAACCGCCCCATTCCTGATGTGGAAACGGGCCTCAAGATTTTTCACACTCCCATCCCGGAGGATGGCCTGGAGGAAACGGCTGCGTTCCTCGAGGTCCACCCACAGGTTGAAATCCATGGGAGTCCGCCCGAGCACCTGGCTCTGGTCAAGACCTGTGTAGGTGGTGAAGCCCGCACTCACCGCCACAAAACACTGGGTATCAAGCCGCATGGTGATGGCCGCATCCGGGAACATGTCGATCATCATGCGAAGATTCGATTCACGTTCCTTCAGGGCCTGCAGGCGGGCCAGGGATTCCGAGAGGGATTCATGCATCTTGCTTGAGAGCCGGTCCAGGACGATGGTGATGAAGAAGAAGATGACCACCGTGCTGCCGAAGGGGCCGAAGGGTGGGATCCCCACGGGGCGCACCACGGCGGGTCCCAGGAGCCCCAGTTCTCGGGCGGCCCCCAGGGTCGAGATGAGTACGATGAGCCCAAACATCGACCAAAGGGTGCGCCGGTTGAGTAGCAAGGCTGCGATGGCCAGCGGGATGGCCATCTCCCGGGTGTAGCCGAACCCATAGGTGATGCCTCCCGTGACCATGGGGAAGGCAACGTTCAGGAAGAGGGCCGCGCTGATGACCCACAGGGAGGTACGGTAGTGGCCGAATCGGACGGCGACGACTCCCGCGGCGAGCAGAGCGGCACAGGCGTAGAGTGAGAGGGTCCCTCCCAGCAGAGGCATGCCTGAGTTGCCAAGCCTGAAGTAGGTGCCAAGCGCCAGACCCACTGCACCCAGGCTTCCGATGACTTGGACCAGGACCGCGCTCTCACGGAGGGCCTCATCCTGGAGTGGGATGTTCCTCAACCAACTTAGGCAGGCAGCCCCGATCCTGCGCAAACGACCCGACGGAGGCACCGCCGCGGCGCAGCGATCAGCTCCTGGTTCCAGGTCGGTTAGGGTAGGCATCAAGACTCTTGGCTGAGAACGAGCGCCTCAGGTGACTGGTTGCCGGTTCGGCAGTCACAGGGACCTCCATGAATTCCAGTCCGGGAATGCCTGGTGTTCCCCGCCGAGGGTGGAGAGAGCCCATCCTTGAAGGCGGAGGAGCCCAGGCCTTTTCCTTCGCACCTGAACCTTGCGCTATGCTGCCCGGGATTGCTTCGGAGGCAGGCATGTTCCGTCGTGTGGACGACTTCAGGACCATCTGGCAGCAGGAAACGGACAAGACCCTGGCGGTCTTCGGGGCCATTCCCGACGCGGCGGCCCACCAGGCCGTGGATCCTCAGCATCGGGACCTGCGGCGCCTGGCCTGGCACCTGGTGGAGACGGTCCTGGAACTGCCCCAGAACCTCGGCCTCAAGGTAAAGGGGCCCGTGGGCCTGGGCGCCGACGGTTTCATCGCTACGCCACCACCGCCCACTATGGCCGAGATCGCGGCCACCTACCGCGCCGTGAGCGACTCGCTGCTGGATCACATCGGCAGCTGGAGCAACACCGAGCTTGGCCGCGCCTTCAGCCTCTATGGCGAGAGCTGGACCGGCGCCTTCGCCCTCTACGTCCTGGTCAGCCACCAGACCCACCATCGTGGTCAGATGACCGTCCTCATGCGCCAGGCGGGCCTGCACATCCCCGGTATCTACGGTCCCACCAAGGAAGGCTGGGCCCAGTTCGGGCTCGAGGCGCCGAAGGTTTGACCGCCTCTGCTCCCAGAGCAACAGAACACCGCCGAGACGCCAAGTAGGGAGCAAGCAGGTTTATTCTTGGCGACTTGATGGTAAGTCCTCTCCTCCCTTCCCTGATCCGGCCAAGCCGTAGGGTGATCCTGATCGCCCTGGGGGCCTTCGAGGCGGGCCCGGGATGCCGAGGGGCAGTTACCATGGGCCGGAACGGAAGGTCTGATCCAAGGGGCTTCGCGAGGTGGCGCACATGAACCGGACACTGCACGCGTTGGCCCTGGGCTGCCTCCTGCTAATGGCAGCGTGTACCCGCCTTCCCGAAGGCGTCCATCCCGTCCAGGGGTTCGAGCTGAAGCGCTACCTTGGCGAATGGCACGAAGTGGCCCGGATGGACCATCGGTTCGAACGAGGGCTGACCAGGGTCACGGCGACCTACAGCCTGCGCGGGGATGGCAGCGTCAAGGTGTTGAACCGGGGCTGGGATGCCTCCAAGGCCCAGTGGAAGGAGGCCGAGGGCAGGGCGGTCTTCATCGGTTCAAGCAACGAGGGACGACTGAAGGTGTCCTTCTTCGGACCTTTCTACGGCGCCTACAACGTCATCGCCTTGGACCCGGACCGCTACTCGATGATCTGCGGACCGGACCGCTCCTATTTCTGGATCCTGGCGCGGGAACCCAAGCTGGATCCGAAGACCCTGGAGATGCTGATCGGCCGCGCCAAGGCGCTGGGATTCGCCACGGATAAGCTGATCTACCTCTGAAGCCCATGCCTGGTAAGCGGGCCGCAGCGAGCGGATCCGGTCCAGGGCTTCCTCGGCGCGATGGCGGATATTCCCGACCTGGAATTTATCTTGCAGGAAGGTTGGGACCGATCCTCTGACGGCAAAGCCCCCAGGCGATACCTGGGGGCTTCGGGTCGAGATGGATCAGGTACAGAGGTTCATCCCTTGTCCGCCCCCCCGGCCTGCAGGGAGGCCCTGACGTTCCCGTGCAGAGTAGCCTGGGCGCCCTGGACGAGCACCTTCGCCTCATCCAGCTTCCCTTTCGTGAACGTGGGTGCGTGGACGCCCCAGGAGCCATCCTTCTTGACGGCTTTCACGATGTCCCGGGCCTGGTTGACCATCAGCTGGACCTGGGCCTTCTGGGCCTTCCCGAGCCGGCTCTTGGCGAGCATAGGGCCCAGCTTTTTGAGGGAGGTTTCCACCTCGGCGAGCCCCGCCTTCACCGGGTTCTCCCAGGTCATGACCCTGTCGTAGATCATGCGCTGGCTCGTGAAGAGCAGTTCCTTGGGCTGGGAGGACTGCGCGGGGCTGTGGCATCCACCCGTCTGCGCGAGATCCGGATCGCCCCAGCTGGTGCGGCCGCAGGACCACATCAGGTCGATGTAGGGTTTCCCGTCCTTCTTCGTGAGGCGCCAGGCGCCGCCCTTGTAGTTCCGGTCCTTGCCCTCGGGGGGATTGAGGGTCTTGGCCTCGGGGTCGACGAGGATCTTCCAGATGTGGGAGGCCCGCTGGGTGTCGAAGCCGCCGTAGTCCGGATACTGGATGGCAACAAAGTTCTCGCAGCTGCCCATGACCGGCATATGGCAGCTGGTGCAGCGGTTGCCGCCGTGGATCTCGTTGTTGGCGAAGAACTCGCCCTGGGTCTTGTGGCAGTCCTCGCACTGTTTCTTCAGGGCCGGGACCGTATAGGGGTCCTTCCAATCGTTGGCGGTCACCTCATGGGGATCGTGGCAGGTCCCGCAGCTCATCCCGTGCTCCTTGTGGCTGGTGTAGTAGGACTGGGAGCCCTCGGTGCCGCAGGAGGGGCAGCCGCCCTTGAAGTAGGCAGAGAAACCGTGTTTGGGATCCTTCTTGGCCTCATCTGCATTCCAGGCAAAGCGCTGGTGGCAGCGCTCGCAGTTGGAGGGCATGCCCGCCCCCCGTGCGCCCATCAGGTGAGCCCCGGCGCCGTGGCATTCCTCGCAGGTGATGCCCTTGTTGATGGTGTGTTTGCGCAGTTCCTCGGGCTTGCCGAGGGCCGCCATGAGCTCCGCCTGGCTCTTGAAGTCGAACTTGAAGGAGTGGCAGACCTCGCAGTAGGAACTGGCGGGCTGGAAGAGCATGTTCTTCCGGTTCTTGGCCCCGTAGGAGTTGGTCCCCCAGACGCCGGACCCCTGGTCGCCGAAATCAGCCAGCGTCGTGGGAAAGCCCGGGACATAGGCCGCGATCTTCTTGGCGACCTCGGGCGTGAGGGATTCAGCCCAGCTCCGGCTGAACTGGTTGCCGCCGGCCACGAGGGTGCCCGTCCGGTCGTTGAGGTTGCCGCCCTCGATGTGGTAGGTGCCGCGGACGAGCCACTTGTCCAGGAAGCCGTACTTGGTGCGGGGCGTGCCGATGATGGCGAACACGGAATCCGCCGTGATGCCGGGGGGCAGCACGGCGGCCTGGCTGCCGTACAGGCCCTTGGTGAGGTCCCTGTTCGGGATTTCCACCATCTCGTCAGGGAAACGCACCACCATGGCGTGCCGCGAGCGGGACCACTTCTCGTACTGCATCGGATGGCATTCCCCGCACTTCTTGGCGCCCACGAACTTGTTGGGAAGGTCCAGGATGGATTCCATCCCCAGCCGGTAAGTGATGGCGGTCTGCCGGTTGTTCTGGGCCGCGTAGTCCTTGCCGCCACCGAACTCGACGAATTCCTCCTCGCGGTCGCTGATCTGGTACTTGCCGACGATCCGGCCATTCTTCTCGTAGTCGGTGAACAGCGGGTGGTTCTTCTTCAGGAAGTCGTAGAAGGCCTTCTCCTGTTCCACGTAGCCCTCCAGCGTCCGGGGGCTGAGTTCCTCTTCCGCCACGGATCCCGCCTTGGCCTGAGTGGTCTTGGGGGGCGCCTCGGCTTTGGCGGTCCTGGTCTGGACCGGTGCGGCAGGTGGGCTCCCTGCGGCCTTCTCGGTGGCCCGCAGCCCCACCAGGAGGACGAAACCCCCGGCGATGGCTGCGATTCGTCCCCATTTCCATTGCACGATTCACCTCCTAGTGGGATCGGCGGGAGTTCACCTCCGGCCTTGGGTGGTTGGGAAGGTCATAAACTCCTTCTCTTCCATCCATTGAACGAGCCTGGGCGTCCGGACCGGACCCAGGGGCGATGGCCCTGGGTGGTCGGGATTTCGAGGGGCGTTAAATAGATGATCATTGCGTCGTTAATTAGAAGGCTTTAATATTAACGATCAATAGGTAGTCTTTCGTGACTCCGGGCACATGTCCTAAAGACCTGCGCCGGCACAGGCTCTCCGAAGCCTCGCCCACCTTGTCCCTGGAGCAGCCACGGAACGCTTCTCCCTGGACGGATCGCCTACTTCACGGGGTCGGACAGGTGCATGCACAGGTAGGGTTCGACCTTCCGGTCCACGGTGCTCGACCCGAAGGGCTCGTCGGGAGCATCGGGGTAATTCTCTTCGACGATCACGTGTCCTTGGGCGTCCAGGAATCCGATGTAGGTGACCCGCTTCACGTGGCGATGGCAGTCCACCTGGAAGAAGTTGACCATGGACTTCACGCCGGCGAAGCCCGCCGCCGAGATGGGTTGGTCATAGATCGACACCAGCTTCACGGATTCGTAGGCGCCTTCCCGATGGATGGTGGACTGGTCGATGTAGGCCCGGTACTTTTTCCCGTTGCCGGAATTGACGGCCTCGGCGATGAAGGTGAGATCCCCCGCCTGCGCAAGGGAAAGGGAGAGGGCCGAGAGGGCGATCAGTCGCAGGAACATGGGCGGGGTCCGAAGGGGGGGAGGGCGCGGGAGACAGGATCCACAGGGGGATACTATCCCCTCCGCAGGAGTTTTTCGGCCATTTCCCGGGCTTCGGGATGCCTGAGTCCCGCCGCGATGGCCCCATAGGCCGCCGCGCACAGGCAGACCAGGGGCAGTAGCCTGACCGCGAGGGCCAGGCGCGTGAAGGCGTGGGGGGCGTCCAGGGCGACAGCCTTCGTTCCCGCCCAGGCCAGCAGGCCCATGAGGGTGCAGGCGGCCAGGGCACGGACGGTGCTGTTCAGGAGAGGGCGGAGGTTCAGCTCCGGCAGGCGGACGTCCAGGCGCCGCAGGACGCCCACCATGCCCGCCAGGCTGGCGAGGCCGTTGGCCAGGGCCAGGCCCCCGGTGCCCAGGGGCTTCATGAGGACCAGGCTGAGGGCCACGTTGAGGACCAGGGTGGCGCCCGCCAGGGCCGCGGGGCCCCGGTAGTCCTTGAGGGCGTAGAGGGCCTGATTGCCCAGGCGCTGGGCCGCCACGAACACGAGACCCACAGACTGGAACACGAGGGTGACGGCGGTCCAGTCGGCGGCGGCGGGGGTGTAGGCGCCGGTGCGGAAGAGCAGGGCGCAGATGGGCCGGGCCAGCACCGCCAGGCCCACGGAGGCCGGAAGCACCAGCAGGGCCGAGGCGGAAATCGACTGAGTGAGGCTGCGGTTCATCGCCGGCCAGTCCCGGGCCTCCGCCTGGCGGGACAGGGTCGGCAGGCCCGCGGTGGCGAGGCTCATGGCAAAGAGCCCCATGACCATCTCGGCCATCATGCCGCTGTTGAGGAGGATCATCTGGGCGCCGTTGGGCAGCTTGGAGGCCAGCATCGTACTGATGAGGGCATTGATGGGATAGATGCCCGCCGCCAGCAGGCCCGGCCCCATTCGCCGGAGGATCTTGCGTACCCAGGGATCCCGCAGGTGGAGGCCGAAGGCCAGGCCGAAACCCTCCTTCCGTACCGCGGGAAGTACCACCAGCAACTGGACGAAGCCCCCCGCCAGCACGGCGAGGGCACAGACGACAGAGACTGTCTCAAAGGTCGCCGGGCCCCGGCGCTCCAGGACACGTAGGGTGGTCCAGCCGAAGGCGATGAAGGCGAAGTTCCAGAAGATGGACACCGAGGCCGCCAGGGCGAAGCGGTGGCGGAGGTTCAGGAGGCCCGTGAACCCCGCCGTGAGGCTCACCAGGGCCAGGTAGGGGAACATGATCCGGCCCAGCCGGGCCGTGAGCTGGCCCTGGACCTCGGGGCGCCCCAGGGTCAGCAGATCCGCCAGGGGCCCCATGCCCAGCAGCACCAGGACCACGCCCAGGAGCAGGATGGCCAGCAGGGTGCCCAGGAACCTTGCGGCCACGGCCTTCACCGCCGCGTCGCCCTCGGCAGCTTCGGCCTCGGACAGGGTGGGCAGGAAGGCGGCGGTCATGGTGCCTTCAGCGGTGAAACGGCGCAGCAGGTTGGGCAGGCGGAAGGCCACGGCAAAGGCGTCCGCCGCCGCACCTGCCCCCAGCACGTGGCTCAGGAAGAAGGTCTGGGCCAGCCCCGTGATCCGGCTCAGCAGCGTCATGAAGGACACCACGGCCGCCGAGCGCAGCAGACTGGGCGGGCGAGGAGCCGGGTTCATGCCGCGAGCAGTGGGCGGAGGCGCAGGGTCATGGACCGAGGATAGCGCGAGCGAGCAGGGGTGTCAGGCCTGGGCCCGGCGCCCCGGCGCCGACTCGGGCAGCAGCCCCCCACCCATGGGGCGCAGCGCCAGGTTTCATTCCGGGCTTCAACCCTGAAGGCAGCCATGGCCTCTATGGGTGAAAGAGCCAGCCCATTCAGGTGACTCGCCCACCGGAAAGAGAGAACCCATGAAACGCGGGATGCTGGTCCTCATGTCCTCGGCCCTCCTTCTGACCGGCTGCCTGGTGGCGCCAAGGCGGGGGGGCGGTCTGGAGGTGATCCCGGTCCTTCCGGCCATCGTCGAGATCGGTCCGGATTCCTATTTGGCCCACGGGGGCTACCACTACTTCTACGCCAACGAGCGCTGGTACTACGCCACGTCGAGAAACGGCGAGCGGAGGGAGTTGCCCAGGTCCCACTGGCCCCGGGAGACCCGCCGGAGGAACGAGGAGCGGTCCAGGTAGGGCTCCATCCCTGGAATGGAATCGCCGGATCGACCTCCGTGCGAGGGTAGGCTGGCCAGCCTCCTCGCCCAGCCCTTCTCCGACCTCCAGCCCCTGTTGGCCGAGGAGGCGGAGCAGCTCTGGGGGAGCCTGCGCTGGCAGGTGGAGCCCTGGGAAGGTCCCCTCGAAGGGCTGGCCTGGGTCAGGGATGGGAGGGTCCTGGGCTACCTGCCCCTCCAGGTGCGGGCCCGGACGCTGATCCTGGGACGGTTGTTCGCCTCCCGGTCCGGACCTTCCGAAGCGGTGGAATTAGAACTCCTGGGCTCCGCCATCCAGGGCGCCTTCTCGGATCCCGGGATTCTGGGGGTCTGTGGGGAGCTTCTCTTGGCGACACCCGCGACCCTGCATTGGCTGCTGTCGCGGTGGCCAGGGCGGGCCCGCCCCCGCCTCCTCATGGAAGCGGTCTTGACTGGTACCGGGACGACCTGGACTGGGACCACCCTGGAGCCTTGGCGTGGGGAGCACCTGGTTCCAGCCTCCGGGCTACTTCAAAAGGCCTACGCCGGAGCACCCCAGGGCGGCTTCGATCCGGCCTTCGACGACCCGGAGCGGATCAGCCGTTCCCTGGCTCGGATCCTGGACTTCCCGACCCGGGGAAAATTCGAACCGGCGGCCTCTTTTGTGGCGCGGGCGCCCGGGTCCGGTGAACTGTTGGGCTTCGTCCTGGCATCCAGGATGGGACTGGACCAGGGGCACGTGTCCGAGCTGGCCGTGGACCCAGGCGCTCGCCGCCGGGGCATCGGGAGGACCCTGATGACCGGGGCCATGGCTGCCCTCCGGGACCTGGGTTGCGGGAAGACGCATCTCGCGGTCGACCAGGACAATACGATGGCCATCGGTCTCTATCGGAGCCTCGGCTTTCTTCCCTTCCACCGGTTTGCCACCCTCGGACTGGAACGGGAGGCCTGAGGGCCGAGACGGGCCCGGTTCCCTCAGGGGAGGCCATGGCGGGCTGGTGGTGGGGTTGACCCGCAAGTAGAGTTGCTTTTTTTCCAAGTGCCTTCCAGCCCTGGCGAAGGTTGGGCTTTTAGCCCCCTGTCTATCAACCAATTGCGCGATTTGTACCAGCTTGTAACTCATCCCCGGGTCAACTTCAGACGATAAAGAGGGCTAGTATCCTCTGGAGTGTTCTCTTGCTGATTCTGGACTTCCACGTTTCCGCCTTTGCCTGCCCCGCTGGTCCGGCCTGGATCCAGGAACAGAAGGCCCAGGCTGAGGCCTCCAGGAGGGACCCGCAGTCCATGGTCGGCATCGGATGACCATGGTGCCTGCTACACCGAGATTCGAAACCGACGCCCCCTGCTTCGAGTGGTCCGGCGCGGAGCATGCCATCGGCGTCACGGCCTTCGATCAGGAACACCAGCGGCTTGCCGCCCTGATAGGCCAGGTGCACGCCACCCTGCGGGACAAGCAGGACCGGGCCCTGGCCCAGAACCTCATGGGGGCCCTGATCTACGAAACCTGGGTCCATTTCGATCACGAAGAGCGGGTGATGACGGAAGTAGGGTTTGAGGGGCGAGAGGCCCATGCCGCTGAACATGCGGCCCTGATCCAGCAGGCCAAGGACATGGTCCAGAAGGTGCAGCGGGGCGAGATCAGCTCCCAGGCCATGCCCGGCTTCCTGCTGACCTGGCTCATTCCCCACATCCAGGTGATGGACCGCCAGTACGCCGAGTGCCTGCAAAGTCACGGATTCCGCTGATCGCAGGGGAGGAAAGCTGCAACCCGGGGCGGATACAGGGACGGAAGGACTGGAGCCGCCTGCCGGAATCGAACCGGCGACCTCCAGATTACAAAGCTGGAGCTCTACCAACTGAGCTAAGGCGGCACGATGTCCATTCTATCGGATTCAAGCCCTAGCGCGGTTCGCTCGCCTTTTCCAGCTTCACCTCTTCCAGGAAGGTCTCGAGCCACTTGGTGGAGAAGGTGCCGGCGATGAAGTCGGGCTGGTCCATGATGCGGCGGTGCAGGGGAGAGGTGGTCTTGATGCCCTCGATCACCAGGGTGTCCAGGGCCCTGCGCATGCGGGCGATGGCCTCGGTGCGGTTGGCGCCGTAGGCGATGAGCTTGGCCACCATGGAATCGTAGTGGGGCGGGATGACGGCGTCCTGGTGCATGGCGGTGTCCACGCGGATCCCGGGGCCGCCTGGGAAGTGCAGGGCGGTGATGCGGCCGGGACTGGGCGTGAACTTGTAGGGATCCTCGGCATTGATGCGGCACTCGATGGCGTGGCCCTTCTGGACCACGTCCGCCTGGGTGAAGCTCAGCTTGTGGCCGGCGGCGATCCGCAGCTGCTCCTTCACGATGTCGATGCCCGTGACCAGTTCGGTGACCGGATGCTCCACCTGCACGCGGGTGTTCATCTCCATGAAGAAGAAGTCGCCCCGCTTGTCGAGCAGGAACTCGATGGTGCCCGCGTTGTAGTAGCCGACGGACTTGGCGGCTCTCACGGCGGTATCGCAGATGCGCTGCCGCAGGGCCGGATCCAGGACGGCACTGGGGCTCTCCTCGATGAGCTTCTGGTGGCGGCGCTGGATGGAGCACTCGCGCTCGCCCAGGTGCACTACGTTGCCGAAGAGGTCGCCCATGATCTGGACTTCGATGTGGCGCGGCTCCAGGAGGTACTTCTCCATGTAGACGCTGTCGTCGCTGAAGGCGCTCTTCGCCTCGCTGCGGGCGGTGTTGTAGAGGTCTGGCAGCTCCTCGGCGCTGTTGACGATGCGCATGCCTCGCCCGCCTCCGCCTGCGCTGGCCTTGACGATGACGGGGTAGCCGATCTGCTCAGCCACTACCAGGGCGTCTTCCACTGTTTCGACCAGGCCATCGCTCCCGGGCATGAGGGGCACGCCCGCGGCCTGCATGGTGGCCTTGGCCTGGGCCTTATTGCCCATCTTGCGGATGATCTCGGCGCTGGGCCCGATGAAGGTGATGCCGCAGGCCAGGCAGACCTCGACGAAGTGGGCGTTCTCGCTGAGGAAGCCGTAGCCGGGATGGATGGCCTCGGCGCCGGTGACCTCGGCCGCTGCGATCACTTGGGGAATGTTCAGGTAGGACTTCGACGAGGGCGCGGGGCCGATGCAGACTTCCTCGTCGGCGAAGCGGACATGGAGGGCGTTGCGGTCGGCCTCGGAATAGACCGCCACGGTCTGGATGCCCATCTCCTTGCAGGCCAGGATCACCCGGAGGGCGATCTCGCCCCGGTTGGCGATGAGGACCTTCTTGAACGGCGGTGCATCGATGGGGATCGCGAGGCCCTGGGACGGCTTGCGCTTGATGGCGCCCATGGCTAGCCGATCCGGACGGCGAAGAGACGCTCGCCGTACTCCACGGGCGTCCCGTTCTCCACCAGCACCTTGACCACCTCACCCGCCAGGTCGCTCTCGATCTCGTTCATGAGCTTCATGGCCTCGATGATGCAGAGGGTCTGGCCGGGCTTCACGTAGTCGCCGGGGGACACGAAGGGCGCAGCCGTGGGGCTGGAGGCGCGGTAGAAGGTGCCGACGATGGGACTGGTGACGTAATGGATGCCGGGCTCTTCTGCGGGTGCTGCTGGTGGCTGAGGAGAGGCGACAGCGACCGGGACGGGGTGGACCAGGGGGGCCGGGGCGGGCGCCATGATCAGGGGCGCGGCCAGGGGTGCCTGGGCCGGGACCGGCGGACCGTCCTTGCGGATCCTGAAGCGCATGTCCCCGGCCTCGAATTCGAATTCCTGGAAGGGCTCCCGGCCCACGAGGGCGATGAGGCCCTTGATCTCTTCCAGGCCGATGGTGTGGACCAAGGTCCTGGCAGGGGCTTTAACCGGTGCCTTCGACTCGACGGTGGCGGCCTTGGCAGCGGGGCGCGGGGCCGGGGTCTTCTTCTGGGCAGTGGACGTCTTGCGGGAGGTGCTCATCAGGGCTCCAACGGTCAGATCACAGACTGGGGAAGGGATCGAGCATATCAAATCGAGAGAGGATGGTTAGGTCACGAATCTTCGGAGGGCTCCACCAGGGAGACCTTCTTCTTGAGCCTTGGGCCGGTTTCTTCCGGGCGAAACTCTTTGCGGGCCGCATCAAGGATGCCATTCAGGAATTGTGTGCCTTCTTGGTCACTGAATTCCTTCACAATTTCCAGGGCCTCGTTGATGACGATGGGGAAGGGCACTTCTTTCACGTACATGAGCTCATAGAGCCCAAGCCGGAGCAGGTTCCGGTCCACGGCGGCCATGCGGTGGATCTTCCAGTGCTCCGCGTACTTCGCCAGCACGCCATCGATCTCCTCCAGCTGCCCGTGGACCCCGTCCACCAGCCGCCTGGCGTAGTAGAAGGCATCCCGGTTCAGGTCCTGGATGGCGTAGAACCCGGCAAACACCTGGTCCGGCGCGTAGCCGGTCAGGTCCATGGCGTACAGCATCTGGAGGGCATACTCGCGCCCCCGGCGACGAACACCCATCTATTTCCGTCCCTTTTTCCCGCCGAGGGTGTGCGCCAGGTCCACCATCTCCATGACGCTCTGGGCAGCCTCCCAGCCCTTGTTCCCCATCTTGGCACCGGCCCGGTCAATGGCCTGCTCCACGCTGTCCGTGGTGAGCACTCCGAAGGCCAGGGGCAGGCCCGTGTCCAGGGCCACCTGGGCGGCGCCCTTGGTGACCTCGGCGGCGATCATGTCGAAATGCGGCGTCCCGCCGCGGATCACGGCGCCCAGCACGATGACGCCGGCATAGCGGCCACTCTGGGCGGCCAGCTTGGCCGCCTGGGGCAGTTCGAAGCTCCCGGGGACGCGGATGAGGTCCATCTGGTCCTCGCTGCCTCCGTGGCGGAGGATGCAATCCTTGGCCCCTTCGATGAGGCGCTCCACGATGAAGTCGTTCCAGCGCGAGGCCACCAGGGCGAAGCGGTCGCCCTCGTGAACGCGGATGTGGCCCTCAAAGATCCCCATGGGAACCCCCCGAAAGGTGGTCAAGAACTGATGAGACTAGCATACCCCGTTCGATCGAGCACTCAGAAAACGGCCCGGGGGCGACACCCCCGGGCCGTTTTCTGGGCAGGAAACTAGACTGTCACGGTGTCCGCAATGCCACGGAAGTCCGCGATCTGGTCGAAGTTCATGTAGCGGTAGATGTCCTTGGACTTTTCGCTCACGATGCCCACCTGGGCCATGTACTCGGCCATGGTGGGGATCCGGCCGAGAATGGCGCAGACGGCGGACAGTTCTGCGCTGCCCAGGTAGACCTGCGTGTCGATGCCCAGGCGGTTCGGGAAGTTGCGAGTGGAGGTGGAGATGGCGGTGCTGCCCTTGCGGATCTGCGCCTGGTTGCCCATGCAGAGGGAGCAGCCGGGCATCTCCATGCGGGCGCCCGTTCGGCCCAGGATGCCGTAGTAGCCCTCCTGCTTGAGGATGTACTCGTCCATCTTGGTGGGGGGGGCGATCCAGAGCCGGGTGTTCAGGTCCGTCTTGCCGTCGAGGAGTTTCCCGGCGGCCCGGAAGTGCCCGATGTTGGTCATGCAGGAGCCGATGAAGACCTCGTCGATCTTCTGGCCAGCCACCTCGGCCAGGGTCTTCACATCGTCGGGATCGTTGGGGCAGGCGAGGATGGGCTCCTTGATGTCGGCCAGGTTGATCTCGATCACGGCGGCGTATTCCGCATCGGCGTCCGGGGCCAGCAGCTCGGGCTTGGCGATCCAGGTCTCCATGGCCTTGATGCGCCGCTCCAGGGTCTGGCGGTGCTCGTAGCCGTTGGCGATCATCCACTTCATCAAGGTGATGTTGGAGGTCATGTACTCGATGATCGGTTCCTTGTCCAGGCGCACCGTGCAGCCCGCGGCGGAGCGCTCGGCGGAGGCATCGGACAGCTCGAAGGCCTGCTCCACCTTGAGCTTGGGCAGCCCCTCGATCTCGAGGATGCGGCCCGAGAACACGTTCTTCTTGCCCTTCTTCTCCACGGTGAGCAGGCCCTGCTTGATGGCGTAGAGGGGGATGGCGTTCACCAGGTCGCGGAGGGTGACGCCGGGCTGCAGGTCGCCCTTGAAGCGCACCAGGACGGACTCGGGCATGTCCAGGGGCATGACGCCCGCGGCGGCGGCAAAGGCCACCAGGCCCGAGCCCGCCGGGAAGGAGATGCCGATGGGGAAGCGGGTGTGGGAGTCGCCGCCGGTGCCCACGGTGTCAGGCAGCAGCAGGCGGTTCAGCCAGGAGTGGATGATGCCGTCCCCGGGGGCCAGCGAGACCCCGCCGCGGTTGGTGATGAAGGGCGGCAGCTCGCGGTGGTTCTTCACATCCACGGGCTTGGGATAGGGCGCGGTATGGCAGAAGGACTGCATGACCATGTCGGCGGAGAACTGCAGGCAGGCCAGGTCCTTCAGCTCGTCGCGGGTCATGGGGCCCGTGGTGTCCTGGGAGCCGACCGTGGTCATCTTCGGCTCGCAGTAGGTGCCCGGGCGGATGCCCACCACGCCGCAGGCTTTGCCCACCATCTTCTGGGCGAGGGAGAAGCCCTTGCCGGTGTCCTTGGGCACGGCGGGCAGGCGGAAGGCCGTGGACGGGGGGAGCCCCAGGGCCAGCCGGGCCTTGGCGGTGAGGCCCCGGCCGATGATGAGGGGGATGCGGCCGCCGGCGCGGACCTCGTCGAAGATCACCTCGGACTTGATCTTGAACTCGGCGACGACCTGGCCGTTCTTCAGGGCCTTGCCCTCGTAGGGGCGCAGCTCGATGACATCGCCCATGTCCATGCCGTTGACGTCCAACTCGATGGGCAGGGCGCCGGAGTCCTCCATGGTGTTGAAGAAGATGGGCGCGATCTTGGCGCCGAGGCAGACGCCCCCGAAGCGCTTGTTGGGCACGAAGGGAATGTCCTCCCCGGTGAACCAGAGCACGGAATTGGTGGCGGACTTCCGTGAGGAGCCGGTGCCGACCACGTCGCCCACGTAGGCGATGAGGTGGCCCTTGGCTTTGAGGGCTTCCAGCTGCTTAAGGGGGCCCACCTTGCCGGGATCGTCGGGGTTGATGCCAGGGCGGGCGTTCTTGAGCATGGCCAGGGCGTGGAGCGGGATGTCCGGGCGGCTCCAGGCGTCGGGGGCGGGAGACAGGTCATCGGTGTTGGTCTCGCCCGTGACCTTGAAGACGGTGAGGGTGAGGCTCTGGGGCACCTCGGGGCGGCTGGTGAACCATTCCGCCTCGGCCCAGGACTTCAGCACGGCCTGGGCATGGGCATTGCCCGCATCGGCCTTGGCCTTCACATCGGCGAAGGCGTCGAAGACCAGCAGGGTCTTCTTGAGGCCCTCAGCGGCGATGGCACCCACGGTGGCGTCGTCCAGCAGGTCGATGAGGGGCTTCACGTTGAACCCGCCAAGCATGGTGCCCAGCAGCTCCGTGGCCTTTTCGCGGGAGACCAGGGCGACCTTTTCGGCCCCCTTGGCCACGCTGGCCAGGAAGGCGGCCTTAACGCGGGCTGCATCATCGACGCCGGCGGGCACCCGGTGGACCAGGAGTTCCACGAGCGCCTTCTCTTCACCCGCGGGGGGATGGGCCAGCAGGGTGGCCAATTCAGAGGTCTGAGCCTCGGTGAGCGGCAGGGGGGGGATGCCCAGGGATGCTCGTTCAGCGACATGTTGGCGATAGGCTTGCAGCATGGACACCCCTCCTGATGGCGCCGCCCGGGCGCGGTCCGAACCCCCATTCTACATCCCGGGTGCACGGAAGGATGGCTCGAATCCTGGGATGCAGGGGGGGGTGGGCAAGGAAGGCCCAGCGGACGCAGGGAGGTTTCCACGATTCATCCTCCGGGCGGGGCGGACCGATCCAAGGGTATGAGGAAGCCGGGGGCAGGATGGCAATCAAGCGCGTGCGCGTGGACCAACTCAAGACCGGGATGTACGTCCACGACCTGAACTGCGGCTGGCTTCAGCACGGCTTCCTGCGCCCCAAGTTCCTCATCAAGCATGCGGGCCAGATCCAGAAGATGGTCGATCAGGGGCTGAATGAGATCTACATCGACACGGCCCAGGGGGGGGATGTGGTCGGCGCCCCGACCCAGACGGAAATCGAGGAGGGCCTGGAGCAGCAGCTGAAGGCCTCGGCCGCCACCGGTGCGGCCCTCCCGTCGGCCCCGGTCTCCCAGCGGGAGGAATCCGCCGCCGCCAAGCGCATCCTGGGCGATGCCTCGGACGTGGTGGATGGACTCCTCCACGATGTCCGGCTGGGGAAGCAGCTTGAACCCACCAAGGCCCGGCCCCTGGTCAAGGCCATGCATGCATCCGTGCTTCGGAATCCCGGGGCCCTCATCAGTCTCTCCCGGATCAAGGCGGCCGATACCTATACCTTCCAGCACTCTGTCAGCATCTGTGCGCTGCTGGTGTCCTTCACTCATGCGCTGGGCATGGATGCCGCCACGGTGGAGGAGGCCGGGCTGGGAGGGCTGCTCCATGACATCGGCAAGATGAAGATCCCCAACGAGATCCTCAACAAGCCGGGCAAGCTGACCAATGAGGAATTCGGCATCATGAAGTCCCATGCCGCCCTCAGCCGCGACCTGCTGCGGGGGGTGGCCGGGATCTCCGAGATGGTCATCCAGATCGCCGGTGAACACCACGAGAAGATGGACGGCGGGGGATATCCGGCGGGTATCGCCGGGGACAAGATCTCCCAGATCGGACGCATGACCGCCATCGTGGATGTGTACGATGCCCTGACTTCGAATCGGGTCTACCACAAGGGCATGGAGCCCACGGAGGTGTTGAAGAAGCTGCTGGAATGGAGCGGGACGCACCTCGATGGAAACCTGGTCCAGCAGTACATCCGGGCCCTGGGCATCTATCCCGTCGGTTCCCTCGTTCGGCTCAGCGGAGGGCGTCTGGCGGTCGTGGTGGAGCAGGGCGAGGATCTCCTGAGACCGGTGGTCCGGGTGGTCTTCGACACCGGACGCAAGCTCCGCCTGCAGCCCCGGGATCTCCATCTGGCCCACGCTTCCGAGGAGATCCTTGACTTCGAGGAACCGGCCAACTGGGGCCTCAACACCATGGACTACCTCTAGCCGGCGGTCGCGCCCGCTGGCCTGGCATGCGACTTGGCACTTCGGCGCTGAATCCGGCTAGTACCCCGCCGCCTGGCCGTCCTTCCGGGATTCGGAGGCGCCGAAATAGACCTTCTGCCTGGGATCCCAGCGGATGGCCTGGTAGCCTCCGTACCCGCCCAGCATCCAGCCCACGCCGTGGCCGAGGTTCATGAGCTCGCGCACGGTCTCGTAGGGGAAGCCGCTCTCGAGCTGGATGGTTCCGGGCAGCTTCCCGGCCTCGCCCGTGGGCTCGGGGGAGCCGTCATGGCTCATGCGGGGGGCATCGCCGGCCTCCTGGGCGTTCATGCCGAAGTCCACGAGGTCCATGACGATCTGGACGTGCCCGATGGGCTGGAACTCGCCTCCCATGACGCCGAAGCTGAGGAAGGGCTCGCCAGCCTTGGTGATGAAGCCGGGGATGATGGTGTGGAAGGGGCGCTTGCCCGGCGCGTAGGTATTGGCGTTGCCCTCCTCCAGGTTGAACAGCTCGCCCCGGTCCTGGAGGCAGAAGCCCAGGTCCCCCGGCGTCATGCCACTGCCCATGCCGCGGTAGTTGCTTTGGATGAGGCTCACCATGTTGCCCTCCCCATCGGCGGTGGTGAGGTAGACCGTGTCGCCCTCCTTCAGGGGCGGATGCCCCGCCTCCAGGCGGCGTGCGGGGCGGGACTCGCTAATGAGCGCCCGGCGCTGGGCCGCGTATTCTTTGGAGAGAAGCCAGGGCAGCGGCACCTTCATGAAGGCGGCATCGGCGTAGAACTTCGCCCGGTCCTCGAAGGCCAGCTTCTTGGCCTCGGTGAAGAGGTGAACGTGGCGCGGGCTGCCGAAGGGGATCTTCGCGAAGTCGTAGCCTTCGAGGAGGTTCAGCATCTGGAGCGCCGCGACGCCCTGGCCGTTGGGGGGCAGCTCCCAGACGTCGTAGCCGCGGTAGTTCACGCTGACCGGCTCGACCCAATCGGAGTGGTGCGCGGCCAGGTCCCCGTAGCTGAGGAAGCCGCCCTGGGTCTTCATGTACGCGTCGATCTTCCGGGCGATCTCCCCCTTGTAGAAGGCGTCCCTTCCCTCCAGCGCGAGGACCTCCAGCGTCCTGGCCAGGCGCGGATTGCGGAAGACCTCGCCGCTCGTGGGTGCCCGCTTGCCATCCACGGTGAAGGTTTCAAGGAAGCCAGGGAACCTGCCCAGGGCGGGCACGCTCCGGCCCCAGTAGTAGGCGACGAGCTCGGAGACCGGGAAGCCTTCCCGGGCATACTTGATGGCCGGAGCCAGGACCTGGGCCATGGGGAGCTTCCCGAACCGCCTGTGGAGTTCGAACCAGCCGTCCACGCAGCCGGGCACGCTCACGGGCAGCGGTCCCTGGGGCGGAATGTGCTTGAGCCCGAGTTTCCTGAAGTGGTCCAGCGTGAGGGACTGCGGTGAGCGGCCGCTGCCATTGAGACCGCACAGCTTCTTCGCCTTCGCGTCCCAGACCATGGCGAAGAGATCCCCCCCCAGCCCGGCCCCCGTGGGCTCCATGAGGCCCAGGGCGGCGTCCGCGGCGATGGCGGCGTCCACCGCCGAGCCCCCCTGTTTCAGGATGTCCAGGGCCACCTGGGTGACCAGGGCTTGGCTGGTGCAGGCCATGCCATGCTGGGCGGCCACCTCCGAGCGGGTGGCGAAGGCCCGGCCTGTGACCCGGTCGCCGGCCTGAACGGGGGCCGCCAGCAGGAGGCCCAGGGCGGCAGGAAGCAGGGCCCGGCGAATCGATGGCCGCATGAAATCTCCTTTCGCTCAGTTCTGGATGTCCTCGATGCCGGGCCAGCAGGTTTCGGCGGCCCGGGGCATCGGGATGGCCAGGCCCGGATTGGCTGGGGCCGGAAGGAATCTGGGATCCAGGATGCGGGCGATCTGGTCCTTCAGGTCGTCCAGGTGGGCGTGGGTGGCCTTGTCACCGGAAGGTCGGACCACGAGGGCCTGCAGCGCCTTCAGTTCGGCCCGCACCGCGCTTCGGGTGTCGTCGCTGGGATTCACCGGGAGCAGGCTCATGCCCAGGCCGCCCATCGCCGGGCTGGGTGTAGCCGCCCGGTTGATCAGGCCGCCCAGCAGCTCGACATAGGCCCGCTGCAGGTTCCTGCGATAGGGGTCCACCCTCGTCCCCGGGGAAAGGAGCTCGGTGAACACTCCGCCACGCAGTTCCCCGAGCAGCTGGCTCGGGGTGAAGGCCCTGTCACCCAGGAGCCCCTCCTGCTCTTCGAGGCGGGACAGGCGGGCCCGATCGAGAAGGGCCCCCAGGACGCCGCGCTGGGCCTCGAGCAGGCGCACCTGCCCGCTGTCAGGCTCCAACTTGGCCAGCAGGGCGGGATCCAGCAGCCAGGCCGGGGTCCTGAAGACCGCCCCGTCGAGGTACTTCACGGCCTCGACCTGCCGGGACCTGGGCACCGGGATGAAGCGGCCACCGGCCTGTCCGGCGTGCTTGTTCTCGGAATCGAAGCCGCCGACGAGGGCCGCCACATGGCCCAGTTCCCGCCGCCACTGGCCCCAGATCGCGTCGTAGAGGTGGGCGAAGTCCCTGAAGTCCTGGCCGGGTTTCAGTGCCGCGCGGGGCAGAATGCCCAGGACGCGCTGGAGGTTCTTCGTGCCGAGGGTGGTGGCCTTCACCGCGTCCGCGTCACCCACGGCCTCGGTCAGCTCCCCCGGGTCGACGCCGGCGGCCCCGACGGTGGAGAAGCGCAGCCAGGGCTCGGTCTCCTGGGCCCTGAGCCACTCGTTGAGCACGGGCTTCTCATCATCGGGGGTCTTGGCGCCGGGGATGGGGGTGTAGCCCCACTTCACGGCGAAGATGTCGTAGGGACCCACCTTCGGGATGAGGTCCGCGGGGTCGATGCCGTCCTCGGGCTGGGCCACATAGTTGAACCGGCTGTAGTCCATGAGGGTGGACACATGGCCCATTTTCTTGAGCCAGGCCCTGTCCCGGATCTTGTCGAAAGGGTACAGCGAGCTGGCCTTGAAGTTGTGGGGGAAACCGAGGGAGTGGCCCACCTCGTGGGTCACCACGTAGGCCAGCAGGTCGCCCATCAGGTCGTCGGGCAGGGGCAGGGTCTGGGCGCGCGGGTCGAGCGGTGCGACCTGTGTGAAATACCAGTCCCGCTGCAGCTGGAGGATGTTGTGGTAGATGACGATGTTGGCTTCCAGGATCTCGCCCGTCCGGGGATCGCTGATGTGGGGGCCATAGGCGTTGGCCACCGGGGACGGCACCCAGCGGATGACCGAATAGCGGGCGTCCGCCGGGTCGAAGTCCGGGTCCTCCTCCGCCGTGGGGGCGGGTCTGGCCACGATGGCCTGCCTGAACCCCGCCGCTTCGAAGGCGACCTGCCAGGCCTCCACGCCCTTCTTCACGTAGGGCACCCACTGCGAAGGGGTGGCGCGATCGATGTAGAAGGTGATGGGCTTCACGGGCTCGCTCAGGGCCGCCGTGGGATCCTTCTTCTCCAGGCGCCAGCGGGTGATGTAGGTGCGGCGGCTGGCCTCGTGTTCGTGGCGGCCGTAGTCCGTGTTCCGGATGCTGAAGAACCCCAGGCGCTCGTCGAAGACCCGGGCGAGCATGGGTTTTTCCGGAAGCCGGACGAAGGAATAGAACATGGTGACCGTGCCGCTGGTGCCGGGGCGGAGCGACGGTGTGCCGAAGGGGCCCGGTGCCGGGACGCTCATGGCGCCTGCGGGGCTGTAGGGCACGCTGTAGGTCTGGATCGCCTCCACATTGAGGTTTCCCGGGAAGGCCTTGACCCGATCCACATAGCTCCGGGCGGAGTCGAGGCTCTGGGCGCCCAGCAGATGGCGAGCGCTGAACTCGGGGACTTCCGAGGTGAAGAGCCGACCCGATTCGATGACGGGGGAGCCGTCCTTCGCGAAGGCCTCGACCTGGAAGCTCATGAGGATGGTGTCGGTATTGGAGGCTGCCACGGCCCTGGCCACGGGCTGGGTGGGATCGGCCACGATGGCGTGGGAGACCTGCTGCAGCAGCACCCGGTTCTCCTTGAGGACCCAGCGCACCACGCTGTCTTCCACCACGCGCCCGGCATGGTCGATGTTGGCCGGGGTCCGGTTCGCCGAGACTACCAGGAGCAGCTCCTGTCCGAGGAGGGCCTTGGGGATCTCGAAGTAGACCTTGGACTTCACCTGGTGGACCTTCAGCAGCCCGTCCTGACTCTTGGCCTCGGCGGTGATGACCTTCTCGTAGGGCTTAGGTTCACCGGGCTCGGGCGTCGAAGCCGAGCGGGCCGGGCCGGGGGCGGCCTCGTGGTCCGGATGGGACGCCGGGAGGGGGTGTTGCGCAGGCAACAGGCCTGCACTGAGAGCCAAGGCCAGGCTGGTCACGTATCGTGGGTTCACGGACGCCTCCGGAAGCATTTTCTCCATGAAACCATAGTTGCCTCGCAAGTTGAGGCTTCAAAAATTCTTGCCTGCGGATCCCTCCCCCGGGCCCGGGCAGGCGGATCGGGTTCTGCGACCCGATCCTTGGCGTGAGGAGGCTTTACCCGAATGGGAATGGGCCATGGCACCGGACCGCATTGAACCCGGTCTTTCAGGCGAGGCACACTGGAGCCGAGGTGTCCCATGCCCTTCGATGCTGCCGCCCGGGAAGCCTTCCTCCTGCGCTACGCGAAGGGACCCCTCCTGCTCCGCCAGGCCTGGGAGGCCGTGCCTGCGGAGGCCCGCACCTGGCGGCCCGGCGAAGACCGGTGGAGTGCCCACGAGGTGGTCATCCACTGCGCCGATTCTGAGATCTATGCAGCCATCCGCATCCGGCTGCTGCTGGCAGAGCCTGAGCCGCTCATCGTGGGCTACGACGAGAACGCGTGGGCCCGGCGTTTCCGCTACCACGCCTCGGATCCCGACTTGGCCCTCGGACTGGTGGAGGCGGTGCGAGCCCACACCTCGGCCATGCTCGCGGGATTGCCAGGCGAATACTGGGGGCGGATGGGCCGCCACAGCCAGAGCGGTCCCTACGGCACCGATGACTGGCTGCGGATCTACGCGGAGCATCTGGAGGTCCACGCGGCCCAGATCCGGCGGAACCTGGTGGGCTGGCAGAACCGGGAGGCCGCCTCGGGCGGCCATCAGGAGGTCCGCCATGTCCGCTGACCTGGACCTGGGCGCCTACCTGCGGCGCATCGGGCTGGGGTCCCGGCCCGCAGCCGATCTGGCCGGGCTTCGGAGCCTGCACCTGGCCCATGCCACCAGCATCCCCTTCGAAAACCTGGACATCCAGATGGGCCTGCCCATCCGCCTGGACCTGGCCTCGCTGCAGGCCAAGCTGATCCAGCGCCACCGCGGCGGCTACTGCTTCGAGCACAACACCCTGTTCCTGGCCGCCCTGAAGGTCCTGGGCTTCGACGCGATCCCCTGCGAGGCCCGGGTGCGGCTGGGGGCGATGGAGGTGCTGCCCCGCACCCACATGCTCCTGCTGGTGCGGCTCGAAGGTGCCACCTGGCTCTGCGACGTGGGGTTCGGCGGGGAGGGGCTGCTGCACCCGGTGCGGATGGACGGCGAGGCCCACGGCCAGTTCCTCAACACCTACCGGCTGTCCGAGGAAGGGGGCCTGCGGGTCCTCCAGTCCCACCACCACGGCGCCTGGGAGGACCTCTACGCCTTCGTGCCCGAAGCGCGCCTCCCCATCGATTTCGAGCTTGCCAACCACTACACCAGCACCCACCCGGAATCGCGCTTCCTGAAGACCCTCACGGCCCAGCTGCCGGGACCCGAGGTGCGCCGCATCCTCCGCAACCGCGCCTACGCCGAGCTGCGCGGGGACCAGGCCGAGGGCCGGGAGGTGGCGCCGGAGGAGCTGATCCCCCTTCTGCGGGAGGCCTTCAGGATCGAGGTGCCGGAGGGCGCGAAATTCCGGGCCTTCGGGGACTGAGCCCTACCATTCGATCCGCTTCCCGTCCTGCCAGAAGCCACCGGTGATGCTGGAATCGGCCTGAAGGACCGGCCACAGGATGCTGTCGGCGCCCTGCTGCAGGCTGCGGGGCGCCCCGGGGCCGCCCATGTCCGTGCGCACCCACCCGGGGCACACGGCATTTACCGTGATGCCACGGGGCTTCAGGGCTGCGGCCAGCTGGACCGTGATGGCGTTGAGGGTGGTCTTGGAGATGCAGTAGGCGGGAGACCAGGTGGAGACCCTGCTGAGCTGGGCGCCGGCACTGCTCACGTTCACGATGCGGCCACCCCCGCCCATGAGGGGCGCGAAGGCCTGGGCCATGAGGAGGGGGCCGAGGGCGTTCGTCTCCAGGGTGCGGCGGAGCAGGTCGGCCCCCAGATCCAGGAGCCCGGTGGCTTCGTCCAGCAGGATGCCCGCGTTGTTCACCAGCACGTCGAGGTGGCCGTATTGCGTCTTCACGAAGGCCGCGGCGGAGGCGATGGACACTGGATCTGCGACATCCAGGGGGAGGACCTCGACGCCTGGAAGGGGCTTCATGGCCGCGGGTGTGCGGACGCCCGCCAGGACTCTGAAACCTTCCGCCGCGAGCCGCCGGGACACTTCCCGGCCCAGGCCCCGGGAGGCGCCGGTGACCAGGGCGAGGGGTGCGCTCATGGCTTCCCCCACCGGGCGATGGGCCCCGGATGCAGGTCCAGCCCCTCCAGGACGCGCCGCTGGCCAGGTTCCAGGGCCAGGGCAGTCTCGAGCAGGGCTGCGGCCACCTCCCGCACATGCACGGGCGCCCAGCGCCACCACCCGTAACTGCGCGGGAAGAGGCTCTGCCCCAGGGCCAGCCAGAGGGGCGCGACCAGGTTGTTGAGGGTAGCCTCCAGGGGCCGGAACTCGGCGCGGTCGCTGCGCAGCAAGGATGGGCGGGCGATGACGTGGGCCAGGCCCTGGGCCGCCAGTTCCTCCTCCACGGCGGCCTTGGCGCCCAGGTAGAGGCCGCGGGCACGGTCCGCGCCCACGCTGCTCACCAGGCCCACCCGGGCCTCCGGATGGGTGGCAGCCAGGGCCGAGATCAGCCGCAGGGGGTAGTCCCGGTCCACCCGGAGAAAGGCCTCGTCACTGCCGGCCTTGGCCCGGGTGGTGCCCAGGGCGATGAGCAGCAGGTCGCAGGGCGGGCCGAAGAGGGGACCGTAGGCCGCCGTGTCCTCGTAGTCGAAGGGGACCTCTTGGATCTGGGGCGAGACCCGGGTGGACCCGGGCCTGCGCACCAGGGCCCGGACGGACAGGTCGGGCCGGTCCGCCACCAGGGCCAGCAGCTGCTTGCCGACCTCGCCAGTGCCCCCTGAGATCACTACGTGCCGAGTCATGAGACCATGATCCCAGGGAAGGGCCTGCGATGTCCAAGGCGCCATCGACCAACGCCACGCGCCTGCTCCGGCAGGCGGGGATCCCCTTCGTAGAGCGCCTCTACCGCTACGAGGAGCACGGCGGCACCAAAGTGTGCGCCCGGGAACTGGCCGTGGACGAGCATGCCGTCATCAAGACCCTGGTGATGGAGGACGAGGGGGCCTCGCCCCTCATCATCCTCATGCACGGCGACCGCGAGGTCAGCACCAAGGAACTGGCCCGGCAGATCGGCGCCCGGTCCGTGCAGCCCTGCAGGCCCGAGGTGGCCAACCGGCACAGCGGCTACCTCGTGGGCGGCACCAGCCCCCTGGGCACCCGGAAGGCCCTGCCCGTCCATGCCGAGGCCACCATCTTCGACCTGCCCCGCATCTACCTCAACGGGGGCAGCCGGGGCTTCCTGGTCGAGCTGGATCCGAAGGACCTGGACCAGGTTCTGACGGTGCACCGGGTGTCCGTGGCGATCCCCTAGGGCCCGAGGCCGGAGCCGACAGGAACCTTGTCTGGACACCTGCGAACGGGT
>CAIMBM010000222.1 GCA_903839205.1 uncultured Holophagaceae bacterium | reverse complement strand
CGCACCCCCCAGTCCAAAATCACCTTCCCGCTCTGCCCGCTCCGCATGACGTCGAAGCCCTGCTGGAAGTCGTCGATGCTGAAGCGGTGGGTGATGACGGGGGAGATGTCCAGCCCACTCTGGAGCATGGCGGCCATTTTGTACCAGGTCTCGAACATCTCCCGGCCATAGATGCCCTTCAGGATTAGGCCCTTGAAAATGACCTGGCTCCACTCCACCGCGCAGTCGTCAGGCAGGATGCCCAGCAGGGCCAGGCGGCCGCCATGGTGCATGGCCTCCAGCATGGATTCGAAGGCGTTGCGGTTGCCGCTCATCTCCAGGCCCACGTCGAAGCCCTCGGTCATGTTCAGCTCCTTCATCACCTCGGGCAGGCTCTTCTTGGTGGGGTTCACGGCCAGGGTCGCCCCCATCTTGCGGGCCAGTTCCAGCCGGTACTCGTTCACGTCCGTGATGACCACGTGCCGGGCGCCCACGTGCCGGGCGATGGCCACGGCCATGATGCCGATGGGGCCGGCGCCGGTGATCAGGACGTCCTCCCCCACCATGTCGAAGCTGAGGGCTGTGTGGGCGGCGTTGCCGTAGGGGTCGAAGATGGAGGCCGCCTCGTCCGAGACGTTGTGGGGCACCTTGAACACGTTGAAGGCCGGAAGGCTGAGAGACTCCGCGAAGGAACCCGGGCGGTTGACCCCCACCCCCACCGTGTTGCGACAGAGGTGGCGCTTCCCGGCACGGCAGTTCCGGCAGTGGCCGCAGGTGATGTGGCCTTCTCCGCTGACGCGGTCGCCCGGGTGGTAGCCCTCCACCTCGGAACCCACCTTCTCGATAACACCGTAGTACTCATGGCCCACCACCATGGGCACGGGAATGGTCTTCTGGGCCCAGGCGTCCCAGTTGTAGATATGGACGTCCGTCCCGCAGATGGCACTCTTGTGCACCCGGATCAGCACATCGTTCGGACCCATCTCGGGCACGGGGACCTCCCCCATCCAGATCCCTTCCTCACCCTTGGTCTTCAGCAAGGCTTTCATGAGCGCCTCCAGAGGCTTCATTTCACCACCCCCTGGAATAGGGGACCAAGCCGGCTGATAAGTGTTTGACGATCTGTGAAGGAGACAGGTATGATTCCCCAAGGCAATCTATGACCCTCTCCTCTCTGCGGCCCAACCGCAATCCCAATCGGTTCCCCCGCGCGGATCGCGCGTGGGCCGGTGAGGGTCTCTCCTAAGAATCCTGACACCCCGGACCACCCCGATTCGCGCAAGCGGATCGGGGTTTTCTCTTTTCGATTGGAGTTCCCATGTGCGGCATCCTCAGCATCCTCAACCTGGACCCGGCCCGGTCGAACGCGACCGAACTCCGGCGCCAGGCCCTGGCCATGGCCCGAAAGATCCGGCACCGGGGTCCGGACTGGAGCGGCATCTTCAGCGATGACCACGCCATCCTGGTCCACGAGCGCCTCTCCATCGTGGACGTGGAGCACGGCGCCCAGCCGCTCATCGACACCCTCCAGGGCACGGTGCTGGCGGTCAACGGCGAGATCTACAACCACCAGGAACTGCGCCAGGGCCTCCGTGAGACCCACGACTTCCAGACCCTGTCGGACTGCGAAGTGATCCTCTACCTCTATGACGAGCTGTCGCCCCGGGACTTCCTCAACCGCATGAACGGCATCTTCGGCTTCGTCCTCTACGACCCCAAACGCGAGACCTACCTCATCGCCCGGGACCCCATCGGGGTCATCCCCCTCTACGTGGGCTGGGACCGCCAGGAGCACCTCTACGTGGCCTCTGAGATGAAGGCCCTGGTGGGGCACTGCGAGCGCATCCGGGAGGTCCCCCCGGGCCACTTCTACCTGGGCCACGAACCGGACAAGGGCTTCCAGCGCTACTATGAGCCCGACTGGGCCGTGCCCGACCACGTCCCCTCAGAACCCTATGACCCCGTGGCACTGCGCGCGGCGCTTGAGGCCGCCGTGCGGCGCCAGCTCATGTGCGACGTGCCCTACGGCGTCCTCATCTCGGGCGGCGTGGATTCCTCCATCATTTCCGCCATCGCAGCCAAGTACCGCGAGGGCCGCGTGGAAGAGGGGGGCTCCGCCCCCGCCTGGTGGCCCCGCATCCACTCCTTCGCCGTGGGTCTGGAAGGTGCTCCCGACCTGGCCCCGGCCCGGAAGGTGGCCGAGTACATCGGCGCCATCCACCATGAGGTCCACTTCACGGTGCAGGAGGGACTGGATGCCCTCTCCGACGTGATCTACCACGTGGAGACCTTCGACGTCACCACCATCCGGGCCTCGACGCCCATGTACCTCCTCATGCGGAAGATCCATGCCATGGGCATCAAGATGGTGCTGTCAGGCGAGGGGGCGGACGAGATCTTCGGCGGCTACCTCTACTTCCACAAGGCCCCTGACGGCCCCGAACTCCATGCCGAGCTGGTGAGGAAAATCCAGAAGCTGCACCTCTACGACTGCGCCCGCGCCAACAAGTCCAGCGCTGCCTGGGGCGTCGAGGCCCGGGTCCCCTTCCTGGACCGGGAGTTCCTGGACGTGGCCATGCGCATGGACCCCTCGGTGAAGCTGCCCCGGAATGCCGCGCGCCCCCGGGCCATCGAGAAGTACCCCCTGCGCCAGGCCTTCGAGGGCGCCATCCCCGACGAGGTGCTCTGGCGCCAGAAGGAGCAGTTCTCCGACGGCGTCGGCTACGCCTGGATCAACGCCCTGAAGGCCACGGCCGAGCGGGAGGTCAGCGACAGCATGATGGCGGGAGCCCCGGAGCGCTTCCCGGTCAAGACACCCGAGACCAAGGAGGCCTACTTCTACCGGCAGATCTTCGAGCACCACTTCCCCAGCGCCACCGCCGTGAACTGCGTCCCCTTTGAGCGGAGCGTGGCCTGCAGCACGGAGACCGCCCTCCGCTGGGACGCCTCCTTCGCCAAGATGGCCGACCCTTCCGGCCGGGCGGTCATGGACATCCACGACCAGGGGTACCAGCCGTGAAAGGCAGGACCCCTTCCCGCGATATCATTCCCCGACCATGACCCAGCCCCCGATGCCCCCCCCCGAGGAGCGGCAGTACCGCCGCGTTCCCATCACCTACCAGGTGAAGGTGGTCGCGGAGGACCGCATCATCGTCTACTCCAGGGCCATCAACCTGAGTCTGGGAGGCATCCTGGTCATGGGCCGGGACCAGCTGCCCGTGGGAAGCCACTGCGGCGTGGCCATCCTGCTCGTGCAGGGAGAGCCCGGGCGCCGGGTCGTGGCCCGGGGCACCGTGGTGCGCACGGATGAGCAGGGCATGGCCATCGCCTTTTCCAAGTCCCTCGATCGGGAGAGCGAGGCCTCCCTTCGCTGGCTCATCCGCTCGCTGTCGCCCGGGGCAGAGGAAGCGCTCCCCCCCCGATCCGCACGGGTCGCCGGGACCCCGGAGGCATCCGGGGACCTGATGTGGACGAACCGGGATCCGGAATCCACCCTGGCCACCTTGATGGACCGCATCAAACCCGGATCGGCCCGGCACATCGGAAGCGCCGAAGCCTGGGAGCCCCCGGCCTTCGAAGACTACGAGGACATCCGCCAATGGCTGAAGGATTCGGTCCTGAGCGCCACCATGTACGAGCGCTACCCGGACGGCCTCTGGACCATCCAGCTCCTGCTGAAGGAACAGAATCCCGGGACCTATCGGTACATCGTGCTGTGACCCCGCCCCCCATGGCGCCTTCTCCCCGGTCCCCTGCCCTGCACTTCCTGGCCCTGGCCGGGCTGGCCGCCGCGGCGGCCCTGATCGCCAATGCCCTGGCCTCCCCAGCGCGGCACCTGGCCTGGCGGAGGTCCGCGGCCGCGCCGCTCGCCTTCCCGTCACCGACGGAGCGGCCTGGGCCCCAGGCCGGCGCAGACTCCGGCCAGTCGGTCCTGGCCCCCCCGGCCCGTCCTGCCCCGCCGCCCGGTCCCAGCCGGCCAGCTGCCAGAGCTGAGGAGGTGGCGGCTTCCAGCCCCATCCGCGAAATCAGCAGCGGGGAGGCCTGGGAAGCCTTCAAGTCCGGAGTGCCCTTCCTGGACGCCCGCCGCCGGGCGGAGTTTGCGGAGGGCCATGTCGCCGGTGCCTGGTGCGCACCTGTCTGGGAGTCGGATCTGGACGAACGGCTCCTCTCCTTCAAGGCCGCCCGCCGACCGGGGCCGGAGGATGCCATCGTCATCTACTGCAGCGGCGGCGAGTGCCGGGATTCCCACCTGCTCGCCGCCAGGCTGCTCGACGAGGGCTATGGCCACCTGCTCATCTACCGGGACGGATTCCCCGACTGGCTGGGGCAGAAACGCCCGGTCGAGACGGGCCAGCCATGAGGCGCCTGCTCCTGCATCCGAAGCTCGTCCTGGCCACGCGGATTCTGCTGGGCCTGATCTTCCTCGCCGCCGCCCTGCCCAAGATCGCCGACCCGCCCGGCTTCGCCAAGGCCATCTGGGCCTATGGCCTCTTCCCGCCCTGGAGCATCAACCCCCTGGCCCTCCTGCTTCCCTGGCTGGAGCTGGTTTGTGGCCTCGCCCTCTGCCTTGGCCGCTGGACCCGTGCCGCGGCGCTGTGGTGCTCGATCCTCCTGCTGGCCTTCAGCCTGGCCCTCGCCATCGACCTGGCCCGGCAGCATCCCACGGACTGCGGGTGTTTCGGTTCCTCCTCCCAGCGGAGCGAGGCGGAACGAATGGTGGACATGCGCTGGGCGCTGGGGCGGGACCTCGGCCTGCTGCTGCTGGCGATCCAGCTATCCTGGTCCAGCCTGCGGAGACAGGACCGGCGCCCGGGATCGGAGCCCGAAGGGGCCCGTCCCTGAGCGGTCCTGCCTCAGTCGGATTCGGTGGCAAGCAGTTCCGAGGCCCAATCCAGCCACAGCCCCGCGGCCGAGTCGTTGCCCATGTTCCGGGAAAGCTGTTCCCGGGTCGGCTCCGGGAGGAAATGAATGGGGATGCTCGGCATGCCATGGGTGATGGCGCACATCATGAACCGCGCCGCTTCGCCAAGGGTGACCACCTTGAGCCGGTTCCTGGAGCGGTTCCAGCAGGCCTCGGTCAGGGTCTGCAGGCGGTTGAGGTTCCAGGGGTGCACCGCATGGTCAAAGTTCAGGATTCCCCTCCCGGGGCGGAGTCCCGCATGGGTCATGGCGATGCTGTGGGTGCGGGGGGGCGCGGCGTCCCAGAAGCCGCCCCGGCCGAGGGCGAAGTCCGCATCTTCGCTGTGGAGCAGGCCGGCACGGCCCACGGCCTGCCAGATCAGGTAACCCCCGGTCGCGTCATCGTCCCAGAAGGGCGCCGGGCGGTGCAGCACCGCCTCAGAGGCAAACCCCCCCACCAGGAGGACCTGGATCGGCCCCTGCTCGGGAAACAGGGTGGGGAGATTCAGGGGCCGGAACGTCCTGCGCTCGCCCTCGGGCGGCGCCCCGACCTGGGCCTTCCTCCGGTCGCAGGGAGGGGCGTTGACATGGGTGACGTGAAGGCGGGAGCCCTCCTCGGTGGTCTCCACCTGGAGGCGGCCCAGTTCCAACCTCTGGGCGATCTCCTCGAAGGTGTACTCCGCTGTATCCAGCGCTGACGGCTCGCGCGGGGGGGGCAATGGCACAGTACCTCCTGGTCATCTTTGAAGACCTTGACCCTAAGTAAGCCATGAATCAAGGGGTAGATGCCATGAGTTTGTCTTATATGTGCATATGCCCTGATGCCTAGCCGATCACACCCAGGTCCTGCCCCACCTTGGTGAAAGCCTGGATGGCGTGATCGAGGTCCCCACGGGTGTGGGCGGCGCTCATCTGGGTGCGGATGCGGGCCAGGCCCTTGGGCACCACGGGGAAGAAAAACCCGATGACGTAGACACCCTCGTCCAGCAGACGCCGGGCGAATTCCTGGGCCAGGGGGGCCTCGTAGAGCATCACCGGCACGATGGGGTGTTCGCCCGGCAGCAGCTTGAATCCGGCCTTCTCCATGCCGGCGCGGAAGTACCTGGCGTTCTCATGGACCTGCCGGATGAGGCCCTGGCTGTCCTTGAGCAGGTCCAGCACCCGGAGGGTGGCGGCCACGATGCTGGGCGCCACGGAATTGGAGAACAGGTAGGGTCGGGCCTTCTGGCGGAGCCAGTCGATGGCCTCGCGCTTGCCGGCGATATAGCCGCCCGAGGCGCCGCCCAGGGCCTTGCCGAAGGTCCCGGTCATGAAGTCCACGCGGCCCATGACCCCGCAGTGCTCGTGGGTGCCGCGGCCGCTGGCGCCCATGAAACCCACCGCGTGGCTGTCGTCCACCATCACCATGGCCCCATGCTTCTCCGCCACGTCGCAGATGTCCGCCAACCTCGCGATGTAGCCGTCCATGCTGAAGACGCCATCCGTCACCACCAGCTTGAAGCGCGCCCCGTCGGCCTCGGCGGCCTGGAGCTGGGCCTCCAGGTCCGCCATGTCGGAATTGGCGTAGCGGAAGCGCTTGGCCTTGCAGAGGCGGATGCCGTCGATGATGGAGGCATGGTTCAGCGCATCGCTGATGATGGCGTCCTCCTCGCCCAGTAGACCCTCGAAGATGGCGCCGTTGGCATCGAAGCAGGAGGAGTACAGCTGGGTGTCCTCGAAGCCCAGGAAGGCCGCGAGCTTCAACTCCAGCTCCCGGTGGATGTCCTGGGTGCCGCAGATGAAGCGCACCGAGGCCATCCCGAAGCCGTGGCCGTCCATCACGGCCTTGGCTGCCGCGATCACCTCGGGGTGGTTGGCCAGTCCCAGGTAGTTGTTGGCGCAGAGGCAGACCACGTCGCGTCCGTTGGCCTTCATTTGGGGCTGCTGAGGCGAGGTGATGACGCGCTCGGTCTTGTAGAGCCCCGCCTCCTTCAGCGCTTCGATCTCATGGTTGAGGTGGGCCAGGTAGCCAGGGTTCACGGGGATCTCCTATCATTGGAAGCTTGATAGGATACTGCGAGGTTGTGTGGCGGTGACGCCGTTGCACCCCCACCTTGCCGAACTGAAAAGGAATCGATCATGCGCCCTGCCCTGCTCCTCCCCGTCCTCCTGCTCACCCTGGCCTGCGGTTCCAGGCTGGACCGCGGCAAGGCCGAGGACCTGATCCGCCCGAACTACCCCGTGGTGGTCCCCGTCACCGTCCCCGAGAAGGCCTCGGCCGAGAAGGGCAGCCCCGCCCACCTGCGCCTCGTCACCCTCAAGGAGAACCTCGACAAGACCGGCTGGTTCGAAAGTTCGGTGAAACCCGAGGGCGGCCAGGAGACCTTCACCTTCCGCCTGAAACCCGACGCCCCCAAGTCCATCAAGGCTTCGCCCCAGGGCTTCTCCATCCCTGCCGCCGAGGCCGCCTTCGTACGGGCCCTCAAGATGGAGCCCACCCGCGAGGGCGCCCGGGTGATCTACGAGATCCGCCTGGAGAAGCCCACGGCCCAGTTCCCCCTCTTCGAGGCCATGTACCAGCAGGTGAGAGTGGGGCAGACCAAGCCGCGCCACGCCACCTTCGAGCGCAAGAGCGGCACCTGGACGCTGACCGGCACGGACGAGGTCTTCCGCAAGGCGGAGTGAGCCGCGCCTCGATATTGTCCCCTGTTACCGCCTCGTCACTAGGGAGTCTCAGCGGCCTCCGGTACCCTTGAGGCCACGAGGTTCCCTTGGATCACAGTCCTGCCTTCCGCCTGCGCCGGTTCCTGAACTGGTTCCCCCTGGGCCTGACCTACGCGGCCATGTACATGGGCCGCTACAACTTCAACATCGTGAAGAACGACATCGGGGCCTGGTACCACCTGGACAAATTCCAGATGGGCGCCATCGCCTCCGCCGGCTTCTGGACCTACGGACTGGCCGTGGCCTTCAACGGCCCCCTGGCGGACCGCATCGGAGGCCGCAAGGCCATCCTGCTCGGGTCCCTCGGCGCGGCCCTCCTGAACCTGCTCATCGGACTCCTGTTCCTGAACGGAGACGGATCGAAGGTGCTCGTCAGCCTGAGCCTGCTGTGGAGCCTGAACATGTACTTCCAGAGCTTCGGGGCCCTGTCCGTGGTGAAGGTGAACAGCACCTGGTTCCATGTCAGGGAACGCGGCGTCTTCGGCGGCATCTTCGGCATCATGATCAGCTCCGGCTACTTCCTGGCCACCACCATCGGCGCCTGGCTGCTGGCCAGCTTCCGCAGTTGGACGGTCATCTGGTTCGTGCCGGCCGCCGCCATGGCCTTCATGTCTGCCGTGGACTGGTTCCTGGTGCGCAACCGCCCCAGCCACGCGGGCTATCCGGACTTCGACACCGGCGACGGCTCCGACGCCGCCTCCGCCGAGGACGCCCCGCTTCCCCTGCGGGACCTGATGCGGAAGGTCTTTCACAACCCCATCATCGTCTCCCTCATCTTCGCGGAGTTCTGTACGGGCTTCGTGCGCCAGGGCGTGATGCTCTACTTCACGGAATACCTCCAGGAGGTCTACCACCTGGGCAAGAAGGAGTACCTGTTCTGGTGGACGGGCATCGCCTTCATGGGCGGCGGCATCCTCGGTGGCCTCCTCTGCGGCTGGATGAGCGACAAACTGTTCCAGTCCCGGCGGCCCCCCGTGGCCTTCCTCTTCTACCTGGTGCAGGTGGGGATGCTGGGGCTGCTGGGCCTGACCCTGGGCCAGGGCACGACCGGTGGCCAAATGTGGGCCGTGATCCTCCTGGGCCTCACGGCCATGTTCATCTTCGGGGTCCACGGCATGCTCAGCGGCACCGCCAGCATGGACTTCGGCGGCCGCAAGGCGGCCGCCTCCGTGGCCGGCGCCCTGGACGGCATCCAGTACATCGGCTCGGGGCTCACGGGCTTCGGCCTGGGCTGGATCCTCAAGACCTACGGCTGGGATGGCGTCGCGACCCGCGGGCACCAGCCCGCCCACGCCTGGGTCTGGGTGGGTTGCATCATCCCCTTCAGCCTCATCGGGGCGTTCATCATGACGCGCCTCTGGAACGCCAAGGCGGATGCCGGGGCGCACTGACCTGAATTTGAAACCACAGGTGTCGCAGGTAAAGCAGATGGCCACTCCAGGCTTCTCATCTGCTCCAAGCTGCGACCCCTGCGGTCAAGGAAGGGGCTTTTCTAGTGCTTCGCTAGCTGCTCGAAGGCCGCCTTCAAGCCATGGTGCAGGGCCTGCACGTCAGCCTTCTTCCACAGCTTCCGATCCTCCCGGACGAAAGTGGTGAGATCGTTCCGGTTGTCGAAGCGCGCCACCGGAAGGTGGTAGACCTTGGTCGTGAAGTGGCCGCCATCCTGGAGCGTCCGCTCCACACGGATGGTGCCCGGACGGTCGCTCTGAGCCATGAGCCAGGCCATGTCGTCGCAACCGTACTGGCCCAGCATGACTTCCCTCGGCACGCTGTGGTGGAGGATGCTGCCCTGGCCATCGGGGAGGCCCCGCTCGATGTTTTTCCGGCGGCTCTCGGAGGGATCCACCCACACATAGAGCACCGCGGCCTTCTCGACGATGGCAGGGGACAGGGTCTGGAAGGCCGTCTCATAGCCCTGGGGCGGGCACAGGGGGAAGATCGAGCCGTTGGCGCCGCCCCGCGCGGCCTCGATGACGAGGGTGCGTCCCTGTCTGTCCTGGGCATTCTGGCGGTTCAGGACATCCAGTTCCGTGCGGCACTCGGCCTCCAGGGCCTCGGCCATGCGCACCCTGATGCGGTGGGAAATCGCACCCAGGGGCTGGGAGAGCCCGACCTTGGCATGGGCGGCGTCCAGACGGTCGAAGAGGTGTTGGGCGGCGCTGGCCACCAGCGTCTGGTTGCCGGCCATGAGGTTGGCGTAGTCCTCGTTCAGCAGCTCGACGAGGACGGCCCAGGTCCAGGGGTCCCGGAAGGGGCGGCTGGGACCCTGGTAATAGGCGTACTCCAGGCCGTTCGTCTTCAACTCATCATCGATGCGGTGCATGAGGTGTACGTAGGGGTAGTCGTCCAGCTGCAGGGTGGGCCCCAGGTGGAAATCCTTCCGGCACTGGTCTGGCGTGAGACTGGCCAGGTACCGGCGCACTTCCGACTTGCCCGAGGCCGGCAGGCTGAAGAGGAGGATGGTATCGAGGAGCTGGCTCATGGGTTCACCGTGCGAATCCCCAAATATGCCACGCCCCCGGAGTCCGTGCTCATGTTATGCCTGGAGCATGCGTGACCGCGAAATCGTCGAGCGCGTCCGAGACGCGACGGACCTCCTGGCCCTGGTGGGTTCGGCGGTCAAGCTGCGCAAGCAGGGCTCGGCCCACGTGGGCCTCTGCCCCTTCCACGCCGAGCGGAGCCCCAGCTTCCAGGTGGTGCCCGGGCGAGGCTTCTACCACTGCTTCGGCTGCGGCAAGCACGGCGATGCCTTCGCCTGGCTCATGGAGCGGGAAGGCCTGAGCTT
>CAIMBM010000221.1 GCA_903839205.1 uncultured Holophagaceae bacterium | reverse complement strand
CTCGGCACGAACAAGGTGGTCGCCTGCACGGGCACAACCATGGCGGCGGGGGAATTCCTGCGGTCGGGGACCCTGTCCTGGCGGGAGATGGTGGGGCCCGTGCTGGCCTCGGGCCTCGGGGCCTGCGGGGGCGTCTGGCTCACCTACCGGGTGCACGGCGACTTCCTCAGGCCCGTGATGCTGAGCCTGCTGGTGGCCATGCTGGCCTTCACCCTGCTCAAGCCCAGCCTGGGGCGCCTTCACGCCCCCCGGTTCGGCCTCAGCCACCAACGGGGCCTGGCGGCCCTCCTCGGCATGTGCCTGGGTTTCTACGACGGGTTCTTCGGACCCGGCACTGGCTCCCTGCTGATCTTCCTCTTCGTGGCGGTGCTTGGGTTCGACTTCCTCCGGGCCTCGGCCCTGGCCAAGAGCGTGAACTGGGCCTCGAATCTCACGGCGATGGGGCTCTTCCTCTGGCAGGGGAGTTGGCTCCCCTCCGTCGCCCTCGGCATGGCCGCAGCCAACGGGGCGGGGGGCTACATCGGGGCCCGGGTGGCCCTGAGTCAAGGCAACCGCTGGGTCCGGGGCGTGTTCATCGGCGTGGTGGGGGCCCTGATTCTGCGCCTGGGTTGGCAGGTCCTGCACCTCTGACCCGAGCTTCCTGTGCCGGGCGGGGCTCCCTCCCAGGTATGCTTGATCCTCCATGCCCTTTCCACGTCCTCGTCCCTTCCTCCGGGACGTCCTCTTTCGAGCGCTGAGGTTCTTCTACCTGCTGTGGGGCGGGATGCTTTTGTCTACGCTGGCCTTTTATGGGCGGCTGCGGCTGCCGTCCCCCTTCTGGCACTGGCCTGGCCTCTGCCGGGCCCTCATGGGTCCCTGGGGCCGGGCCCTGGCCCTGGGATTCGGCCTGGTGATGGGCCTGGCGGCGCTCCTTGAGGTGTGGGAACTGGTGGACCGCCTGCTGGTGCGCTTCATGGGCGAGTCGGAGCACTGACTGGGCCCAGTCTGGAACACTTCGCTTGGTGATTCGGGCCCTTTTGGCGATCCTGGAACCTTGGGTTTGAACCCTTCCGGGGTTCGAGCCATTCAAGAAGCGTGTCTCGGGAGGCGTCTGGTATGGCCCAAGTGGTTCGTGAAGTCATCGGGGTGGGTTTGCTCCTGGGTGTCAGCGCCCTCCCGGCCGCCGCCCAGAGCATGGCCCTGCCCGCCGCCGATCCCGTGGGCATCGCCCGGAGCGGTGCCCAGGTGGCCTATGGCTACAGTCTGGAGGCCGCCGCCACCAATCCCGCGCTACTGGCCTCCCTGAAGGAGAAGGGGGGGGTCTACGTGTCAGCCGGGCTGGAGATGTCCTCCACCCAGCAGACCATGGAGTCCACCCAGCAGAGCCTGTTCAGCTTCGACCGCAACCGGTCCCTGGCGGCCTTCGGTCTGGCCGCACGCCTGACGCCCTCGCTGACGCTGGGCCTGAAGCAGGACGAACCCTTCCTGCGCCACGGCGGCCTCAAGGATGGCGCCCCGAGCCGCTTCCTGGGCGACGGCATCGACCTCTCGGCCCGCCGGATGGAGGCCCAGCTTGCCTGGGCTCCGGGGGCCAACTTCTCCGTCGGCTTCGGATTGGGGGTGGCGCACCTCACCTATGGTTCCACCAGCGTGGTGCGCCTCGACGTTCCCAACGATCCGACGCTCCCGGCCTCCACCGCGAATCCGGTGAACGGGATGGTGGAGCAGCGGGTCGGGCAGAGTGCGGACAAGGTGGTGCCCAGCTACTCGCTGGGGCTTCGCTGGGCGATCAACACCCGCTGGACCATGGGCTTCGCCTACCAGTCGGCCCTGAAGGCTGACCTCGACCTGAAGGCCGGGTTCCGGGACGCGAACCTGGGCTTCTACGCCAACGATGGATTCAACACGGCGCCCCTCGGCATCGACACGCGGGCCGCCACCCTCCTGGCGGTGGCCCAGCCCCTGGCGACGGGGGCAGGCAGCCTGGAGCTGCCCTCCCAGACCACCCTCGGTGTCCGCCACCGCAACCTGCCCTACATGACCTGGGAAGCGGACCTCCGCTGGACCTCCGCCAGCCTGAGGGTGCCCTCCTTCGCCGCGGTCCAGACCCCCTCGGGCCTGGTCTCGGCGCCGGCGGAACTCCCGCACGGCAAGAGCCACTTCGGGGTGAACGCCTCCACGGAACTGGAACTGGGGAAATACTGGACCGTCCGCGCGGGGCTCTCCCTGGACCAGCGCAGCGTGGACGCCTCCTACACCGAGCCCCTGCTCGGCGGCGCGCCCACAGCGGCCTTCTCCATTGGCGCGGGCTACAAGCTCTGGGGGGGCGAGCTGAACGTCGGCTACCAGTACCGGCAGAGCCAGGACCAGGACACGCACCGCCTCACCGGCGACTGGAGCGCCTCCGGATTCCAGCCCACCCCCGTGAATCGCATCCGGATGGAGGGCATGGGGCACCTGCTGGCCCTCGGCTACCGGAGGAGCTTCTAGCATGAAATTCCTGGGCCCCCACGCCTGCGAGGAGGCCCTGGCCCGGGGGGAGCTGCACTCCCTCTGGGTGGCTCCGGCCGCCTTCGGCCGGGTCGCCAAGCTGATTTCCGAGGCCCGGGCCGCCGGCGTGGTCGTCCACCGCGACCCCATGGAGAGCCTGGATCGCCGGAGCCAGGGGCAGCGGCACCAGGGCGTCCTGGGCGAGGGTGGCCCCTTCGCCTACGCCTCGCCCGAGGAGGTGATGGGCCTGGTTCAGTCCAGGGGTGATGCCGCCCTGGTGCTGGCCCTGGATGGCATCACCGATCCCCACAACCTGGGCGCCATCCTGCGGTCCGCGGCGGCCGCCGCGGTGGACGGCGTGCTGCTCCCCGAGCGCCGTTCCGCGATGGTGAATGAGACCGTGATCCGCGCCAGCGCGGGCACGGCGGGGCGGGTGCCCATCTGCCGGGTGGTGAACCTGGGCCGGGCCCTGGACGAGCTGAAGGAGGCCGGCGCCTGGATCTACGGACTGGCCGCCGGCGAAGGCAGCCGGGACTACCTGGCGGAGCCCTTCGATCGCGCCACGGTGCTGGTCCTGGGCGCCGAGGGAGAAGGGCTGCACCTCAAGATCCGGGAGCGCTGCGACCAGCTGCTCCACATTCCCATGCCCGGCGGCATCGACAGCCTGAACGTGTCCGCCGCCGCCGCAGTGACCCTGTTCCGCGTGCTGGCGCGCCGGAGCCATGCCACATCCAAAGTTTCCTCTTGAGGGTGTCCCCTTGCCGTGATACCTTTCGAGTTCCCTGTCAGGAAAGCCCTGCCTCGCAGTGACCCTGACACGAGGCCCCGACAGGGGCTCCGTTGGGAAGCATTGACAAGCCCCGGGAGGGGCGCCGGAAAAGCATGCCGAGATGGCCGAGTGGTTAATGGCAGCAGACTGTAAATCTGCCACGCAACGCGTTACGGAGGTTCGAATCCTTCTCTCGGCACCAGT
>CAIMBM010000220.1 GCA_903839205.1 uncultured Holophagaceae bacterium | reverse complement strand
TCGGGCTCCACCGGGTGCTGGTGGTGGACGACGGCTCCACCGATGGCACCGGCGCCGTGGCCGCCGCCGCGGGCGCCGAGGTGCTGCGCCTGGAACCCGGCCGCGGCGGAGGGAAGGGCCAGGCTATGAGGGCGGGCATCGCGCGACTGCGGGACGACAGCTTCGATTTCTACCTCTTCCTGGATGCGGACGGCCAGCACGATCCGGCGGACCTCCGGCGTTTCCTGGACCACCTGGAACGCCATCCGGACGCGGACTTCCTCATCGGCTCGCGCTTCCTGGACCGGGCGAAGATCCCCGCGAAGCGCTGGCGGACCAACGCCCTGGGCACCTGGACCCTGGGGCGCATCGCCGGCGTGACCTGGGAGGACAGCCAGAGCGGCTTCCGCATGATCCGGAAGAAGGTCCTCGACCGCCTCGACCTCCGGGCCACGGGCTTCGCCATCGAGATGGAGATCGCCATGAAGGCCGCGGACTGGAAGCTGCGCTGGGCCCACATCCCCATCCAGGCCATCTACCGGCCCGGCCCCCACCGGAGTCATTTCCGGGGGGTGCTGGACACGTGGCTGATTGCCTGGGAGTCCCTGAAGTGTTGAGCCCCATGACCAACCCCCTGGACTGGGACCTCGGCAATGTGCCACCAGGCGTGGCCTGGGGGGGCGTGGACGAGGCGGGGCGGGGGGCCTGGGCGGGACCGGTGGTGGCGGCCTGCGCGGTGCTGGACGGGGAGGCTGTCCGGAAGTGGGGCCACGTGCTGCGGGGGGTGCGGGACAGCAAGCAGCTGAGCCCCGAGCGGCGGGAGGTGCTGGCGGCGGAGTTGAAGGCCATCCTGCCGGCCTACGGCATCGCGGAAATGGATCCCCTGGCCATCGACCGCGAGAACATCCTCGAGGCCACCCTGATGGCCATGCGACAGTCGGTGTCGGATCTCGCCATCCGGCCGCGAATCCTCCTCATCGATGGCAACCGCGGCCCGAGGACGGGCCTGCCCGAGCGCCTGGTGGTGGACGGCGACGCCCTCAGCTGCGCCATCGGCGCCGCCAGCATCCTGGCCAAGGCGCACCGGGACGCCCTGATGATCGCGATGGAAGCGGTCCACCCGGGCTACGGCTTCGACCGGCACAAGGGCTACGGCACGGCCCTGCACCGGGCGAAGCTCCAGGAACTGGGCGTGAGTCCGGTCCACCGCATCAGCTATGCACCGGTGGCGGCGCTCCAGCAGGTGGACGAGGACCTGCGGGACCGCCTGCGTCGGAGCCTGGACGCCTGCCTCTCGGTGGAGGCGCTGCGGGCCTGGGTCGAAGAGGAACTCCGTCCCTCCTATGGCCGCCTGAAGCTGGTCTGGGTGGAGACCCTGCGTCGCCGCTACGCGGACCGCTTGGTCCAGCTGGCGGACCTGGAGGGTCCCGCCGGGGAGGGCGGATGACCCTGGTGGCCCTGGCCCTCCTCCGGCGCGGATCGCGCTGGTTCCTGCAGCGGCGCGCCCCTGGAAGCGCGGTCCTGCCAGGGCTCTGGGAGTTCCCCGGCGGTAAGTCCGAGGCCGGCGAGACGCCCCGCCAGGCGCTGCGGCGGGAGCTGCGCGAGGAGACCGGCCTGGAGCTGCGCACGGCCCGGCCCTGCGCCAGGCTCGAGGGCCCCGTGCGCCTACAGGCCTACCTGGTCGAAGCGGATGGTGACCCCCGCACAGACCTGGCCTGGGGCTGGTTCAGCCTCGAGGAGATGCGCAGGCTGCCCGTCCCGCCCAGGAACCAGGCCCTCTTCGAGCGCCTCGCGGAAGTACTCCAGGAGGCGGAACTTCGGAGCCATCCGTCTCATCTGATAGGCTGAAAGCCCCCGGAGAAGCCATGCCGCGATTCCTCATTCGGACCTTGCTCTGTGTCCTCGCGGCCGCGGGGCTTTCCGCCCAGCAGACGGAGGTGGTGCTGACGGCCACCAGCAGCACCAAGCTGGTGCTGGCCATGACCGCGCCCAAGGCCACGGGCCTGGATGACGCCAGCATCGCCGCGGAGTTCACCGCGGTGCTCAGGCGGGACCTGGACGAGACGGGCATCATCGCCGTGCTCCAGGAGCGCCTCCCAGTGGACGGCGCGCCGGCCAAGGCCTGGAAGGAAGCCGGAGCCCAGTGGCTGCTGAGCACGCGACTCACAAAGGCCGCCAGTGGCGACCTGAAGCTGGAGGCCTCGGTCCTGGACACCGCCGCCGAAAGCGGATTGTTCAGCCGCACCTACAATGCCAACAAGGTCGTGCCCCTTCGCTACCTGGCCCACTACCTCGCCGACGACCTGGTGGGCCGGCTCACCGGCGAGAAGGGCGTGGCCTCCAGCCGGATCGTGTTCGTGCGCCAGGTGTCCAATGGCGTGAAGGAACTCTTCCAGATCGACCGGGACGGGGCGGACCTGGTCCAGCTCACCCGGAATGGCAGCCTCACCCTTTCCCCCACGGTGGCGGCGGACGGCCGCCTGGCCTATGTCACCTACAAGGCGGGTCCGCCGGAGATCTGGGGCCAGCGCCGGAAGGACGGGCCCCACGAAAGGCTCTACCCGGCCAGCGGCGCCGGGGGCATGCTCTCCTCGCCGACCTGGTCCCCGGACGGCAAGCGCCTGGCTTTCGTGCAGGGCGACCGCCGCGGCAACAGCGACATCATGGTCCTGGACCTCGCCACCGGGCGGGCCCGGCGCCTGACGGACAGCAACGGGATCAACACCGAACCGGCCTGGAACCCCAACGGGAACCAGTTGGCCTTCACCTCGGACCGGGAAGGAGGCCCCCAGGTCTTCCTCATGCAGGACGACGGCTCGAACCTGCGCCGCCTCACCAGCGAAGGCCTCTACAACGCCAGCCCCGCCTGGAGCCCCAACGGCGCCATGGTGGCCTACGTGTCCCGGTTCGAGGGGAAGTTCGATCTGTTCGTCTACAAGCTGGGTGAAGGGAAGGCCTACCAGATCACCACCGGCGTCAGCACGTCTGAATCGCCCGCCTGGTCGCCTGATGAACGCCGGCTCGTGTTCACCAGCAACCGTTTCGGCTCCTCCCAGCTCTTCACGACGGACCTTTCGGGCCGCCAGATCGTCCGTCTGAGCGACCTGGCCGGCTGCCAGAGCCCCCGCTGGATTCGCGGACGATAATATTATTTAGCGGTTTCTTAACCACCACCCTTCCACGGAATACCCCATCAGGGTCTATACTCGACCCCATCCAGGAGGAACCACCCCATGCGATACGGAATCTACGTCGTGCCCGCAGCCATCGTGCTCACCCTCGGCAGCCTAGCCTGCAAGCCTCCCAAGACGGCCGAGCAGATCAAGGCGGACACCCAGAGGGCCTTCAACGAGGGCTATCAGGCGTTCAAGGACGGGAAGCCGCGCGCGACCAACCCCTATGTGACCAACAAGGAAGAGCCCTACATGGCCCAGGGCTGGAATGACGGCTGGGACAAGGCCAAGGCCGACCAGGAAGCCGCCGACAAGGCTGCCGCCGACAAGGCCGCTGCGGATGCCAAGGCCGCTGCCGATGCCAAGGCCGCCGCGGACCGCGCCGCCGCCGAGGAGGCCGCCCGCAAGGCCGCCGAGGCTGTGAAGGAGACGGTCCACATGGCCGCCGCCAAGGCCCTCATGAACATCCACTTCGATTTCGACAAGTCGGACATCAAGGAGAACGACCGCCCCACCCTCCAGCACATCGCGGACTTCATGAAAGCCTTCCCTGAAGCCAAGGTGGAGATCGCCGGCAACTGCGACGAGCGCGGCACCAACGAGTACAACCTCGCCCTCGGCAACAAGCGCGCCGCCGCCGCCCTCGCCTACCTGAAGACCCTGGGCGTGGACGAGGCCCGCTTCACCACCATCAGCTACGGCAAGGAGAAGCCCCTCTGCACCGAGGCCAACGAGGCCTGCTGGAGCCAGAACCGCCGCGACGAGTTCAAGCTGAAGTAAGCTGTTTGGCCGCGAAAAAAGCGGGGGCGGTCGCCCCCGCTTTTTTCGTCTAGGATTGAAAACGGTTCAGGAGTTCCTATGACCATCCGAACGCTGATGATTCCCGCCCTGGCCGGCCTGCTCACGATCGGCTGCGGATCCGAGGAGGAACTCCGCCGTGTGGAACTTGAGGTGGGGGATCTCAAGCTGGAGGTCTTCAAGCTGCGCCAGGCCGTGGAGGATGGCAACAAGAAGGCCCAGTCCGATCAGCAGGCCGCTGCCGAGGCCCGCACCCAGGACCGCCGCTTCCAGGCGGACCTCCAGGACAGCCTGCGGCAGGTCCAGGAGACCACCCGCGCCCTCAACAACCGCCTCAACAGCCAGCAGACGAAGGGCCCGATCCGTCCCCAGGCCGAGCCCCAGGCGGCCGCCACCTCCGAGGATGAGCGCGCCTTCAACGCCGCCGTCCTGGACTACAACCGGGGCAACTACCCCCTCGCCGCCGAGGGCCTCGACCTCTTCCTGAACACCTACCGCCAGAGCGCCAAGCGGCCCGAGGCGCTGTTCTTCCTGGGCCTCTGCCAGTACAACCAGCGCGCCTTCGACAAGGCCCAGGCTGCCTTCGACCGGATCATCAAGGATCACGCGGCCTCGCCCCAGTACCTGCCGGCCAAGCTCAAGCGCGCCCAGTGCCTGCTCAAGCAGGGCCTCAAGCCCGCCGCCGTCATCGCCTTCCAGGAGTTGGTGGATGGGTTCCCGGGCAGTGCCGAAGCCCGCACCGCCCAGCAAGAACTGAGCGACCTGGGCCTTTGAGCCCTCCCGCCATGACCACCGAAAGCTGGCGCGTCCCCGTCCGGGTGGACTTTGGGGGCGGGACGCTGGACCTGTGGCCCATCTACGCCATGATGGGCGGCTGCGTGACCGTGAACGCCGCCGTGGACTTGTGGATCAGCCTCGAGATCGCCAGGAAGGGACCGGGCCACCGGCTCCAGAGCCGGGACCTGGGCATCGACCTGGCCTTCGAGACTTGGCCGGAGGCGCCACCCCCGGGGCTCTCCTGGGCCTGGCGGGTGCTTTCCGCCTCGGGCAGGCCCCCCGCCTCGGTGAGCATTCACAGTCCCGTGCCCCAGGGCTCGGGCCTCGGGGTCTCCTCCAGTCTGGGGGTGGGGCTCCTGGGGGCGGCCACTCACGAGGAGGCTGGTGAAGGTCTTGCTTCCAAGATCCAAATTCTGCGGGACTTGGAAAGTATGGAGCTTCAAACTCCCGCCGGTTGGCAGGACTACTACCCGGCAGCCCTGGGGGGGGCCCTGGCCCTGCACTGGGACGGCCCCGCCCCGCGGTGGGAGCGGCTGGAGCCCCACCCGGACCTGCTGGCGGATCTGGTGGTCTTCTACACGGGCAAGCCCCACCACTCGGGCCTGACGAACTGGGAGGCCTACAAGCGCTTCATCGAGGGCGACGCCCGGACGCGGCAGTCCCTGGCGGACATCCGGGAGATCGCCCGGGCCATGGCCCAGGCGCTGCCTTCAGATCCGGCGGCCGTGGCGGAACTGCTGGAGCGGGAGGGCCGGGCCCGGGTGGGGCTCTCCCCGGCCGTGGAGACCGATGCCATGCGGGCCGTGCGGGACCGGGGCCGCCGCGAGGGGTGGTATGGCGGGATGAAGCCCTGTGGCGCCGGTGGCGGCGGCTGCTGCCTGCTGGTGGTCAAGGACGGGAGGCGCCAGACGGCCGAGGCCGCCCTGGGGGACATGGGCCTGCCTCCGCTGGCTCTGCAGATCACGCCGAAGGGGCTGCACAGGCTCTGATCAGCTCTGCCCTTCCCGGCGCCTCCTGCGGGGCCTGGCCTGGAGTCCCCAGCAGGTCCCGGAGCCGCTGGTCGCGCCTCCCCAGGGGGAGCGCCTCGAGCTCCGCCCGGGGCACCCAGGCGAGGCCGTCGGCTGGCTCGAAACGGGAGGCCACCTCGATGTGGAGGGGCCTCACGGCCTCCCGGCGATGGGTGTAGACCTGGGTCCAGCCGGGCCAGGCGGTGGTGGCCGTGGGGCCAGGGGCGGGGGGCGTGGACCCCGGGGCCGGGGTTTCGAGAGTGGGCCAGCGCCAGAGGCCGGCCAGGAGGCCCTTGGCGGCGGGGCGATGCAGGAGCAGGTGCCCCTCTGCCTCGAAGGCGAGCAGCCAGAGTCGGGCCGCCTTGGGCCGGGCCCGCCTCGCCGCCGGTGGGATGTCCCCGGTCCGCCCCCGCAGGCGGGCCCGGCAGGGCTCCGCCAGCGGACAGAGGCCGCAGGTTGGCGAGGGGCCGCAGACCGTCGCGCCCAGTTCCATGAGCGCCTGGGTCATGCGGGAGGGACCGTGGCGCTCCAGGGCGGGGATGAGCCAGCGGCGCAGGTCCGCGGCACGGGCCCTCACCTCGCCCTCGACCAGCAGCAGGCGCGCCAGCACCCGGAAGGCGTTGCCGTCGAGGGCGGGGGTGGGCCACTGGAAGGCGATGGCGCCCAGGGCGGCGGCGGTGTAGGGGCCCAGGCCCGGCAGCTCTGCCAGCCCCGCGAGGTCGCCGGGCCAGCCTTCCGCGGCCACGGAGCGGGCCGCCGCCTTCAGGAAGCGCGCCCGGCGGTAGTAGCCCAGCCCCTCCCAGGCCTTGTGGATGGCGTCCTCGCTGGCCGAGGCGAGACTGAAGGGATCCGGGAACTCGGCCAGCCAGCGCGTGAAATAGGGCACCACCGTGGCCACCTGGGTCTGCTGGAGCATCAGCTCCGAGACCAGCACGGCGTAGGGATCCGGATGCGGCGCATCGAGGTCCGAGGCCCGCCAGGGCAGGTCCCGCCGCACCCGGTCGAACCAGGGGGAGAGGGGCGCCAGGAGATCGGCAGAGGCGGGCCAGGGCATGTCTCGACGCTATCAGGTCGGCCCGGATCGATCACGCCGGAGGACGGGATGGGGCGGCTTGGTCGGAGCAGGTGCGGGACGTAAAATGGTGCCTCTGGGAATTCGTGGTTCCATTCGTCCAGCAACGGGGGGCTCGCGCATGAACCGGTTTCAGGCAGTGCTCAGCGGGACCGCCGTGGCCTTGGTCCTGGTGTCCAATGGGTGCATGACCCACCGGCCTGCGGCCCCCCAGGGGACGCCCCGTCCAGCCGCCGTGGCCGCCAGTGATGATTTCAACCGGGGCATGGCCTGTCTGCTCCAGGGGGACCTCCAAAGTGCCCTGCCCCTCCTGAGGGCGCTGCCTGCCGCTTCGATGGGGGCAGGGCCACGGCGCCTTCGGGATGGCATCCTCGCCCGCTTCACCGGGAGTGAGGCGGATCCCGTGCCCGCCGGCCTCGACGCCTGGACCGTTCAGGTACTGGCGGCCTACCGCACCTACTGGAAGCAGCTCATGCTCCGCGAACAGCCCCCAGCGCTTGCGGAAAGCTCCCTGGCGATGACCCTGACGAAACTGCTGGACCACCGGCTCGAAGCCAAGGCTCCCCCGGACCTCGACGCACTGGAAGCGCCGCTCCTGGCCAAACTGGAACGCCATGGTTGCCATGGGCTCCTGGGCGTGACGAGCCCCTTTCGGGAACTGCTGTTATGGAGGGGGCAGACCGAGTCCAAATTCGACGTGGACCTCCCGGATGGGCGGGAGCAGGTCACCGTGGTCATGCTCTCGGATTTCGCAAGCCTGGGCTGGTTGGGGTACGCCACCCTCGATCAGTTCCACACGGGAGGCTGGACCCGGCCGGACCGGCTGTACTGCGTCGCCCAGGCCTACGACTTGGGCTCCGAATCCTTCCGGATCAGCTACCTTGCCCACGAGGGCCAGCACTTCCGCGACAACCGCCTACATCCGGGGCTGAAGCAGCCGGAACTGGAATACCGGGCGAAGCTGGTCGAGGTCGCCCTGGCCGATCAGACCCTCGCCGCCCTGCTGGCTGGATTCCAAGCCAACCAATCCTCCAGCCGGGACCAGCCCCACGCCTTCGCCAACCGGCGCCTGATGGAGGGACTGTCCCAAGTCCTGGGGCAGCACCAGGCCGGGGCACCCGCCTGGTGGAGCAGCCTTCCGCCCGCCGATATCAGGGCCGCCGCCCGCCGTCTTCTCGCCCAGGATACAAAAGCCCTGCTGAATTGACCGCTGGGAGCCGACAGCAAAAGAGCGCCGTTTCCGGCGCTCTCGACTTGGTGCCCGCGAGCAGACTCGAACTGCTACGGCTTGTGGCCACCACCCCCTCAAGATGGCGTGTCTACCAATTTCACCACGCGGGCAACGTGGAAGGTCAAGTGTCGCTCAAAGCGCAGATGCAGTCAATGACCGGTTTCGCGAAGCTACTTCTTCGCGGGAGCGGCGGGGACCTGCACAGGGGCCGGGGCGGGCGTGGCGGGCGCGGTGGCGACCGGCTTGTCCGGCGTCTTGTCGAGGACGGAACGGCTTTCGCGGATGATGAGGACTTCGATGAACAGGGTCGTGGCCAGGAAGCCGCCGGCCAGCCAGTAGGTGGTCTTGGACAGGAAGGGGGTGGCGCCCTGGGCACCGAAGGCGGAATTGGCGCCGCCCCCCCCGAAGGAGGCCCCGAGGCCGCCCTTGGTGCCGGGCTGCAACAGGATCGTCCCGATGAGGAGGATGCCGAAGACGATGAGAAGCGTGAGGGCGAGGCCGTTCATGGAAACTCCAACCACCTAGTGTGGCAGAGCCCGGGTCCTACATCCAGAGCCCAGTGAGGCTGGGGGCCTGGAGCGCCCGGTGAACGGCTCCGGCCTGTGCCACCAGGCGGATGAAATCCGAGGGCAGCAGGGCCTGGGGGCCGTCACTGAAGGCCTTTTCGGGGTGGCAGTGGGTCTCCACCAGGAGGCCATCGGCGCCCGCGGCCACGCCCGCCAGGCCGCAGGGGATCACCAGGTCGCGGCGCCCCGTGGCATGGCTGGGGTCCACCATCACCGGCAGGTGGGTGAGGGCCTTGGCCGCGGGCACCACGCTGACGTCCAGAGTGTTGCGGGCATGATCGGACCAGGTGCGGATGCCCCGCTCGCAGAGCACCACCTGGCGGTTGCCCTCGCCCAGCACGTATTCTGCTGCGTAGAGCCACTCCTCGAGGGTGGCCGAGGGGCCGCGCTTGAGCAGGACCGGCTTTTCGCAGCGGCCGGCCCGGCGCAGGAGGGCGAAATTCTGCATGTTGCGGGCCCCGATCTGCACCATGTCGGCGCTCTGTTCCACCGCATCGAAGGTCTCGACTTCCGTGGCCTCGGTGACGATGCCGAGGTCGAATTCCGAGCGGACCTCCTCCAGCAGGCGCAGGCCTTCGGGCCCAAGGCCCTGGAACGCATAGGGGCTGGTGCGCGGCTTGTAGGCCCCCGCCCGCAGCAGCTTCACGCCGGCCTCGGCCACGTAGCGCGCCACGGTGAAGAGCTGCTCGCGGCTCTCCACGCCGCAGGGCCCACCCACCAGCGCCAGCTCCGGGCCGCCGATCCGCACGCCCCGCACGTCCACGATGGTCCGTCCCGTCACGGCGTCGGCGCTGGCCAGCTTGTAGGGACTGGTAATGGGCACCACCCGGCGCACGCCGGCCATGGGCTCGATGCGGTCGGCCTTCAGGACCTTGGAAGCATTCGGCGCCACGATGCTCAGGGATTCCGGCGCCTCGTTCACCTGGCAGCGGATGCCCGCGCCTTCCAGCAGGGACAGGACCTCCCGCACCTGGTCCGGTGTGGCGTGGGATTCCATCAGGATGAGCATGAGGCGACCTCGGGGTCATTCTATCGGGAGGCGGAGGCTGGAACCTGGACACCTTCGCGCCCTCAGTCGCACACTAGGCATGGAGGTCTCCCATGAGGCTCGCTCCCTGGTTGTTCGTTCCAACACTCCTGCTCGGCCTCGGCTGCCTCCGCCCCGAGGTGGAGGCCTTCCGCCAGCGGCCCGCCCCGGTCCGGGTCACCGTGACCCTGCCCGAGCGCCTTGCGGATCACGTGGCATTCCAGAAGGAGTACGCCTCCGCCCTGCGGGCCAGGCTCTCCACGCGCCTGATGGTGGTGCCCGAAGGGGTGATGCCCCCGGTGGGCGCCGCGGAGCTGCAGGTGGACATCCGGGAGCTTGCACCCGGTCCAGGCTCCCCCAGCCCGGCGGCCGTCGGCGTAGCCACCGGCGTCACCGTGGGGGCCCTCAGCGCCGCCTCGGGCAACCGGGGCTGGGGGGTCGTGGATGGCCTGTTCTGGGGCCTCTGGGTGGGCGGCAGCGTGGCGGCGCACCAGGAGCGTGTGCAGCATCGCCTCGGCTATGTGCCCCAGGCGGTGCGGGCCGAGGTGCGGCTCGTCCAGCCAGGGAACCCGGAGCCGCTGTGGGTCGATTCCATCGAGCCCAGGGAGGTGGTGGAGGCCATGGATCCCCTTCCGCGCGGCTACCGGGATGACGACGGCCGCATCCGGGAGGAGGAGGCCAAGGGCTTCGCCCGGGTGGTCGTACAGAAACTGTCTTCCTATTTCCAGCTGACGCGATACAGCGAGCAGCGGTTCTATGGGGAGCCTGGCCCGGGTCGGGGCGATGGTCCCAGGCCGACTCCAGCGGAGCCTCCTGTGCCGCCACCCACGAATCCGCCGCCCCCGCCACCTGCGAACCCGCCTCCCCCGCCGCCGACGCAGCCACTGCCGCCCCCGCCACCACCTGTCAATCCGCAACCGCCCGCGCCGGCCCAACCGCCGGCCCCGCCTTCACCCAACCCACCGCCACCACCGCCGCCCCGCTCCTGATGGAGGCCCGGGCCCTCCACTGTTCCGAGTGCGGCGCCTCGGTACCCCCCGACGCACTGCAGTGCCCCTACTGCCAGGCCCAGCTGGCCACCGTGGCCTGTCCCGCCTGCTTTGCCCTGGCTCCCCTTTCGGCCAGTCACTGCCCGGGCTGCGGTGCGGCACTGAGGCCTTGCCAGGGGACTCCTTCGGCGGGCGGCCCCTGTCCTGCCTGCACCAAGCCCCTGACCGCGACCAGGGTGGGTGATCTGGACGTACAGGAATGCCCCGCCTGCGGGGGGCTCTGGCTGGACCGCGCCGTCTTCGAGCAGCTCGGGGCCAGCCGGGAACGTCAGGGCGCCGTGCTCGGCGCGCTGACGGCGCCCACGGCGCCGCCCTTGCTCTCCCTGGAGGTGGTCCAGTACCGCCCCTGTCCCGCCTGCCGGCAGCGCATGAACCGCGTGAACTACGGCCGGCGCTCCGGCGTGGTGCTGGATGTCTGCAAGGAGCATGGCCTCTGGTTCGACCGGGACGAGCTGCGCCGGGTGCTGGCCTTCATTTCAGAAGGAGGTCTCGACCGCGCCCGGGAACTGGAGATCGAAGAACTGAAGGAGGCTAAGAGGGCCGCGGTGCAGATCCCCGAGCATCCAGCCTCCTCCTACGAATTCAGCCAACAGGTGAACCCAGGTCCCCACTGGCTGGGTGTTTCCGGTCTGGCCTGGCTGGCCTCGGAGGTAGCTGGGATCTTCACCAGTCATGAGTAAAGGCGTTTCTGCCGCAGATGAACTCAGATGACCACAGATCATGTTGAATGACCTTCACCTGGGTCCATCCGTGTTCATCTGTGGCAAATGCTTCATTTTTGGCTATGCCACGAGAGACTAGCCCGCCTGCTTCACCAGTTCCGCGAACTTCCGGGGATCGAGGCTGGCGCCGCCCACCAGGCCGCCGGCGACCTCGGGGAGGGTGAGCAGCTCGGGGAAGCTCTCGGGTGTGACACTGCCGCCGTAGAGGATGGGCACCTGGTAGTCGGTGCCCGCCATGTGGCGGTCCAGCTCGCCGCGAATGAAGGCATGGGCTTCGAGCACCTGGGCGGCCTCGGCGCGGCGGCCTGTCCCGATGGCCCAGACGGGCTCGTAGGCCACCCAGAGGGGGCCCGGCCCGGTCTCGGTGAGGATGGACAGCTGCTGCCGGAGCACGTCCAGGGTCTGGCCGGCATCCCGCTGGGCCAGGGTCTCGCCGATGCAGAGCAGGGGCAGCAGGTCCCACTGCCAGGCGGCCTTGACCTTCTTCGCCAGGGCCGCATCCGTCTCGCCGAAGAACTGCCGCCGCTCGCTGTGGCCCAGGAGCACGCCGGAGCAGCCGGCGTCGCGCAGCTGGGGCATGGAGATCTCCCCCGTGAAGGCGCCCTTGGCTTCCGCATGCCCGTTCTGCCCGAAGACCTGCAGGCCCAGGGGCCGGACCAGGTCGCTCACCAGGTGCAGCAGGGTGAAGGGCGGGGCGATCCCCACTTCGGTGCCTGCCCCGGGAGTGCACCGCCCGAGCAGGTCCTCGCAGAAGGCCCTCGCCTCCTCGGCGGCCAGGTTCATCTTCCAGTTGGCAACGACGTAATGCATGGGCAACCTCACAAAGAACACCTAGCAAAACCCCACGTCGCCGCGCGAGGGGTGCCGGGCGAGCGAAGCAAGGAACGCGAGTTAAGCGTAGCAGGCACTACGCGAGACGAGTGTGACGAAGCGTCGCGACGCCCGCCACCCCTCGCCCGAAGGGATGATGCCAGGCGAGCGCCCCGCGGCGTCAGGTCCCTTGAACAACGAACCACGTTGCCCTGCGGGCCCTTCCTTGCGG
>CAIMBM010000219.1 GCA_903839205.1 uncultured Holophagaceae bacterium | reverse complement strand
CCTCCTTCGGCCCCTCATATACATGGGCATCGGAATGGTCCCTCAAGCCTGAGTCAACATGCCAGAACTGGCCTGGCCACCTAGTGTCCAGGGCCTCTAGGGCTCTCTGGGCAGCGGGGACATGACAGGGGTGAGGGGCCAGAAGGAACAATACGTGGGCGGTGGCAACAGGAAGAATCACCTTGGCCCCGGTGATGTCGGCTAGGCGCTGGGCCTGCTGCCGGGCATACGATCCCCGTTCGACCCGACAGTAGTGCTGGAAGACAATCAAGGACGCCCCGGTGGCGAAGGTGGCTGCCGCCTCATGGCAGGCGAGGAACTTCGATGACCCCTTCCTGCCCGGCGGGCAGCTCTTCACTTCCATGCCGTTGTCAGGGTCGAAGAAGACCATGTCCAAGCCCTTGAAGGCGTCGAGCATGGTCTTCATATACGCCGCCCTAGCAGCGACCCCGTCTTCAAGAATGTCTGAGTGGTAGCGGGCCCCGGGTATAAGGTTATGGGCCGCCAGCGCCCCCAGGTTCCGTGCACCGTCGCCCTTCAGGGCGCTGGCAAGGTGATCGAAGAGGTCTGGATCATGGGCCCGCCAACGCCCAGGCTGGTCCAGGTAGTCGATCTTGCCACCATCGGGGCGACCGTCAGCGGGCGTGAGCATCCAGGTGATCCCCAACTTGAAGCCGCCCTCGACGGCCAGGAGGCGCAGGAGGCCGTACTTCCGGTAGTCGTTGATGTCGCCAAAGTACTGGTGCTTCACCTGGGACTGCCCCTTACCTATGGGTTCTCGTGAGCATCATGGCCCAACTGAACATGGTCCTTACATTCTAGAGCCATCGAAGGATCACGACTCCGTCCTGAAGATCCGCCACCCCCCTGGCCGGGACTACCTCCCCCACGGTGAATCCCTGCCCCCGACGACGGAACGGTTCGGGGAAGACCACGGCCTCGACGAGGCCAGTCTCGTCCTCCAAGGTCACGAACTGCATCGGCTGGTCGTCCTTGGTGAGGACGAGCTTCTCCGCCACGACGAGCGCCCAGAACCGGCTCTCGTGACCGATGCGGTGGGGCACCTGCCCGGCGCGATGGGGGTAGTCCTCTCCGGGGCGCTGTCCTCGGGTGAGCGCCGCTGGATGTAGCTCAAGGGTGATGCCCAGAAGCTCCATCTCTTGGTTGGCCCGCTGGACGAGGCCGGTGGGTCTCGGGGCCACCCCCTTGGGCAGGCCACCCACGCTGTCCCAGAGCAGCCGCGTCCGGTCTCCGTCGGGGGCCCACCGGTCGAAGGCCCCGGCCCTGGCCAACAGCTCCATGGCCTTGGCGGAAGTCTTCGCCCGGGCCTGGAGGTCCTGGGGGTCCTGGTAGGCGCCGCCTTCCGTCCGGGCGACCAGCAGCTTCTCCAGGTCGGCCTTGGCCAAGCCCTTGATGAAGCTGAGCCCGACGCGAAGGGCGTGGTCGCCATCCGGGGCATATCCGGCGTCGCTCTCGTTCACGTCCGGGCCCAGGACCTTCACACCGTGGCGCCGGGCGTCGCCCAGGTAGGCGATGGCGGGGTAGAACCCGCCCTGGTTGTTGATCACGGCGGCGTAGAAGGGTGCGGGGTGATGGGCCTTGATCCAGCCGCTCTCGTAGCTCACGCGGGCATAGCTGGCGGAGTGCGGCTTGCAGAATGAGTAGCCCGTGAAGGTCTCGACCATGCTCCAGACCTCCTCGACTCCCTTCTCGGGGATGCCGTTAGTCCGGCAGCCGTCCATGAACGCGGCCTTGTAGTCGGGGACGCGGGCGGCGTGGTCCTTCTTCCCCAGGGCCTTCCGCAACTTGTCGGCCTGCTTGTAGGTGAACCCGGCCATGCCCTGAGCCACCCGCATCACGTCCTCCTGGTAGACGAGAACGCCGTAGCTCTCACTCAGCAGGTCGTCGAGGGATGGGTGAATGGGCTCGTAGGCCTCACCCTTGGTCCGGGAGACGTAGGCGTCCACCCAGCGGTTGGCGGCGGGACGGATCAATGAGCTGTGAATGGTCAGATGCTCGTAGTCGCCTCTGCCTACTCGCTGTTGGAGGATGCGGCTGGCCGGACTCTCGACGTAGAAGACGCCGATGGTGTCACCCCTCGCCATCAGGTCCTGGGTGACCTCGTCCTGTTCAGGGAACCACGTGCGGCGTTCCGGTGCCTCTCCCCTGGTCTCCAGGACGGCAAGGCCATCACGGACGACGGCGAGAGACCGGTTGCCTAACAGGTCGAGCTTCACCAACCCGTAAGACTCCACGCCGTCCTTCTCCCACTGGAGGATCGAGACGCCATCCTTCGCCGGGGCGGGCTGGCTAGGTGCATGTTCCCAGAGGGGCCCGGGGGTGATGACCGTGCCGCCGGGGTGCACGGAGAGCAGGTGCGGCTGGCCGACGAGCCGGGTTGCCATCTGGATGATGGCCGGCCAGGGCTCGGGCATGGGCGCATCGGTTCGGGTCGTCCGCCCGAGCTTCACAGACAGTCCGGCCTCGTCCTCCCAGCCCCAGGTCCGCAGCCGCTTCGACATCCGTGCGATCTCGCTTTCGGGTCGGCAGTGGAGCTTGGCAACCTCGCGGATGGCGGCGCGGGGCTGGAACATGTTGTGGTTTGCGACCATGGCCACGTGATCACGCCCAAACGTGTTGAACACCCACTGGAGGACCTCATCCCTCTCGTCCCAGGCGAAGTCCACGTCGAGATCGGGCGGGTCCTCCCGGTCCTCGTTGAGGAACCGCTCGAACATCAGGTTGGCGCCGACGGGGTCCACGTTGGTGATGCCAAGCAGGTAGCTGAGGAGTGAGGCGGCACCACTGCCACGTCCACATGTCCGGGAGGCATTCTGGGTGATGGCCTGCATGACCAGAAAGTAGCCCCCGTAGCCCTTTCGGAGGATCAGGTCCATCTCCTTCTCCAGGCGGCGGTGGACCTTCGGGTCGGACACGGCGCCGTAGCGGCGACGGATACCCTCACGGGCCTCGGCCCACAACCTCTCGGCCAGGTCCTCGCCGGGGCTGAGGTGCGGCGGGTTTGGTAGCACCCACGTCCCCCACAGCAACGCCCACCCTCCGAGCTGAGCTTCGAGGCGCCGGGTGCCCTCGTTCACTTCCTCTGAGAGCCCCTGCTCCCACGCCGTGCAGGTCTTGGCGGCCAGGCGCGGCTCCCAGTAGTCCTTGGGCTTCAGGTCCTGGAGCATGGCGTTCATGGCGATCGCCCGCTTGACCTTGTGGATGGCCAGCCCCTCCGACTTCAGGAATCGCAGCACCTGTGGGCCTGCCACGGCGATGCCCTCGGCCCGAGCCCTCTGGGCGACCTGCCAGCCACCGCCCCCGATGAGGATGGCCACCTGTTCGGTGTCCCGCGCCTCGTGCCGCAACTGCAAGGCCACACCCCACCTGTCCGCCAGGAGCACGCAGCTCCCTGGCCACATCCATGAGCGACCGTGCGCCCTGTCGGTCAGGGCCTTGTTCATCCCGGTGTAGCCCTCGGGGTCCAGCGGGAGAACGTAGACTTCGCCGTCGCCCAGCGGCAGTCGGCTGCCTACGTGTAGCCGGAGGCCGAGCTTGTCGGCGGCCTCACGCATTCGGGGAAAGCCGTGAAGCCCACGGTCTACCAGGGCGAGGTCCGTGTAGCCCAAGCGGTACGCCAGCTTCCCCAAGTCCTCGGGCAGGTAGACCCCCTCCATGAGGCTGTAGGCGGAGATGCCAAGGGCCAAGGCCATGGTCACGCCCCCTGGCGGAGGGCCTGGTGGCCGAAACGACGAT
>CAIMBM010000218.1 GCA_903839205.1 uncultured Holophagaceae bacterium | reverse complement strand
CCCTGGTGCTTGGTGGCGTCGGCGCGGGTGGCCAGCTTGCCTTCCACGGCCGCCACGCTGAGGAGGTTCGCGTCGGCCACGAGGCCGTTCACGGCGTCCACGCACTGGTTGAGGTTGTTCTTGATCTCGTTGAAGTCGCCGTTGTACTTGTCCGTGATCTTGGGGGGGATGTCGCCCTTGGAGATGCGGTCCACGTAGCCGGCGGCCACGTTGAGGGGCCCGATGACCGCGTCCAGGCAGTCGTTGACGCCCTGCACGATCTTGCGGTAGTCGCCCTGGTGCTTGGCGGCGTCGGCCCGGGTGGCCAGCTTGCCTTCCACGGCGGCCTGGTTGAGCATGGCGGCATCCGCCACCAGGGCCTGGAGGTTGGTCCGGACCTGCTTCAGGGCCGGGTTGATCTCGTCCTGGGCGTCCGCGGCCACCCACTCGCGGCTCAGGTCGCCCTTGGCGATCTCCTGCAGGCCGCCCACGATGGTCTGGAGGTTGTCCGTGAAGCCGTCCATGGCCCGGGCCAGGTCGCCGATCTCGTCGGTGCGCTCCATCTTCAGCCGCGTGCTCAGGTGCCCTTTGGCCATCTCCTTCATCATGTCCACGCCCTGCGTCAGCGGCTTCGTGATGGACTGGGTGAGGACCCAGCCCACGACGATGGAGAAGAGCACGGCGATGCCCATGAAGATGTATATGAGGCGACTGGCCCCGTCGGCCATGACCGTGTTGTCGTCGGAGGTCTTCTTGGCCAGGGTGATCTTCTGGCTCTGAAGGGATTCCAGTTCAGCCGTCACTTCCTCCCCGATCTTGAAGCCCTCGCCCCGCAGGAGGGTCTCGGCCTCCTTGGTCCTACCGGCCCCGACCAGTTCCAGGATCCTTCCGGTGACACGGTCGTAGCGGAGGGTGGCGTCCTTGTACTTCTTGAAGGCCTCCTTGCCCGTGTCGGTGAGGATGGTCTTCTGGAAGGACTCCTCGATCTTGGCCTGCTTGGCATTGATGTCCGCGATCCGCGCCCCGAACTTGTCGGCATCGCCGGTCATGATGGCGTCCCGGGCGTTCACCCGCAGGCGCTGGAACAGCTGCATGGATTCCCCGATCTCGCCAAGGGGGACCGTCATCTTCTCGTAGAGCTTGGTGTCGGCTTCGTCGAGGGCGTGGATCTTGTTGCTGGCCAGGAAGCCCATGCCCACGAGCAGGGCGGCCACTACAAGGAAGGCCCCGATGAGCTTGGGCCCGATCTTGGTGTTGTCGAGGAATCGCATGAGGCTTCTCCTGGAAAAGGTGGGGTGTGTCTGGGGCGCGGAAGGTCGCGTGTGAAAGGGGAATTCGGGAGTGTGGGCTGGAATCAGGGATGGGCTTCCGGTACGGGGGCTTCAGAGGCGACCGCCGGCAGGAACCGCACCTGGCCGCTGGCCAGGTCGTAGACCGCCGGAACCACCGTCAACTTGCCTTCGTGGCAGAGGTGCTCGACGATGCTGCTGCGGGTGATGACCACCTTCGCCTGCCGCAGGGCGTTGGCCTCCACGAGGTGGGACATGTAGGTGCCGGTGGGCTCACCGGCCTGATGGTGGACGCTCTCCAGCAGCCCGGACATGGCGTTCTGGAGGCTCCAGAGGTTGCCGGGCAGGGGCGTGGGACCCGATTCCATCACGGCCTTCACGGCTCCGCAGGACTCGTGGCCCAGGACCACCACCACCTTCGAGCCCAGGTGCTCCACGGCGTACTCGATGCTGGCCAGGCTCTGGGTATCCGGGCAGTTGCCGGCTTCCCGAATGGTGAACAGGCGACCCAGCTCCTGGTCGAAGATGAAGTTGTCCGCCAGCCGGCTGTCGCTGCAGGTGACGATGACCGCGAAGGGCGCCTGGCCCTTGGCGAGGGTCTGACGCAGGGCGATGTCGTTGTAGCCCATCTGGGAGCGGGTCCGGCTGCCCAGGACAAAGCGGGTGTTCCCGGCCTTCAGTTCGGCCAGGGCGCCTTCGGGCGAGGCGGCTTCGGATCCGGGCTGGAGGGCGGCGCCACCTTTCTGGGCCAGTTCCTGGCGGAGCCGGAAATTCTCCTGCTCCAGCGCCTTCAGTCGGGCGGAGTCCTTGCTCTCGGCCACCTTGGCCGGATGGGCCTGCTTCTTCTTCTCATTCTCCTTGGCAGCCCGAGGCCGTTCCTTGGTGGAGCCCGGCCGGTAGGCGGATGCGGGCTCCTCGCTGGCCGCTAGCTTCGCCTGGGGAGCGATGATCAGCAGGGCCGCCAGGGCGAGTGTGCGTTTCATGCTGGATCTCCTTGGCTGAAGGTTGGAGGAGCTGGATCTGGGATTGGGAAACGTCAAAAGGCGCAACCGCCGGCCCCGGGGACCGTATGGTTGCGCCTTCCACTTGCAGACCAGATGTCTGCCCGAAAAGGCATCCTGCTCCTCGAGCAAGATTGGTTACCTCGACGTCATCGGAGGGGGGCACGCCCGACTTGAATTTCTTTAATGATTATTTTTTTGAGTAAATAAATGGTCCGCCGGGGAGATTATTTATCTATCGGAACTAAGAGAAGAGCCGGCCCGGGGGCCGGCTCCGAAGCAGGGGAGAACCTGGGTCAGTCCGACCCGAAGGCCTCGAGGCAGCCCTGCAGTTCCCGCAGGGAGAAGGGTTTGGCCAGCAGGGCGACGGCGGGGTAGGCCTTGGCCAGGTCCAGGGCCGCCTGGTCGGCGCGACCCGTGGACAGCAGGACCGGCAGCCCGGGGCGCAGGGCGCGCAGCCGGGGCAGGGTGCCGCTGCCGCCGAGCCCGGGCATGTTGATGTCGAGGATCACCACGTCCGGCTCGAAGCCGGCCTCGAGGGCCGCCAGCCCCTCCTCCCCGCTGGCGGAAGTGAGGACGGTGTGACCCAGGGACTGGAGCAGGACCTGCATGGAATTCGCCATGAGCTCGTCATCGTCCACCAGCAGCACCGAGAGGGGGCTGCGGGCGGGTTCAGTCGTGACCTGGCTGACTGCCGAGGCCCCTTCGGCCAGGGGCTCGAAGGCCGGGAAGCGCAGCCGCACCTGGGTGCCCCGGCCGGGCTGGCTGCGGAGCTCCATTTGGCCCCGGTGGGCTTGCACGGTGCGGTAGACCATGGCCAGGCCCAGCCCCGTGCCCTTGCCCAGGCCCTTGGTGGTGTAGAAGGGTTCCAGGGCCCGGTCCAGGACCGCCTGGGGCATGCCGGTGCCCGTGTCCTCCACCCGCACCTCGATCCAGTGGTTGTCCACGTTCCGGGTCCGGAGGCTGAGGGTCCCCTGGTCGGGCATGGCGTCCACGGCGTTCACGCAGAGGTTCATGAAGGCATGGGCCAGGGCGCCGGCGTCCCCGCGCATGGCCCGCAGGCCCTCGGCCAGGTCCAGCTCGAGGCGCACCTTTGCCAGGGTGGTGTGCTCTAGCAGGCGGATCTGCTCCTGGAGGAGGGCGTTCACATCCAGTTCGCGCTCCTCGGCCTGGCCCTGGCGGGCGAAGGCCAGGAGGCGCTTCACCATGTCGCCCCCCCGGACCGCGGCCCTGGCGATGGTCTCGAAGGCCCGGTGGCCGGGCGTTCCCGGGGGCTGGACCTCGAGGTGGGCCGAGGCCAGGCCCAGGATGGCCCCCAGCACGTTGTTCATGTCGTGGGCGATGCCCCCGGCCAGGGTGCCCAGGCTCTCCATCTTGTGGGCCTGCTGCAGCTGTTCCTGGAGCTGGGCCTTCTCTGCCTCGGCCCGCTTCGGCTCGGTGATGTCCCGGAGGGTCCCGATCAGTTTTTTCGGGACCCCGAAGGGGTCGAATTCCAGCCGGCCCAGGCCGTGGACCCAGCGCTCCTCGCCGGTGCCCCGCCGGACGATCTTGTATTCCTTGTCGAAAGGCTGGCGGTTGCCCAGCACCTCCTGGAAAAGGTGGTCCTTCATGGGCTGGGCCCAGTCCGGGTGGATCAGGGCCGTCCAGCCCTCCACGGAGCGCAGGTACTGGTCATCGATGCCGAGGATGGCGTCGAGGGCGGGGGACGTCTGGAAACAACCGGTCGCCAGGTCCATCACGTAGCTGCCCAGCTGGGCGATCTCCTGGGACTCCCGAAGCAGTCGCTCGCTCTCCCGGAGGGCCTCCTCTGCCCTTTTCCGCTGGGTGATGTCGCGGACGATGGTGAGGACCGTGTCCGGGGCGCAGGGGACCACCCGGGCCTCGAACTGCCTCTCCTCTCCGGCGATGGGCGCCAGGCAGGTGAGCTCCTGGGCGGTGCCTACCCCCAGGGCCTCCGCGAAGGCGCCAAGCATCTGGACCGCGAGGCGGCGGGGGAGGACTTCCTGGAGCTTCCGGTGGAGGAAGGTCTCCGGAGGAAGGCCCAGGAGCCCCTGGACCGGGCCATGGACGGCCAGGCACTCCCCGTCCTGCCGGTTCATGAAGATGAGATCCGGGATTGCCTGGATGAGGGCCTGGTTGGTGGCCAGGCTCGCCTCGAGCGCCAGGGTCACGCGCTTCGATTCGGCCAGATGCCAGGCCAGGTCCGCCAGGCGGTGGACGGTGTCCACGTCGGACTCGTGGTAGTTGGTGGCCTTGTTCCCCACCCCCAGGAGCGCCACCACGCGCCCGGCCCGGTGCACGGGGACGGTCAGTTCCCGCACCAGGGCGGCATGGCCCTCGGGCAGTCCCCGGCGGTTGGGCAGGCTCGCGTAGTCGTTGTGGATCAGGGGCTGGCCCGTGCGGAGGCAGTCGGCCCAGACGCCGGCCTGGGAGACCGGATAGTGAAGCCCCTTGCCCTCAGCCCGGCAGTAGGTCGCCTCGGTGCGCGTGCTCCAGGCCTGGAGCTGGAGGGTCTCCTGGTCCTCCTTCACGAAATGGTAGAACCCGATGCAGGAGCCCGTCAGCAGCTCGGCCTCGTCCAGGGTGGCCCGGAGGAGCTGTTCCAGGGAGAGGCCCGGAGCCTGCTCGGCGAGGCGGGAGGCCGCCGCCTGGATGTCCCGGCTGCGCCGGAAGGAGGACACGTCCCCATGGGTGAGGAGGGCCAGGTCGGGGCCCAGGGGCACCGCCGTCATGCGGAGCCAGGCCACCTCACCGTCGGGCCGCAGCACCCCCAGTTCCGTTTCGTCGATGCGGCGCCCCTCGCGAAGGGCCCGCGGTCCGGGGAGGTCCCCGGCCGGGACCGGGGACCCGTCGGCCCGGATCAGCTTCCAGTGCGGGTCCTCGAGGGAGGGCGGCTCCGCTCCCGGGGCGACCAGGCCCAGCAGGTGCATGGCCTCGGCATTGGCCTGGAGGATCCGGCCCTGGCCGTCCACCAGCGTGATGGCCTGGGGGAACATGTCCAGGGGCAGGGCCGCCGGACTCAGCCCGGAAGGGGAGCCGGAGGGGAGCCAAGGGGATTCGGGGATCGGCATCGACGAATCCGGGAGGGGGAGGGGGTCCCGTCGGGTGGCGCGGGGCGTTCATGGGGGGCAGGGCGGCCCCGTTCCGGGGGCGGAAGGGGGGTGCCTTCCACGGGCAGACCGCGTGGCTGCGGGGAAGGGCCTCCTGCTCCCGGGGCGGGATGGGTTGCCCCACCCTATCGGCCGCTGGCCCAGGGGCTTGAAAATCCCCCCTTTCCCTGGACCCGGGCCCCTCGGGCAGATTTGACCGGGCTCGGAATCGAGAGGGGGGACCGGGTTCTCCAGCCGGGGTGGCCCCGCCGCATCAAGCCCTGAGACTCTGCTCCAGCCTCAGACGAAGCTCCCCCAGTTCCTTGGATTTGAAGGAATGCCGGGTCTGCTCGAGCACCCGGATGGTGTCCCGCAGGGCCTCCTCGTTGGCGTTCTGGCGGGGACACTGGCCCAGGACGCAGGGGAGCGATCCCGGGGCCTCGCCAAGGGCCGTCTCGAAGAGGGAGCTCATGTCCGAGAGCAGGCTAGCCATGCTCCCCAGGGAGAGGCCCAGGACCTCCTGGGCCAGGCGCTTGGGTGCAGTGGCCTGGGGGTTGGGCCCCGGTTCCTGGAGCTGCTGCAGGCTCTCGGACCAGACCTTGATGTGCTTCGTGTACCGTCCGATGGCCCGGCGCGTGCGGACCAGGGCGGCGCAGCGGAGGAGGTTCTCGATGAGGTGCTCGATGGGCAGGGGCTTGGTGAGGTAGGCGACCACGGGGAGGCCCACGGACTCCGTGGCTGTCTCCACCGTCGGATGGGCGGTCACGATGATCACGGGCAGGTCCGGGGCGACCTGGCTGACGTGCTTGATGAACTCGAAGCGGAGGTTGCCCGGCATGCGGATGTCCGAGACCAGCACATCGAAGACCATGGCTTCCATCATCCGCGTGGCCTGGGCCGCGTCCGGGGCCGTGTCCACCAGGAAGCCGTCCTCCCGCAGGAGCTCGGCCGTGGCCCGGAGGTAGACCTCCTCGTCGTCCGCCAGGAGGACGTGGACAGGGGGATCGAAGCTGTGGGGCATGGGGTTCCTGTGGGAGGGGAGGTCCGTAGCTCCCTATCGGGCCCCGGGTCTCCGGGGTGTAAAACGGGCAGAAAGCGCCGGAGGATCCGCAGAACGGGCAGGGGGCCCCTACGAAACCGGGAAGCGGAGGCGCACCCGGGTCCCCCGCCCTGGCTCGCTCTGCAGGTCGATGGTCCCCCGGTGGGATTCCACGATGCGGTACACGATGGCCAGCCCCAGGCCCGGGTTCCGGCTCGACTCCTTGGTGCTGTAGAAGGGCGTCATGGCCTGCCGCAGGACTTCCGGGGCCATGCCGGCGCCGCTGTCCTCGACCCCCAGGAGCAGGCCGTCGGGCCCGTCCTTCAGGGTCCAGATCCGGAGGCTGCCCCCTTCCGCCATGGCCTCGAGGGCGTTCACGCAAAGGGCCATGAGGGCCTGGCTCAGGGCCGCCGGCTCTCCGTCCAGCGCGGGCAGGTCCGGGTCCAACTCCAGCCCCAGGCGGATCCCTGCGGCAGCCCTGGCCTCCAGCTCCCCGGCTACCGCCCGGACGAGGTCGTTCAGATTCAGCAGGTGCCGCTCGCGGGGGCCCCGGCGGGCGAAGGTCTGGAGGGACTGGACCAGGGAACCGCCGCGGAGGCAGGCCTTGGTGATCACCTCCATGTCCTGGCCCAGGGGGGAGCCCTCGACCGCCTTCCGCCGATGGACGGTCGCCAGGGCGAGGATGGACGCGAGCACATTGTTGATGTCGTGGGCGATCCCCCCGGCCAGCAGGCCCAGGCTCTCCATCTTCTGGGTCTCATGCAGCCGGGCCTCGAGCTGGCGTTCCTGCCCCTCCCGGCGGAGCCGGTCCGTGATGTCCTGGAAGACCCGGATCACTTCGACCGTCCTCCCCTCCTGCCTCACGGCGAAGCCCTGGGTGCGGACCTGGATGCTCCGCCCCTTGGCCGTGACGGCGGACAGCTCCAGGTCGAAGGGGGCGCCGGTCTCGATGCAGGCCTGGACGGCGCTCCGGATGACCGGCCGGGCCTCGGCGGTGTAGTAGGCCAGGCCCTCCTCGAAGTCGGGCGTGTCCCCGGGCTCCAGATCGAGCATGCGGAAGGTCTGGCGCGTCCAGACCTGCCGCATGCTCGCGACCTGGAGCCGGCTCCCCCCGACCTTCGCCAGCTCCCCGCTGAGTTCCAGGAGGTCGAAGGCCTCGGCCAGGGCCTTCTCGGCCTGCCTCCGTTCCCGGATGTCATGGGTGGAGGCGAGGAGGGTGGGCTGGCCCTGGTAGCTCACCAGCCGGTCCAGCACCTCCACGTCCACCTCGGCGCCGTCCAGCCTGAGCAGGCGGGTCTCGGTGAACCGCGGTTCCGGCGTCCCATCCAGGGCCTCCTGGATCCGAGCCCGGTGCGCGGCGCCTTCCCCGGCGGGGGACCGGTCGAAGATGGACTGGCCGATGAGCTGGGCAGCGTCCTGGGCGCCGAAGAGCCCGAGCGCCGCGGCATTGAGCCGGACGAACCTGCCATCCCGGTGGAGGTAGAGCGCCACGGGGCTCATGTCGAAGACCGCCCGGAAAGCGGCCTCGCACTCCCGCCATTGCTCCTCGAGCTTTTTCTCCGCGGCGTCGCCCCGAGTCTCCATGCCGATCTCCAGGCGAGAGCATGACACCGGGCGGGAACTCAGGTCCAACCCCCGCCCTTACGATGGGGAGGTAGGGCCGAACCCCGGCCCCCGGTTCCTGCTGCCGCCCAGAAAGACCTGCGACCCATGGCCTATACCTCCTTTTTCAGAGATACGGACGCCCTCAATGCCATCAGCGACCTCGTCATCCCGGCCATCAGCCACGCGCGGTCGATCCGGGTCTGGGATGCGGGCTGCGCCACCGGGGAGGAGCCCTTCACCCTGGCGATCCTGTTCGCCGCCAAGCTGGGCGCCTTCCACTTCCGCAACCTCGACATCCTCGCCACGGACTACGAGGAGAGCAACTACGCGCAGTTCGAGGAGCGGATCCGCCGGGCCGAGTACAGCCGCCAGGACGTCTTCTGGGTGCCCGCGGCGCACCGGGACCAGTACTTCGAGCCCGCGGAGAGTCCCGAGGCCTTCCGCCTGACGGCCCCCATCCGCGAGCGGGTCCGGTACCTCAAGCATGACCTGCTGACCCTGGTCCCGCCCGAGACCGGCCAGTCCCTCATCGTCTGCAAGAACGTGCTGATGCATTTCTCCCCCGCGGACCAGGTGCAGGTGCTGGAGATGTTCCACTCGGCCCTGCTGCCCGGCGGCTTCCTGGCCCTGGACGGGAACCAGGCCATGCCTGAGGCCTTCTCGGCCCGGTTCCCCCGGGTGGAGCGGGGCACGCCCCTCTTCCAGAAGCCGGTCGGCTGACCCATGCGTGTCATCCCGCTCCACCTGGATGACCCCTCGGACTATTCCTGCGTCTGCTACTGGGTGCTCGGGGAGAACAACACCGCCACGGACCGCAACACGCTCATCGACACGGGCAGCAGCCATCCGGACAACCTCGCGTACTTCCTGCGGGAGATGGCGCGGCTGCCCAAGGGCATCGGGAAGCGGAGCGTGGAGCAGGTGGTCCTCACCCACGGCCATTTCGACCACGTGGGTGGCCTGGAGGGCCTCGACCGGCAGTTCGGCCCCGACACCTATGCCTGGCTCCCGGCGGGACGGAGGCACCGGCCCATCCGGGACCGCCTGCCGCTGAGGGTCGGCGACCAGGACGGCCTCCTGCTCCACACGCCGGGGCATTCGGAGGATTCCGTCTGCCTGTTCCTGCCCGAGTCCGGGACGCTCTTTTCGGGCGACACCCTGTACCGGATCACGGACCATCTGGGGGCCTACCCGAAGGCCTACGTGGCCACCCTCGAACGCCTGGCCGGGCTGGAGGTCAGGACCATCTATCCCGGCCACGGCCACCCCATTGCGGACCACGCCGGGGCCTTCATCCGCACCTGCCTGGACAACGTGCACCAGTCCCTCATCCAGGATTGAGGCCCCATGAAACTCGTCTGTGACGATCGCTTCCGGGATTCGGGCTATGCCAGCGACAACGCGGCCCTGCCCGGAAGGATGGAAGCGGCCCTGAGCGGCCTCCTGCCCGGTCCCTGGGACTGTGTCGCCCCCCAGCCCGCCACCATCGAGCAGCTGCTGCTGGCCCACGAGTCCGGCTATGTCCACCGGGTGACCGAGGATGGACCGCGCTTCGCCATGGCCAGTCTGGCCGCCGGGGGGGCCATCCTCGCCGGGCGCCTGGCCCACGGCGGCGAGCCCGCCTTCGCCTGTGTCCGCCCGCCCGGGCACCACGCCTCGCGCGTGGGCGCCTGGGGCCACTGCACCTTCAGCAACCTCGCCCTGGCCCTGCTGGTCCTGAGGGCCGAGGGGCGCATCGAGAGCGCCTTCGTCCTCGACATCGACGCCCATACCGGGGACGGGACCCGGGACGTGCTGGCCCACTGGCCCCGGGCCGACGTCTTCAACCCCTTCGCGCCCACGGCGGCCGAGTACCTGGACCTGGTGGAGGCCCGCCTGGCGGCCCTTGAGCGCACGGACATCGTCGCGGTCTCCGCCGGCTTCGATGCCTACAAGCTGGATGTGGGGCACAAGCTGGATACCCCGGACTTCCATCGGATCGGCCACCTCGTGCGGGAGGCCGCGCTCCGTCTCTGCCGGGGGCGCCGTTTCGCCGTGCTGGAGGGGGGCTACTACCTCCAGGACCTGGGCGCCAATGTGCAGGCCTTCTGCCGGGGGTTCGCGGGATGAGGGTGCGCCTGGGGCCCGACCTGGAGCTGATCCAGCTGCCGCGCACGGAAGCGCTGGGGGACTACGACTGGTTCGACCTGGAGCAGGCCGGCACCCAGGTTGGCAAGACCCGCTGCCGCATCGAGCCGGGCCAGTTCACGGTGTTCTCGATCATGGTCTACCCGGAATTCGAAGGGCAGGGCCTCGCCCGGGTCGTCATCGATCACTTCAAGGGGGAGCATGCCCTCATCGTGGCCGATCGCGTCCGCTTCACCGCCCGGGGCTTCTGGCTGAAGGTGGGCTTCCGGGCCGAGAGCATCGACCGGTATGTCTGGCATCGGGGCTGATCCGAACCGGGTCCGCATAGCGGACGCCTTGGATGGTAAAAATGAAGATAGACCGGTAATATTCCTGGTCGCCCGGGACTCAAAGACCAGGCAATCCGGCCGATGAAGGATCGAGGACGGCATTGATGGACGAATTTTTCGCGCCCCAGGGCCCCTTCTGGATGAGCGCCCTCCGGAGGTTGAGGGTGGCCCTGGCCCTGGCCGCCGGCCTTCTGGCCAGCCTGGCGCTCCTGGGCACCTTCCTCGGCATCCGCACCCTGGCCACCCTGGACCGGGACCTGGTACCCATGGCTCCCCAGGGCGCGGTCCTGGTGCTCCTGCTCCTTGGGGCCCTCCTGCTGACGGAGGTGCGGCCGGACTCCCCGGCCGCCCGACAGGTGGCCTGCGGCCTGGCGGTCCTGGTGGCCCTGCCCAGCCTGCTCCTGGCCCTGGGCCACGCCCGAGGGGGCACACCGGCCCTCGAAGGGTGGATGCTGGGGCGCTGGCCCGGCCTGCAGGTGACCTCGCTGCTGACGGACCTGGCCCTCCTGGGCGCCGCCGCTGCGTTCCTGCTCCGCTGGTCGCGTCCCGACGCCTCCTGGTCCAAGCGCCAAGTCGCGGCCCTCGTGGCCATGGTGCCCGAGACCATCGGCGCCCTGGTGCTGATCAGCTACGCGGCGGGGGCCCCGCTGCTGTACGGGACCCGCCTGGTCCCCATGTCCCTGCCCTCGGCCCTCTGCGCCTGGACCCTCGCCTTCGCCCTGCACCTGGGGGCGGGCATGGACACCTGGCCTCTGGCTGCCTTCCGCCAGGGACCGGGCAGGGGCCGCGCAGGTTCTGTCCTGAGGGTGTCCTCGGCGGTGTGGACGCTGTTCCTGTCCCTGGGCGCCCTGGTGCTGGTGAGCGGAGCCTTCTACCTGAGGGGCCAGCTGCAGCTGGCGCAGGGCCGGGCCGAGGGGGAACTCGGGACCATCGCCTCCGCCAAGGTCCGGCAGATCGGCAGCTGGATGGACGAGCGCAGGAGCGATGCGGAGCAGGTCGTCCACGGCGGCCTGCTGCAGACGCAGCTGAGCCGGTTCCTGGAGGGCTCGCCCTCGGCGCCGCCCGAAGGGGAAGTGCGGGTCTGGATGACCTCCCTCCAGAAGGGCACCTATCGCCAGGTGGTGCTCTTCGATGGCCAGGGCCGCGTCCGCCTGGCGGTGCCCGAGGAAGCCGGCCCGACCCGGGGCCTGGAGGCCTCCGAGGTCCAGGCGGCCCTGGCCTCCAGGGAGGTGCTGGTCCAGGACCTGCACCGGCATCCGGGCCAATCGGAGATCCACCTGGGCCTGTGGGCCCCCATCGGGCTCCGGGCCGGGGCCAGGGCCCAGGGGGTCCTCCTGCTGGTGCTGGACCCCCGCCAGTTCCTCTTCCCCCTCGTCCAGTCCTGGCCCACCCCCAGCCCCAGCGCGGAGACCCTGCTGGTGCGCCGGGAGGGCGACAGCGTCCTTTTCCTCAACGACCTCCGCCACCGGGCCGGAACCGCCCTGACCCTGCGCCAGCCCCTGGCCTCCACGGGGCATCTGCCCGCCACCCAGGCGGTCCTGGGCCGGGAAGGGCTGGTGACGGGCGTCGACTACCGGGGGGTCCCGGTCCTCTCGGTGCTGAGCCGGGTGCCCGGGACCCCCTGGTTCATGGTGGCCAAGGTGGACACGGCGGAGATCTACGGACCCCTGCGCCAGCGCGTCTGGGTGGGCACCCTGGCCCTGGTGGCGGCCCTGAGCCTGGTGGCCGGGGCCCTGGGCGTCCTGCTCAGGCACCTCGAGGCGGAGCGGTCGCAGAAGCAGCTGAACCTCCTCCAGCACTTCGAGCTCCTGATGCGCGAGGCCAACGACATCATCCTCCTCATCGACGGGGAGGGCCGCATCCAGGACGCCAATACGAGGGCCCTGGAGAGCTACGGCTACACGCTGGAGGAGCTCCAGGCCATGAACGTCCTGGACCTCCGCTCGCCGGAGGAACGGGCCGCAGGCCAGGCCCTGTTCAGCCAGGTGAAGGCCAGCGGATCAGGGCGATTCGAGGCCGTTCACCGCCGCAAGGACGGCAGCACCTTCCCGGTGGAGGTCAGCTCCCGGGCCATGCCCCTGGACGGCGAACTGCGGCTCATCACTTTCGGCCGGGACATCTCCGAGCGCCGGGCCCAGGAGCGGGAACTCCAGCGCATGACCCGGCTCTACTCGGCCCTCAGCCAGGTGAACCAGGCCATCGTCTGGTCCCCCACCCGGGAGGCCCTGTTCGACCGGATCTGCGAGGTCATGGTCGAGCTGGGCCACTGCGGCCTGGCCTGGATCGCCTGGAACGATCCGGTCACGCACCGGGTCGAGGTGGCCGCCCGCCATGGGGACACCCAGGGTGTGCTGGACGGCAATGTCGTGCGCAGCGACGACTCTCCGGAGGGCCGGGGGGCCGTGGGCACCGCCATCCGCCAGGGGCGTCCCTGCCTGATCCACGACTACCTGGCCACGCCGGAATCCGCGCCCTGGCGGGAGAAGCTCGCGGCCGCCGGGCTGGTCTCCATCGCCGCCTTCCCCATCTTCGAGGGCGGCGAGGTCTGCGGGGCCCTCGCGGTCTATGCCGCCGACAGGGACTTTTTCGGCAAGCAGGAGGCGGCCCTCCTCGAAGAGGCGGCCATGGACATCTCCTTCGCCCTGGACCACCTGGCCGGCGAGGCGCGGCGGCTCCAGGCCGAAATCGAGCTCAAGGAGAGCGAGCGCTTCCTGCGGGACGCCGAGGAGGCGGGCGGGATCGGCACCTACGTCTGGGACATCGCCAAGGACGTCTGGAAGAGCAGCGCCTACCTGGACCGGATCCTGGGCATCGACCAGACCCATCCCCGCGACCTCCAGGGCTGGCTGGACCTGGTCGCCCCCTCCTTCCGGGAACAGTTCCAGGCCTACGTGACCGGGATCATCGCGCGCCAGGAGCGCTTCGACCTGAGGTATCCCATCCTGCGGAAGGCCGACGGCACGACCCGGTGGGTCCGGGGTACCGGGGAACTCCAGTGGGACGCGGACGGGCGGCCCCTCTCCCTGACCGGTGCCATCCGGGACATCACGGAACAGCGCCAGGCCGAGGCGGCCCTCCGCGCCTCGGAGGAGAAGTTCTCCAAGGCCTTCCAGGCCAGTCCCGACTCGGTCAACATCAATCGCCTCTCGGACGGCGTCTACGTGGCGGTCAATGACGGCTTCACGCGGGTCTCGGGCTACGCGGCGGAGGAGGTCCTGGGGCGCTCCTCCCTGCCCGGAGACCTGGGGCTGTGGGTGCATGCAGAAGACCGCCTGCGGCTCCAGGAGGGATTGAGCCGGGATGGCATGGTCGAGGGACTGGAGGCCTCCTTCCGCCGCAAGGACGGCTCCGTGCTCACGGGTCTCATGTCCGCCAGCCTCATCGAGATCGAAGGCGAACCCTGTGTGCTCAGCATTGTCCGGGACATCACCCAGCTCCGGGCCCAGGCCCGCCAGCTCGAGGGCCTGACCCAGATGTACGCCGCCCTGAGCCAGGTGAACCAGGCCATCGTCTTCTCCCCCACCCGCGAGGCCCTGCTGGACAAGATCTGCGACGTGATGGTGACCTTCGGCCGCTTCAGCATGGCCTGGATCGGGTGGGATGATCCCGCCACCCACGAGGTCCGGGTCGCCAGCGCCTACGGAGACACGCACGGCTACCTGGAGGGGCTGGAGGTGCGCAGCGACGACACGCCCATGGGCCGGGGCCCCACGGGCCGGGCCATCCGGGAGGGCGTGTCCTGCGTGGAGAACGACTTCCTGGGCAGTTCAGCTGCCAGCCCCTGGCATGCCCGGGCCATCCGCTGCGGCTATGCCTCCACCGCAGCCTTCCCCATCCGGCAGGGGGACCTGGTCTGCGGTTCCCTCTGCGTGTATTCCACGGAAAAGGGTTTCTTCGGAACACACGAGGTGGCCCTGCTGGAGGAAGCCGCCGGCGACATCTCCTTCGCCCTGGAGCACCTGGCCGGCGAGGCCAGGCGGAAGGAGATGGAGGAATCCCTCCACACCCTGTCCGCGGCCCTGGACCAGAGCCCCTTCAGCGTCATGATCACGGACGCGGCGGGGGCCATCGAGTACGTGAACCCCTGGTTCACGACGGTGACCGGCTACGGCGCCGCCGAGGTCCTCGGCCGGAACCCCCGGCTCCTGAAGTCGCCCGCCACGCCGCCCAAGGTCCACCAGCAGCTGTGGCAGACCCTGAGTCGGGGCGAGATCTGGACCGGGGAGCTGGAGAACCTCAGGAAGGGCGGCGAACCCTACCACGAGCGGGCGAGCATCGCGCCGGTGAAGGATGCCCAGGGCCGGCTGATCCACTACATCGCGATCAAGGAGGACGTCACGGGCCTGAAGCGGGACCAGGAGGAGCGGCGCTCCCTGGAGGCCCAGCTCCACCAGGCCCAGAAGCTGGAGAGCCTGGGCAGCCTGGCCGGCGGGGTGGCCCACGACATGAACAACGTGCTGGGGGCCATCCTCAGCCTGTCCTCCGCCATGCGCGAGAGCGCGGATCCCTTCTCGCCCGTGGCCAAGAACCTCGACACCATCACCAACGCCTGCCTGCGGGGCCGGGGGGTGGTGAAGAGCCTGCTCTACTTCGCGCAGAAGGACCTGCAGGAGGAACGGCTCGTCGACCTCAATGACCTGGTGCGGGAGCTGAGCCAGCTGCTGAGCCACCTCACGCTCCAGCGGGTCCAGTTGGACCTGGACCTCCAGGAGGGGGTCGGGCTGGTCCGGGGCGACGCGGGGGCCCTCAGCCATGCGCTCATGAACCTCTGCGTGAATGCCATCGACGCCATGCCGAAGGGCGGGTCCCTCCGCATCCAGACTGCCGCCCGGGAGGGCGGCCTGCTCCTGCGTGTCAAGGACACGGGCACAGGCATGGCCCCCGAGGTGTTGGCCAAGGCCATGGAACCCTTCTTCACCACCAAGCCCCAGGGCAAGGGCACGGGGCTGGGCCTGGCCATGGTCTACGGCACCATGAAGGCCCACGAAGGCGCCTTCGAACTGCGCAGCCAGCCGGGGCAGGGCACCGAGGCCGTCCTGCGGTTCCCCCCCGGCCGGGTGGAGCCTTGCGCTCCGGCCCCGGGGCTTCCCCAGGTCGTGGTGGGCACGCCGCTGCCGGGCCTCAGGGTCCTGCTGGTGGATGACGACGAGCTCATCCGGGAGTCGGTCACCCCCCTGCTGGAGCTGCTGGGGCACAGCGTCACCGCGGCCCCCGGCGGCCCCCAGGCCCTGGGCCTGCTTCAGGAGGGGCTGGACCTGGACCTGGTGATCCTGGACATGAACATGCCGGGCATGAGCGGGGCCGAGGCGCTGCCCCGCATCCTCGACCTGCGCCCGGGCCTCCCGGTGCTCATGGCCACGGGCTACAGCGACCAGGAGATCGCGCCCCTGCTGCGGGAGCGCCCCTCCGTATCGAGCATCCGGAAGCCGTTCAGCCTGAAGGAAATCCAGGTCAAGATCGCCGGGCTCCAGATCCAGCCCCTGAGCGGTGCAGAGTCCTGAAGGCCGAAGAACTCAAGGGGCGACCCCCCGGGGACGATTCATTGGATTCCACTTCTCGGGGATGAACCATGGCCATTGCCGTATGGAGCAGCCGCTTTGCCACCGGGATCCCCCTGGTCGATGCCCAGCACCAGTCCCTGTTCCAGGCCGTGAACCGGCTGGCGGAGTCCTTCAGGGAAGGGAATGCGGCCTCCCAGGTGAAGGAAAGCCTGGATTTCCTCGTGGGCTACACCCAGGAGCACTTCCAGACCGAGGAGCGGTTCATGCGCGAGATGGACTACCCGGAGCTGGCCGAGCACATGGGCGAGCACGCCCGGCTGATGGAGCGGGTCCACGGCCTCCAGATGAGCCAGGCGGAGGGCAGGCCCGTGACCGTGGACGTGGCGATCTTCCTGGCGGACTGGCTGAGGGATCACATCCATGGCTCGGACCTGGCCTACGTGCGCTTCATGAAGGAAGGGGCCCAAAAGTGAAGTTCCCCCGCGGGGGGCCGATGGAGCTTCTGGACCTTCATAGGAGACCTCATGGCCCTCATGCTTTGGAACAGCCGATTTGAGACGGGGATCGGCATCATCGACACCCAGCACAAGGCCCTCTTCAAGGCCGTGAACGACCTCGCCGATTCCTTCAAGGCCGGGACCTCGAAGACGCAGGTGAAGGAGTGCCTGGATTTCCTCGTGAAGTACACCGTCGAGCACTTCGGCACCGAAGAGAAGGTCATGCAGGAGATGGGCTATCCCAACCTCATCGCCCACAAGGTCGAGCACGCCAAGCTGGTGGAAAAGGCCCTGGATCTGCAGGCCAAGCTGGCCGAGGGGAAACCCGTGACCATGGAGGTCACCACCTTCCTCTCGAACTGGCTGAAGCACCACATCAACGAGGTGGACATGGGCTACGCCGATTTCAAGAAGGCCCAAGCCAAGAAGTAGAGGGCGGGACCTGCGCCAACCTGAAGGGGTCCACCCATGGCCAGGATCGCTGTGATCGACGACAGCAAGCTCATGTGCAACCTGCTCCGGCACATGCTGGAGCAGGGGGGCCATGAAGTGGAGGTCTGGGAAGAGGTGACGGCGGCGGAGATCCACGACCGCATCCAGGCGGGGAATCCGGACCTGGTCCTCACGGACTACCAGATGCCCGGCTCCAACGGACTGACGGTGGCCCGGATGGCCCGGAAGACCAAGCCTGGGCTGCCGGTCATCGTCCTGACCGCCACCCATGACCCCGACGTGCTGGAGGCCCTCAGCCGGGTGGATGTGGCGCGGGTCCTCCACAAGCCGATCCAGGGGGAGGACCTGCTCAGGGCCGTGCGCGAGGCCCTCCCGCCGATCCCAGCCTGATCAGAGCCGGTCGAGACCTTCCCGGCCCTGCATGACCTTCCAGGGGAGCAGCTCGTAGTTGGCCAGCCCCTGCTGGCAGAAGGGGTCGCCGTCCCGGATGGCGTCCAGTTCGGCCAGGGGGTTCTCATCCCCTACCCGCACCAGCCAGAGGCCGCCGAACCGCGGGTCCAGGGGCCCCGAGGCCACCAGGACGCCCCGCTCCTTGAGCTGGCCCAGGTAGGCCCGGTGGGCCTCCGTGACCGCCTCGATCTCGGACAGCGGGCGGCGGTAGCGGCAGATGATCATGGCGTACATGGGGGCTCCTGATGCCGCCACAGATGAACACGACACAAGATCCCCGACAAGCACTGCTTGGCCGGGGGGATGAACACGGATGAAAAGGCCATCACCTCAGTCTCGGACGATCCTGGTGCCCACGGTGGCGGGGTCCCCGGTGGCCAGGGCCTCGGCGGTGGTGATGAGCACCTCCTGCCCGCCGCCCTCCAGGTAGGCCAGGGCGCTCTCGATCTTGGGGCCCATGCTGCCCGCCGGGAACTGGCCCTCGGCCAGGTGCCGCCGGGCCTCGGCGGCGGAGAGCCGGTCCACCCAGCGCTGAGTGGGTCTGCCGAAGTCCAGGGCCACCTTGGCAACGCCCGTGAGGATGATGAAGAGGTCGGCGCTGAGCTGGGCCGCCAGCAGGGCGCTGAGGCGGTCCTTGTCGATGACGGCCTCCACGCCCACCAGGAAGCCGCTGGCGTCGCGGATCACAGGGATGCCACCCCCGCCGCCCGCGATCACCGAGTGGCCGGCCTGCAGCAGGGTCTTGATGGCCTCCAGCTGGACGATCTCCAGGGGCCGGGGCGAGGGCACCACCTTGCGCCAGCCTCGCCCGGAATCCTCCTTCATCTTCCAGCGCTTGGACCGCATGAGCTCCAGCGCCCGGAATTCAGGGTAGAAGGGGCCCACGGGCTTGGTGGGCTCCTGGAAGCCCCGGTCCTCCTTGTCCACCACCACTTCGGTGAGCACCGAGGTCACCGGTGCGTCGATCCTGAGGAAGCGCAGCCGGTTGATGAGCATGCGCTCCAGCATGTAGCCCATGGACCCCTGGGTCATGGCCCCGCAGACATCCAGGCTGTAGGGCGGGATCTGGCCGGAGCCGGCCTCCTGCTGAATGATCAGGTTGCCCACCTGGGGTCCGTTCCCGTGCACGACGCAAAGCGCGTAGCCCTCGGCCACCACCCGGGCCAGCATCTCGGCGGTCTCCCGGGCGTTCTCCAGCTGCTCCTCCTGGAGCCCGCTTTCCTTTTCTTTTAGTAGGGCATTGCCGCCGATGGCCAAGAGCGCGATCCGCCGATGATTCATGGCGTACCCCCAGCCTGACCGAGTGTCTCGCGCATCCGCGCAGTGGGTGCCGAGTGGAGGGCATGGCCGCCGACGGCCAGGAGTTCGATCTTTCGAGTCATTCCATTCCCCGGGAAACGAGGATTCTACAGGGCTGGGGGAAGAGGGCAAAGAACTGGGGTGAGTCGCCCGTTCCAAGGGCCAAAGAACCCTTGCCAGGGGCTGGAACCTTTTGCACCCTGTCAAGAACGGAGCGCTGGCCATGGTCCCCTTTCAGGCGCAGGACACCCACGAAGTGGAGGCCGCCACGCGCCTCAGCCGCCTCGGCGCCACCTTTGTGGACGGAGTCGTGGCCGTGGCGCCTCTCGTCGCCGTGGCGGTCTTTGTCCCCTCGGCCATCCGCTCGGGCGGTCTCGGGTCCATGCCGGTCTTCTTCATCCTGGCGGGAGTCATCACCCTGGGGGTGCTCATCGCCCAGATCGTCCTGCTGGTGCAGAAGGGCCAGACCATCGGCAAGCGGATCTTCGGGATCTGCATGATCACCAGCGGGGGCGACATACCAAGCATCTGGCGCGTCTTCTTCCTGCGCTGGCTCCCCTTCGCGGTGGTGGGTGCCGTGGTGCAGATGGTCTTCCAGGTGCGGGGCAGTGGAAGCCTCATCCACCTGGTGGATGTCCTGCTCATCTTCCAGCCCACCCGCCGCTGCCTGCACGACCTGTTCGCCGACACGCATGTGATCAAGGCCTGATCACAGGTCCTGCACCAGCAGCCGGTCCCGGTAGCTCAGAGCCCCCACCAGGAAGACGGTCTGCCCCACATCCCTGAACCCGGCCCTGGCATAGAAGCGGAGGGCCCTTGGGTTCTCCTCCCAGACCTGCAGCCACACGCCATCGTGACCTGCGGCGGCGCCGTGGGCCAGCACCGCGGCCATGAGGGACTGGGCCGCCCCGGTGCCGTGCAGGGTCCTGTCCACGTAGAACCGCGCCACTTCCAGGGGATTTTCGAAGGGGACCCCGGCGGCCGGTCCCCCGGCCCGGAGCCAGGCGTAGCCAAGGAGTGAACCCCCCTCCGCGAGGACCAGGGTCCGGCCGGCCGGGTCCGCCAACGCTTCGCCCTGCCGCTCGGGGCCGAAGGCCTCCGCCACGTAGCCCTCCAGGTCCGGCGGGGGGATGAGGCCCTCGTAGGTCTCGCGCCAGAGGCGCTCCCCGAGGGACGCCAGGTCCCGGGCATCGGCGAGGAGGGCAGGGCGGATCAGCATCTCCCGAGCTTACCAAAGTGACGAAAACCCGCTACAATGCTCGTTTTGGCGGTCCCCCATGCACATCCAGGAACTGATCCTCCGGCTGCAGCGGTTCTGGGCCGACCGGGG
>CAIMBM010000217.1 GCA_903839205.1 uncultured Holophagaceae bacterium | reverse complement strand
CGGCGGCGAAATACAAGGTGGTGGTCATCGACTACGGGGTGAAGCGCAACATCCTGCGGGCCCTGGCCGGGATCGGCGCCGAGATCACCGTGGTGCCGGCCTCCACCAGCGCCGAGGACATCCTCGCCCGCAATCCCGATGGGGTGCTGCCTGAGGGCCTGGCGCTGGCGCCCTGGGAGCGGCCCTCTGAAGTTCCACCGGAGAAGGATGGCTTCTTCCTCCTGGAGGCCTTGGCGCCTGCGGGTGCCAGGTCGAAGGATGGTGGTGCGGGGGCCAGGGTCTCCGCCGCGCGGGGGCCTTCGCAGGCTCTCGCCATCCTCTTCGACACGTCCCTGAGTCACCGCTGGGCTGGACTGGAGACGGCCTACGCCCACCTCGTGCGGGTGCTGCAGTCGCTGGGCCGCGAGGACCGCTTCGCCCTCATCCCCTACGACCGCACGCCCGCTGGCGCGGCGTGGCTCCGCCCCGCCACGGCCCCGGACATCGAAGCCGAACTCACGGCCCTGCGCGCCCACGCGCTGGGTCCCGGTGCCAATCTCGGCGCGGCCGTGGGTCTGGCGCGCAAGCTCGTGGGCGAGCACGGGCGCATCCTGTTGCTCACCAGCGGCCAGGGCATCCCCGGCTCCAAGACCCTGCGTGGAGTCCTCGGCAGCACGCCCCTCTTCACCGCCGTGACAGTTGGCGAAGCGGGCGAGGCCCTTCGCGCCGCCTCGGCCGCGGTGCTCTCCAACACCGCTACGGAGATCGAGGGCGACCTCTTCTTCAAGCGCCTCTTGGCCCCTGAAGAAGGTCCAGATGCCACCGCGGTCAAGACAGTGAGAAGCCGCATCCCCTTTACTGTCACCGGCGGCGACCCCAAGCTGCGGCATATCTACCCCGTGCTCGTGCATCCCCTGGAGCCCGGCAGTCTCTCCGCCTGGGTGGGCCGCTATGCGGCGCCCCAGCCGAAGGTGCGCGTCGAGCTGGCTTCGTCTCTGTTTCCCGGGGGCAGGCAGGGGCTCGATGCGGCCTTTCCGGAGAAAGCCCTGGAGGCCCGCGATCTGCCCCGCCGCTGGGCCCGGGCCCGCGTGGACGATCTGCTGGCCCGCATCGAGGCCGAGGGTGAGCGCCGCGAGTGGGTGAACGAGATCATCGAGCTCTCCAAGCGCTACAAGTTCACCACGCCCTACACCGCCTTCCTGGCGGCGCCCCGCTCTCTGCTTCGCCCGCGCCGCATCCAGCCAGGCGACCCCGTGCTTCGGGTGGAGTGCGACGAAGGAACTGCCACCGTCACGGCCCTCTTCACCTTCGGGTTAAAACTGGATCTCGTGCGCCGTCCCGGCTCGAACCTCTGGGAGGGGCGCTTCCTCGTGCCCGAGGGCCTGAAGGATGGCCGCTACCCTGTGCGCATCCTCCTGCGCGATCGCACCGGGGTCCGGCTCAGCGAAACCAAGCACTACGTGCTCGATGGCAAGGCGCCAGATATCCAGCCTCTCCTGCCCGCCTCAGTGCAGGCCGGTGACGTGCTG
>CAIMBM010000216.1 GCA_903839205.1 uncultured Holophagaceae bacterium | reverse complement strand
AGCCCGGGTCGCGCTCGGGTTCGAACAGCCGGTCCGCCGCGCCCACCACCTCGGCGATGTGCTCGATGTCCCGGGTGCCCAGGCAGGCGTCGATCTCGGGCATGTCCGCCAGCAGTTGTTCCCGGTAGCGCTCCACCATGCAGCCCGCCACCACCAGCCGGCGGCAGGCGCCGTCCTTCTTGTAGGCGGCCGCCTGGAGGATGGCCTCGATGCTCTCCTGCTTGGCGGCGTCGATGAAGCCGCAGGTGTTCACCACCAGCACCTGGGCCTCCTCCAGCACGGACGTGATCTGGTACCCACGGAGGCGCAGGTGCCCCAGCATGACCTCGGAATCCACGAGGTTCTTGGGGCAGCCCAGGGACATGAATCCGACTTTGGTCAACGGCGCTCCGGCCCCGCTCCGGGGGAACCTCATAGGATAGCGCGGCCTGCCGATAACGTCTGCAGCGCGTGTTAAAATCTCCTCCCCTCCGGACGGACCATGAAACTTACCCTCCAGGTCGACGGTGCCATGCACCCCGTGACCCTCACTGAAGAGGGCCTGACGCTTGGCCGCGGCGACCAGGCCACCATCCGGATCCAGGCGAACGCCGTGAGCCGGGTCCACGCCAGGATCTTCCTCAAGGAGGGACAGCCCTACGTGATGGACATGAAGTCCCTCAACGGCACCTCCCTCAACGGCGTGACCCTGGCCGATCCGGCGCCGCTGCACCCCGGCGACACCGTGCTGCTGGGCGAGGCCATGGTGAAGTGGGTACCCGACGGCGGCGCCGCCGACACGGCCTCGGGCCTGAACCTGAACCTGGCGCCCAAATCGACGGTGTCCAGGATCTCGCTGGAGGACCGGGCCTTCGACGCCTCCGGCTCGATCCTGGTGCCCCATGCCAGCCTGGAGGCCATGCTGGCCCGGGCCAGCGGACAGCATCCCGCCGGGGAGGCGGTAACCCTGTTCCAGCGCCTGGCCAGCATGGCCGGGACCCTGCTGCGGGCCGCGGGCCTCACCGAACTGCTGGAATCCGTCATGGGCCTGGTGACCGCCCAGATCCCCTGCCAGCGGGGCTTCATCCTGCTGGCCGATCCGGCCGGGGAACTGGTGCCGGAGCTGGTCTGGGAGGAGCAACCGGGCCTCCACACCAACCCCATCAGCCGCACCATCGCCCGCACCGCCATGGACAACCGGGTGGCCATCCTCACCACCGACGCCCGCATGGATCCGCGCTTCAGTGCCGGCGAGAGCATCAAGATCCACGGCATCACCTCGGCCCTCTGTGCGCCGCTCATCGTGGAGGAGAAGGCCTTCGGCGTGATCTACCTGGAGACCAGCCTCAACAAGGGCGGCTTCAAGCGCGAGGACGAGCACCTGCTCTCCGCCATGGCGAACTTCGCCGCCGTGGGCATCCAGCGCGAGCGGGAGGCCAAGTTCCGGCAGCGCCTGGAGCGCTACCACAGCCCCCAGGTGGTGGACCAGATCCTGAAATCCAGCCAGAGCAAGGAGGCTCCGGCCCTCCAGGCCCAGCGCTGCCAGATCAGCGTGCTCTT
>CAIMBM010000215.1 GCA_903839205.1 uncultured Holophagaceae bacterium | reverse complement strand
TCGGAGAGCACGGCCAGGGGGATGTCGGTGCCCATGCTGCCGATGGGCTCGGCGCCATCCGTGGCCATGGGGTTCACGATCATGTTCACGTCTTCGAGGGTGTAGCCGAAGGTCTCCTGCCGGCGCAGCACCGTTTCGTGGTCCGGAGCGTTGACGTGGGGGGGCTCGGGCAGGTCGTTGATGCGGACCAGGTTCTCCTTCAGCCACTGGGCGTAGGGCTCGGCCTTGGCCAGCTGATCCTTGATCTCGCCGTCCGGAACGATGCGCCCCTCTTTGGTATCCACCAGGAACATCCGTCCGGGCTGGAGGCGGCCCTTCTGCAGGATCTTCTCGGCCGGGATATCCAGTACGCCCACCTCGCTGGCCATGACCACGAGCCCGTCCTTGGTGTGGATCCAGCGGGCGGGACGAAGGCCGTTGCGGTCCAGGATGGCGCCGATCCTCGTGCCGTCCGTGAAGGCGATGGAGGCGGGGCCGTCCCAGGGCTCCATGAGGCAGGAGTGGTATTCGTAGAAGGCCTTCCGGAGCGGACTCATGGATTCGTGCCGGCTCCAGGGCTCGGGCACCATCATCATCAGGGCATGGGGCAGGGACCTGCCCGCCATGTAGAGCAGCTCGAGGACGTTGTCGAACATGGAGGAGTCCGAGCCGTCCAGATCGATGACCGGCAGCACCTTCTGCAGGTCGTCTCCGAACAGGCTGGAGGCGAAGAGCCGCTGCCGGCCCTCCATCCAGTTCACGTTGCCGCGCAGCGTGTTGATCTCACCGTTGTGGGAGATGTAGTGGTAGGGATGGGCCCTGGACCAGCTCGGGAAGGTGTTGGTGGAGAACCGCGAGTGGACCATCGCCAGACCGGCCACGAACGCGTCCGACCCGAGATCGGGGTAGAAGGAGCCGAGCTGTTCGGAATTCAGCATCCCCTTGTAGACGATGGTCCGGCAGGAAAGGCTGGAGACGTAGAAATGGCCACGCCCCGGGAGTACCGAGCGGGACACCCGCTTTTCAGCCAGGCGCCGGATCACGTAGAGCTTCCGCTCGAAATCATCCTCGGTGGCCATCTGGGCCCCACGGGCGATGAAGACCTGGCGGATCACCGGCTGGCTGGTCCGGGCAGTGATGCCCAGGGAGGCGTTGTCCGTGGGGACGTCCCGCCACCCGAGCACCCGCTGCCCCTCCTCCTCCACGGCCTCCTCAAGGATCCGCTCACAGGCGTGGCGGTTGCGGTCGTCGGGGGGGAGAAACAACATGCCGACGCCATAGCCTCCCGGAGGAGGAAGCTCGACTCCTGTGGGGCGGCACCGCGCCGCGAGGAAGGCGTGGGGGATCTGGGTGAGGATGCCTGCGCCGTCCCCGGTGGACTTCTCGCTCCCGGAGGCCCCGCGGTGCTCGAGGTTGCAGAGCACTTGGAGCGCCTTGCGGACGATGTCATGGGAGGGGCGGCCCTTCGTGTCCGCCACGAAGCCGAAGCCGCAGGAGTCGTGTTCCTGGGAGGGTTCGTATAGACCTTGGGTCTGGATGGGGCGATGCCTCTCCATCGGTGGCTCCGGAGTTTAGTTCGTAGGTTCGATGCGGGGAGCACCCGGATATGTCCAACCGGCGTAGCTTCTAGCCGGGACGCCCAGGTGCATGCGCGGACGACGTTCCATGGCCGATCTTAGCATGGGATGACGGTGCTGAGAACTGTTATTACCTTTTCCAGCCCAGTGTGCGGGATCTGAAGCCCGGGACCTTACAAACCGTCTTCCAGTTCGTACTCCGAATCAGGGACGCTCAGGATCTCCGGTCCATTGCGCGTGATGGCGATGTCGTGCTCGAACTGGGCCGAGAGGCCGCCGTCCTTGGTGCGCACGGTCCAGCCGTCGGACTCCACCAGGCACTTGTGGCTGCCTGTGTTCAGGATGGGCTCGATGGTTATGGTCATGCCCGGCTCCATGCGGAACCCCGTACCCGGCTTCTGCTCGGCGAACACCACCTGGGGATCCTCATGCAGGTCCCGCCCCAGGCCGTGGCCGATGTACTCCCGCACCACCGAGTAGCCGCGCTCCTCGGCGAAGGTCTGGACCGCCGTGGACATGTCGCCCAGGCGGAGGCCGGGCCGGCAGTGCTCGATGCCCACGAACATGGCCAGCTGGGCGGTCTGGATGAGCATGCGGGCCTCGTCGCTGATCCGGCCCACCCCCACTGTGAGGCAGGTGTCGCCGTGGAATCCGTCCAGCTTGGCGCCGCAGTCGATGGCGATGATGTCGCCCTCCTGGAGCACGTACTTGGACGGGATGCCGTGCACCACCCGGTCGTTCACGGAGGTGCAGAGGGTCCCGGGGAAGCCGTGGTAGCCCTTGAAGCTGGGGGTGGCGCCTTGCTGGCGGATGTAGGTCTCGGCGATCCGGTCCAGGTCCAGCAGGGTTACCCCGGGCCGGGCGGCCCGGGCGGCGATCCGGAGGGCATTGGCCGCCACCCGGCAGGCCTCCCGCAGCTTGTCGATCTCCTTGCGGCTCTTGTAGCGGATCTGTTCGCGGATCAGGACCATGCCCCCCTCGGTGGTCCAGTCTAACGGGTAGAATGTCGGCATGGTGCGACCTTCGAAGATGGTGGTGATGACAACGGTCCTGGCGAGTTTCCTCGGCGGGTGTGGGCGGATGCCTGCCCGGCCGGCCCAGGTGCCGCCCGAGGCCGTCTGGGGCGGGGAAGGCAGGCGGGGAATCTTTCTCCAGGTGGGCGACCACAGGGGCACCCTCTGGCACCTAAGTGTGTGGGACCGCGAGGGCCACCTGCTGGGCTCCGGTTCCTTCCGCCTGCATGGCTATGGGCGGGCCGGCATCGCCCCCGAGGAGGTCCTGGCCTGGGAGAACGGGGCCCTGCACCTGAAGGATGGAACCTGGCTGGCGCCCGAACCCCCGGCGACGCCCTGATGGCCTACACCCGGGAGGAGAAGGACTGGCTGGAGCGCGAGTGGGCCTTCCGGGCCTGGGGCCGTGCGGGCCTGCTGTCCACGGAGGACTATCGGCAGGTGCTGGCCTGGGAGGCGGGGGGCGTGCCCATGGACCTGGTGGTATCCGCCCTCAACGCCTTCTTCGACCGCCGCGAAAAACGAGAGAAGCCGCGCACCTTCGTGGCCCTCAAGCACCTGGACCGGGACGTGGCCAAGGCCGTGAAACTGCGGGAGACCCTGCTGCGGGCGGGACCGGAGTTCGATGTGGGCAGGGACTGGAACCAGGTGAAGGCGCCGCTGCGGGACGATCCCGCCGCCAAGGCGGCCTTCGAGCAGTGGCAGCGCCTGCGGGCGGCGGCGCCTTCACCCGAGGCGGCGGGCTACCTTGCCCATCACGACCAGGAACGCGAAGCCCGCGCCGCCCTCTTGGCTTTGGCCGAGGCGGCCCTGGGGCCGGCCGCCGGGACCCTGAGGCAGGACCTCCGCCAGCGCCTGGAGGACGCGGAGATGAAGGAGGACAGCCTCGTGTGGAAGCGGGCCTGGAACCACCACTGGGCCCGGCTCGTGGCCGCCGCATGGGCCCTGCCCCTGGAGGGGGTATGACGCCGGAGGGCCGCTGGCAACAGGAGCTGGAGGCCCCCACGGAGGCCTTCTTCGGGGCCTTCGCGGAGCGGGTCGCCGAGCCGGACGGCGTTCGGGACGCCGTTCGGGACGCCGTGAAGGCCCTCGTCCCACGCATCGACTGGGAGGCCTACCAGCCCCATGTCCCCCATGGCATCCTGGGCCTTCGGGCGGTCCTGCGACTGCGCCCCCTGCTCGGGGAGGAGAGCTTCCTCAGGGCCCTGGCCACCCAGGTCCACATGGCCGCCCACGAGGGGCGCCGGTCCGCTCCGGCCCAGGCCCAGGCGGCGGCCGCCAAGGGCAGCGGCCTGTGGCGGAACCTGGAGGCCTTCATCCGGTCCCGGCGGCCCGCCCTGGCCTATGCGGAGGCCCAGGGCTTCGACCTTCCCGTGGCAGCCGATTTCCAGCGACTGGGGCGGCTCACGGAGACGGACATGGCCAACGTGGGCCACAAGGCGGTGCTGGCCTGCGACCTGGCGGACCTGCAGGAACGGCTGGAGCAGCCCAAAGCGACCGGCCGGCGCCTGTTCGGCCTCGCGGCCTGGCTGGCGGCCACGCCGGAGGACACCTTCTGGGCCCGCCGGGCCGCCAGGCGCCTGGGGGATCTCGAGGTGTCCGTGCCCTGGAACACCGCCTCCCTGGACGGGGATGAGCTCGCTCCCCAGGTCCGGGACATCTGCGACCTGGGCCTCGTGGCCCTCCTGGATGCCTTCACCGCGCGCCTCAAGACCGGCCAGGGGGCCGGGGACTCCCTGGCGGCCCTGGTCCTCGCCGCCGCCGAAAAGCAGCTGGATGCCCGGCGGGACCTGGAGGGCAAGACCGCCTGGGCCTTCGTCTACCTCGCCAGCCTGGCCCGGACCCGGCCGGCGGACCCCCGCCCCTGGTGCCAGGCGGCGGCCCTGGTGAACCTCTTTCCCACGGACGAGCCCGAGGAGCGCATCTGCCCCCCAGAGGGCGCCGCGGCCGATCCGGAAGCGCTCCTCAATGCCATCCTGGATGCGGAGCCCGCGGGGGCCATGGGCCATGCGTTGGCCCTGGTGAGGGAGGGGCGCGTCGAGGAGGTGCTGAAGGTCCTCGCCGAAGCCAGCACCCGCAACGATCCCGGCTTCAATCACGCCCACCAGGTACTGGCCGTGGCCGCCGCCGCCGACCTGCTGCCCAGCCTGCCGCCCTTCGCTCAGGAGGCCATGCTGGTGGCCCTGGCCAAGAGCCTCGCCAACAGCCAGGGCAGCGGGGACCTGGGGCGGATGGCGGCAAAGCCGCTCAAGGTTTGACGCGTGCGCCAGGGACCGTGGAACAATCCCTGACGATCGGAGGCTGACCATGGGCAAGAACCGGCTCGAAGCCTTCAGCGACGGCGTGCTGGCCATCCTCATCACCATCATGGTGCTGGAGCTGAAGGTCCCCAAGGGCGACTCCTTCGCGTCCCTAGCTGGGCTGCTGCCGACCTTCGTGAGCTACGCGCTCAGCTTCATCTACCTGGCCATCTACTGGAATTTATGGGAAATCGAGTAGGTATATTTTGTGTGTGAGTGTTTGAAATAAATATCTTATATAATTTTAGATGGTGCCAGTGTAAGTTTTGAGCCTCAATTCGGCCGCTTCACCTGAGCAATACTTACAATGCCAACCTGGACCGTTGGTCGATGGCCGCGACGGTGTTTTTGGATAGGTGAAGATCGCGGGCGACCTTTCGATAGCTTCTTCCGCTGTGAGCATCCACAACACCTTAGGGGCGAGACTGTCGCTGGGGCACTGACCTTCGGGTCGTCCGAACCTCTTCCCTTTACCCATCCACGCCCATTAGGCTGAGGCTCTGCGTAAAACACCTGTCAGAGGATCCAGAGAAGGAGTCTGAACACGCCTGCGCTGATCAAGATGGACCTTCATCAGTGAATTGGCGATGCCGATCTTGATCATTGATGACCTGATTTAGCATTAAGAATTGAAAGAAACCAACACGCAACATCTAATGACACCAATTCAGGTTCAAACGATTTTTCACTCAGTCACTTGCCGAGTCCGAATGGAAAAAGATCTGGAACTTTTTTGGCTACCAACAACTTGCCCAAGGAGGTGTACCTGGTTCCTTGCATCGTTCCTTGGGGTGCGTCGGCCATTGGAATCGGCCCAATAGCTTTTGCTTTTCCTGAGAAGACTACCCGGTACTTGCCGCTCTCCCCATAAGCTTCAATACGGCCAACAGGAGCGTAGTGCGTGACTGCTGATATGGGTGCTGTTTGGTAAGCCGCAATGTACTTTATTTTCCCCAACATTCCACCGGAAATCCGGATTGCATACCAACAATCTTCACCTAGAAAAACTTTGTCAAAGCCTTCCTGTTGGGCCGGGACTATAAGTACTGTGTCCTCGTCATGATTTGAGAAACCTCCGGGAATTTCGGATGACTTCGCAGTTACCACTGCCCTGGAGGATTCAAACATCCGCAGGCCCACCAAAGGGAGGATTTGAAGCATTTCTTTCAGGAAGGCCTGAGTGTCCGCCTTTTCAGCCTCGCTCAATGCCGGTTCCTGAGGAACGTTACTGTTATCCAACCGGCACAAACCGAATTGTTGAGCACGACTGATGAGCGAATACTCCAACCATGTCACATGCGCCCTGTTTAGGTCTCCACCACTTGAAACAAAAATGGCGCCCCAAGACCAGAATTCCTTCTTCTGAATATGTGATTCAATCCTATTTCCCACACCGTCGGCTTGGCCGATATAGACAGTCGGCAAGTCATCACTATCTTCCTTGTAACCGGCCAGAATATAGACTCCCGCGTTGGCTAAATCGGGACGCTTTCGTGTGTCCCCCCACTTTTCCCGGGGGAATACGATCCCTCGACCAGTCCAATTCATGCGGTCGATGATACGGACACCGTCCGGGTCTCCATCGGGAACAAAGATGCGAATCGTGAAAGGATCTGCTGACATAGTCGGCACTCCGGATAATTCTACCAAGCTCTTGAAAGTTGTTCTTTCACCATCTCTGGATCAACGACCAATGGACAGGTTTCGTTACAGTTGGGCAAGAATTGGTAGGCTTTGAATTTGGCGGTCAAGGCGTAGTGAAAATGGCATGAAAATATTGCTTTGCCTCGAAGTCGATCCCAGACCTTTTCGCCCAGTCGAGTGCGCAGTCGATAGCACGGAATTGGTAGGCGATTGTGTTGGGTGCCC
>CAIMBM010000214.1 GCA_903839205.1 uncultured Holophagaceae bacterium | reverse complement strand
TCTCACCTGCTTCCCGAACATCCAACACTGAATTGTCAGGGCCTCAGAGAACCACGGTCCTCCGGCTTTCCGCAAGTAGAATGAAAGGATGAGCACGGAGCAGGAGCGAAGTGGCACTTTGGCGAAGCCGAACCCCGAAGGGCGCGGCGCAGGGAGGCTCCGGCTCGGCCAGCGGAGCGAGCTGGAGCACGCGCAGCGTGCGATAGGCGGAGGCGACGCGTGAGCACACCCATCGGCATCATCGGCGGCAGCGGTCTCTACCGGATGGAGGGCCTGGCCCTGGACCGGGCCGTGGAGGTGAAGACGCCCTTCGGCGCCCCTTCGGCTGCGGTGCACCTGGGCCGCCTGGACGGCGCCCCTGTGGCTTTCCTGGCCCGCCACGGCGAGGGGCACCGGCTCACGCCCACCGAGGTGAACTACCGCGCCAATCTCTGGGCCCTGAAGTCCCTGGGGGTCGAGCGGCTCATCAGCGTGTCCGCCGTGGGCAGCCTCCAGGCCCGGCACCGGCCCGGCGAGCTGCGGCTGGTCAGCCAGTTCATCGACAAGACGCGGCACCGCCAGGACACCTTCTTCGGCGAGGGGCTGGTGGCCCACGTGAGCTTCGCCGAGCCCACCTGCGCCCAGGTGTCCGGGGCCCTCCTGTCGGCAGGCCGCGCGCTTTCCCTGCCCATCGAGGGCGACGCCCTCTACGTGTGCATGGAGGGCCCGGCCTTCTCCACCCGGGCCGAGAGCCGCCTGCACCAGAGCTGGGGCGCCGACCTCATCGGCATGACCCAGGTGACCGAGGCGCGGTTGGCCCGGGAGGCGGAGCTCTGCTACGCCTGCATCGCGCTGGTGACAGACTACGATGCCTGGCGGGAGGAGGAGGACAGCGTGGATGCGGCGTCGGTGCTGGAGGTCATGCACGCCAACGTGGACAAGGCCCAGGCCCTGCTCCGGCGGGTGGTGCCCCAGCTCTCGCCCGCCCCCCGGGCCTGCCCCTGCGGCCACTCCCTGAAGGCGGCCCTCTTCACGGCGCCCGAGGCCGTTCCATCCGAGACCCGGCAGCGGCTGGACCTGCTGGTGGGCCGGTACGGGTATGGCGTGGTGCGCTGATGGCGCTGGCCGTCCCCAGCCCCAAGCTCCAGGCCCTGCTGAAGGACTTCCAGCAGATCGCGAGCATGTCGGGTTACCTGAACCATGCCTTCGATCCGCCGCAGCTGCGGCTCTTCTTCACGCTCTACGGCCGCGTGATGGTGGCCTCTCCGGAGGACGGCCTCGCCCTCACGCCCCAGCTCCAGGCCTGGTGCGACACGGTCTCCAGCCGCCTGCGGGAGGGCAGTTCCGGCACCATCATGCAGCCCCAGGTACAGGTGAGCGCCCCCCAGACCATGCCCGACGGCCGCGACTACCTCGTGGCCACCCTCACCTTCAACACCAAGGTCACCGAGACGTCCTACCTGCGCATCCGCACCGCCATCCTCGCCGCCTACCAGGAGGCCGTGAAGATGCGGGAGGCGGGGTTCAGCGTGCTGGCCGAAACGCCGGCCACCTCAAGCGCACCAGAGGTTCTCCCCAGTGGCGATGGGGCGGAGAGGCCATAATCCTTTCGACCTGACCTCGCGTAGTCATAGCATGCTCCGCCTGTGGATCCGCACGCTTGCCGCCATCCTCGCTGTTTGGTTCTTGATGAGCGTGTGCGTCGGGTTGTGGGTGATTCCCCAGCTGCTCTTGAACGCCCCCACACCTCGGCGCACCGAAGCCATTCGGGCCAGGACCCGAGAAGCGATCCAGGGGTCAGGCGGAACCTTCACCATGGCTCCGGTCCAAGGTGGTGAAGGAAAAGTGCTGGAACTCTGGCATCTCCGACGGTCCTCACCCAGGGGTGCCGTGATCTATCTGCACGGTTTCGGGGACGATGTCTGGGGCACGCTCGACCGTGCTAATTTCCTCCCCGAGTGGGATGCCGTGGGGTTCACCTTCCGTGGGCGAGACTCCGATCCTTCGGCCCCATGCACGCTCGGCGGATGGGAGCGGAAGGATGTTCTTGCAGCCTTTCACTACCTTGAAACCGTGGGTTTCCCCGCGGATCGAATCCTCATTGCAGGATGGAGCATGGGGGCTGGCGTGGCTCTCCTCGCCCTGGAGGATCTGGAAAAGGAGGGCAAGACTCCCGGCGGTGCCTTGCTGGAATGCCCCTTTGAAGATCTGGAACGGGCCGCCCGGGATCATCTCCGAGGAAGCCTGGGGCGTTTCGAGGTGGTCGCATACCTGGCAGAACGATTTGCCATCCGGGAGGCCGGCCGATTGGCCAGGTTCGACCCAGTCCAAATTTCACCGGTACATTCGTCCGCACTAGTGAAGTGCCGGATTGCTCTCATCACTGGAGACGCCGATCGAGAAACACCGCTTGATGGGGTTCAAAAGATCGCCCGCTTCCATCCGGACCTCACGGTCGTTCACGGGGCAGGACACTGCGAGGCCAGCAACCGGCTTCCCGGTGGGTGGGGAGCATGGGCCCGCTCGCGTTTGAGTGCCTGGGGGGTTTGAAAGCAGATCAAACCGGTCCCAATTCGTTTTCACGGGAGCCCCAGTGTCACAGGTTCAGATGAACCTTTCGGTATCCTGATGGACTCTCCTGTGGGAGGGTTCCGGAATGCCCATGACTTGCTGCCTCATCCACCGCTGCCACCTCGTCCGCCTGATCGCGACGGCGGCCAGCACGGCCATGATCGGCGCGGTGTCCAACCCGCTGCCCTTCAAGCCTTCGCCCGTCCCCGGCGGTGTGGCCATCGTCCCCGTCCAGGCCAGGGGGCAGGCCCCTGCGGTGGCTTACCACGGTGAACCGGTGCTGACGCGGCGCACGGCCCGGGGCTGGGTGGCCGTGGTGGGGATCCCGCTGAGCGCAGTGCCTGGCCATGATGCGATCGAAGTGGCCGGGCAGAAGGTACTGTTCACGGTCCGACCCAAGCGGTACCCCGAGCAGCGTCTGCATCTGGACAACCAGCGGCAGGTCAATCCCACCCCCGAGGATGAGGCGCGCATCGCCAAGGAGCAGGCGCTCCTGGGGCCTGCCTGGAAGGCCTGGCCCCAGGGCTTCAAGCCGACCCTGTCGTTCCACCGGCCCACGCCGGGCGCGCTCACCAGTTCCTTCGGCCTGCGCCGGGTCTTCAACGGCGAGGCCCGGGCCCCCCACTCGGGGCTGGACATCAAGGCCCCCGCTGGCCAGGCCGTGCGGGCCCCCGCCGCCGGTGTGGTGGAGCTGACGGGTGACTTCTTCTTCAGCGGCGGCACGGTCATGCTGGCCCACGGCGAGGGCGTGGTCAGCCTCTTCGCCCACCTGTCGAAGGTCACCGTGACCCAGGGCCAGGTACTCAGGGCCGGGGAGGTGCTGGGCGAAGTGGGCCGGACGGGCCGGGCCACGGGTCCCCATCTGCACTGGTCCCTGAGCCTCAACAACGCCCGGGTGGATCCCCGGATCTTCCTCGGGAGCCACCCGTGATTCGCAGGCAGTCAGATTTGATGGAAGAAACCAAGCACAACATCCGTGGCGGCGTGGGCGCAGCCCGCAGTGTGGACCTGCTGAAACCCGGAGAAATGGCGGGGGTCCTCAGCATGGGCCGCACGACCCTGGAGCCTGGCACCACCATCGGAGAGCATGCCCATCCGGATACCGAGGATCTCTACCTGATCCTGGAGGGCCACGGCACAGGCTTGCTGGACGGGGCGCGGTTCCCTCTGGGTCCCGGCGACCTCTTCCTGGTCAAGGCCGGAGGCAGTCACGGCCTGATCAACGATTCCGAGGGGCCGCTCACCTTCCTGGGACTGCTCACCCGGTCCGTCTACTCCGACTAGGGGGCCGCCTTGAGGGAGCCCTTCGTCTGGACGAGGACCACGCCGAGGATGGCGACGGCGCCGCCGAGGATCGTGAGCAGGGCGGGGATCTCGCCCAGCCACAGCCAGGCGATGAAGCTGGCGATCACCGGCGACAGGTAGAGAAAGCTCGACAGCAGGGAGGCGGGCATCCTGGAGAGGGCGTAGTTCCACAGGACATAGGCGATGGCGGCCGGGAAAATGCCCAGATAGACCACGGCGAAGGTGGCCTGGGGCGCGGCCCCGCGGCATTGGCGGATCAGGCCGGGCAGGAAGACGAACAGGGGCAGGGTCCCCGCCCAGATTGCATAGCTGGTGAATTCGAGGGCCGCATGGCGCCGGAGGCCCTTCTTCGACAGGATGTTGAAGGCGGCGGCCGCCACCGCGGCGAGCAGGATGAGCAGGGCCCCGGGCGTGAAGTGCAGTCCTCCGCCCCCGCTGAGGGCGATGAGCGCCACTCCCGCGAAGGCCAGCAGGATGCCGCACCAGCCCAGGCGGGTCAGGCGCTCGTGCAGGAACAGGGCCGACAGCAGCGCCGTGAACACCGGTGCCGCGGAGATGAGCAGCGAAGCGGCCCCGGCCTGGACGGACACTTCCCCGAAGTTGAGGGCCACATGGTAGATGCTGATGCCCAGCAGGCCGGCGAGGCCGATCCCGGGCAGGTCGGAGCGGGCCGGCAGCCGCATGCGGGTGGCCAGGCCATACAGGGCCAGCGCGGCGGAGGCCATGCTGAAGCGCAGCAGGGCCAACTCCCCGGGGCCGTAGCCATCGGCGCCGGGGCTCCCTCCGGGGGTGATCCGCATGCCGGCCCGGATCCCCGCGAAGGCGGAAGCCCACAGCAGCAGCACGCCTGCGATGGCCAGCCAGGTCCGGGAATCGCGTCGCCAAGTCATGTCTCCAGCCTAGCGGAGAAGCGTCAGGGATGCAGTTCGGGCAGGCACTCGCGCAGGGCCGCGCAGGCCCGGGCCCGGTGGCTGAGGGTGTGCTTGGTGCTGCTGGGCAGTTCACCGAAGGTCTGATCGAAGCCGTCGGGGATGAAGATGGGGTCGTAGCCGAAGCCGTTCTCGCCGCGATGCTCCAGGGCCAGGCCGCCTTCGACGGCGCCGCTGACGGTGATGGGACCACCCTTCAGCCGCGCTGCCAGGGGGACGAAGGCCAGCACACAGACGAACCGGGCCCTGCGGTCGGCGTCCCCGGGCAGCATGGCCAGCAGGCGTCGGTTTCGTTCAAGATACGAGGGCAGGTCCAGGGCGAAGCGCGCGCTCAGCACGCCGGGTCCCCCCCACAGCGCGTCCACGCAGAGCCCCGAATCGTCCGCCAGCACGCCATCCACCGCCTCGGTGCCGTGCTCACGCCACCAGGCCCGGGCCCCCTCGGCCTTCTGCAGGGCGTTGTCCTGGAAGAAGGCGCCGGTCTCCGGAAGCTCCGGCGCCTCGGCAGGCCACAAGACGAACTGCAATTCGGGCAGCAGCGCGGAAAATTCTCTCAGCTTGCCGGCGTTTCTGGAGGCCAGGAGGAGTTTCATATAGTCAGATTTTGGTAAAGAAAAGAACACCACCAAGACACCAAGGACACTAAGAACTGCATTGGAGTCGGCTTTGGTTTTTCTTGGTGCCCTGGTGTCCTGGTGGTGAAAGGTTGCTCTCGTCCAATTTGCGCGATTATCAGATTCAGCACCCCACCACCTCCGTGTACCAGCCGCGGGCCCGCTCGGGGGTCATGGGGCCGTGGATGAGGGCGCGGCCGTCGGCGAAGAGGGTGATCTCGTCGGCGCCTTCGCGGCCCTTGAGCATCATCCCCGCCTGCCTCCAGGGGCTGCGGGTACGGGTTTCGAGGCGGTCTTTCAGGGCAGCGAGGTCCAGTCTCCCCGGGGGGTTCACGCGGATCTGCACGCCCTCCAGGCCGCAGAGGGCGCTGGCCCTGAGGCTCCAGCGGGCATCGAGGAATTCCGTGATCCGCTCCGTGCAGAAGCGGCAGCGGGTCCTGGGTGGATTCAGAAACTGGCGCTCGTCATTCCAGAAGTCGAAGCGCACGAGGTCGGTGTGGGGCTGCTTCCCCGTGAGCACCTTCAGGGCCTCCAGGGCGGCCCAGCTGCCGATGGCTCCGACGGCGGGACCCAGTACGCCGGCGCTGTCGCAGGTGTCCACGTCGCCGCCCGCCGGGGGTTCCTCCAGGAGGCAGCGCAGGCAGGGCGTGCGCGGCGGATTCAGGGGCCAGACCACCCCTTCGCCGCCGATGGCGCCGGCGTAGATCCAGGGGGTGCCCGTGAGGATGGCCACATCGTTGATGAGGAAGCGGGCCTCGAAGTTGTCGGTGCCGTCGCAGATGAGGTCGAAGTCCGCCAGCAGCTCCCGGGCATTGCCGCTGGTGAGGTCCGCCACGACCGCATTCAGCTGGATGCTGGAGTTGGCCTCGGCCAGGCGCTTGGCCGCCACCTCCGCCTTGGCCCCTCCCAGGTCCGATTCGTCGTAGAGGAGCTGGCGCTGAAGGTTCGAGGCCTCCACCAGGTCCCGGTCAATGAGCGTGAGGTGTCCCACTCCGGCCCGGGCCAGCCAGGGGGCGATGACCGAGCCCAGGGCCCCGAGGCCCAGCACCGCCACCCGCTTCGAACGCAGCGCCTCATCGGCCGCGCGGCCGAGAAAAATACGCTGTTTGGAGTAGCGGTCCAGCATGCTCCCAGCATAGCCGCCCCGGGGGTGCGGTCGTTTCCGTGGAGCTGTGCTTTGTATTTGCAGCTATCTGGGGATAATCTCGCTGTTTGGAGATGGATCCATGCAGCCCAATTCAGCTTGGTTGAGACGTGTCCTGCTTGCGGCCATGGCCACCCCGCTCCTGGCTCAGGCCTACCTCGATGAAACGGTGGAGCGGGCCCGCAGGGCCTTCAACGTACCGGGCATCGCCGTCGCGGTGGTGAAGGATGGCAAGGTGGTGGTGGCCAAGGGCTATGGGGTTCGGAAACTGGGCGAACCGGATCCTGTGACGCCCCGCACCCTCTTCGGCATCGCCTCCAACACCAAGGCCTTTACCGCCGCCGCCCTGGCCATGCTGGTGGAGGAGGGGAAACTAAGCTGGGATGACCGGGTGGTGGACCGCCTGCCGGGCTTCCAGATGAGCGACCCCTACGTGACCCGGGAGATGCGCATCAGGGACCTCCTCTGCCACCGCAGTGGGTTGGGACTGGGGGCGGGCGACCTGATGTTCTTCCCGGCCACGGATCTGAGCGAGACCGACATCATCTACCGCCTTCGCTTCGTGCCGCTGGCCACCAGCTTCCGCAGCGAGTACGCCTACGACAACATCCTCTACACCGTCGCGGGGGCCGTCATCAGGCAGGCCTCCGGCAGGTCCTGGGCCGCCTTCATCCAGGAACGGTTCTTCAAGCCGCTGGCCATGGGTTCCAGCCGGACCAGCATCAGGGACCTGCACCCCGGCGACGACGTGGTCGCGCCCCATGCCCTGGTGGACGCCACGCTCAGACCCCTGGCCCACGAACCCCTCGACAACAGCGCCCCTGCGGGGGCGATCGTCTCATCTGCGGAGGACCTCTCGAAATGGGTGCTCGCCCTGCTGGCCAAGGGCGATCTCGGGAACGGCCGGCGGCTCCTGAGTGAAAAGCAGGCCAAGGTCCTCATGACACCCCTGACGCTGGAGCCGATCGCCGAGCCGCCCACGCCGATTGCAGAGGCCAAGGCCAACCTCGCCGCCTACGCCATGGGGCTGGAGGTCATGGACTACCGGGGCCAGCTCAAGGTCTCCCACATCGGCGGCCTCCAGGGCATGTTTTCCGAAGTGACCATGCTCCCCCAGCAGAATCTCGGTGTCATCGTCCTCACCAACCAGGAGTCAGGTGGGGCCTTCTGGGCCATCACCAAGACTGTGCTGGATCACTACCTGGGGGCGCCGCCGAAGGACTGGGTGGCCTCCTACCTGGAAGTCCAGAATCAACGGCGCGCCAAGGCGAACGAGACCGTGGCGCAGGCCGCCTCCGTCCAGAATGGGAAGTCCTCACCTTCCCTCCCGCTGCTGTCCTATACCGGCCGCTATCGGGATCCCTGGTATGGCGACGTGCTCATCGAACCCAAGGATGGCCAGCTCACCATCCGCTTCACGCACTCGCCGGCCCTCGTGGGCACCCTGGAGCACTGGCAGTACGATACCTTCGTGGCCCGCTGGAGGGATCGTTCCCTGGATGCGGACGCCTATGTGACCTTCTCCCTCCAGCCGGACGGAAGCGTCCGCCAGGTCCGGATGGAGGCCATCTCGCCCTCTACAGACTTCAGTTTCGATTTTCAGGACCTGGTGCTGAGTCCCGTGGCCGCAGGGGTTCCGGCCTACTGAAGCGTTCCCCTCCCCGGGGCCTGGCCCGAGCGATGGTCGCGATCTGGACCGGCTGAACAGCAGCGGCGCCCCAGGGGGGCGCCGCTGCTGACGACGAACGGCTCAGGACCGAAGGCTAGTTGCCGACCTTGGCTCCCTCGGCCACGGCCTTCTCGTACTCGGCCTGGAGGCGGCTGGCGTCGGAGATGGCGAACTTGTAGACGTACTCGAAGCGGTCGGCGCCCTTGGTGAGGGCGAGAATCACTTCCTAGACGCCTTCGCCGGTCACTTCGAAGGGGCTGGCGATGACGTTGAAGGTGCCTTCCTTGGCGCCCTCGGGGATCTGCACGTCGCTGTCGCGGATCACATCCTTGCGGTCGCCGGTGGGGCTCACGATGGAGAAGCCGAACTTGAACTGGCCGTCCATGCGGGAGAACCGGGTGTAGAAGCACACCTTGGGCAGGGTGAAGGGCACCTGCGGCACCACGATGTGGTGGTCATACAGGCCCATCAGGGAGGTCTTGCCGCCCATCTCCTGGCGGATGTCGTCGCAAAGCAGCGTGAATTCGTGCTTGGGGGCCTTGATCTGGACTTCTTGCATGGGGGGCTCCGAAAGAGGGGGCATCCTTGGGTGAAGGGAAAGTTTACCCTTGAAGTCGGCCCCTTCCAACCAAGCGTTGTCGGGCGGTCCCTGGAGGCGGCATGCGGCGATGGATCTGGATGGTGTTGATCGCCCTGGGCCTCCAGGCTCAAGAGGCCCGGATTCAGATCCTTGGCACCACAGACCTGCACGGGCATGTGCTGGCCGAGGACACCTACAGCCTGCAGCCCATGAACCAAGGCTGGGCAAAGGTCACATCTCTGATCCGCCGCCAGAAGACGCTGAACCCGAACACGATCCTTCTGGATTGCGGGGATACCCTCCAGGGCGAACCGCTCAACTACGTGCGGAATGTGCTGAGAAGAGACCTGCCTGAGCCGAGCATCGCCATCATGAACGCCCTCGGTTATGCGGCCATGGCGGTGGGCAACCATGATTTCGATTTCGGGCTGCCGGTACTGTGGGGCGTCGAGAAGGAGGCGAAGTTCCCCTTCCTGTCGGCCAATACGGTGGATGCCAAGGGGAAGCCCGGCTTCCCGACCCACACCCTGGTGACGGTGGCGGGCATCCGGGTGGCCCTGGTGGGATTCACGACGCCCGGGGTCCCCACCATGACCGAACCGGGCAACTACGAGGGACTGGCCTTCAAGGACATCGTGAGCGTGGCCAAGACGCTGGTCCCAAGGTTGCGGGAGAAGGAGAAGGCTGATGTGGTGATCGCCTTGATGCATTCTGGGCTCGGCGTCCTGGAGGGTCGTGAGGGCGACGAGAACGCGGCCCTGCGATTGGCGGATCAGGTGCCGGGTTTGGATGCGATCTTCACGGGCCACACCCACCTGGCCATTCAGATGGAACACAAGGGCATACCCATCGTGCAGGCCCAGTGCTTCGGCCGAGCCCTGGCCGTGGTGGACCTAGATTTGCGGCAGGAGCAGGGCCACTGGCGGGTGGTGGCCAGCTCGGGGCGGCTGCTGAAACCGGACGGGGGGACCGCCAGCGATCCCGAGGTGCTGGGCCTGACCGCGGAACTGCGGGCCGCCACGGAGCGCTACCTGGACACGGCCGCGACCAACCTGCTGGTGGACCTGGACAGCCGGTGGGCGCGGATGGAGGACACGCCCCTGATGCAGCTCATCCAGCAAGTACAGCGCCAGGCCACGGGTGCTCAGGAGTCGGCGGCCGCCTGCCCTGGACCGAAGCTCTTCATCCCCAAGGGGCCGACCAGCGTGCGCCAGTTCTTCGCCCTG
>CAIMBM010000213.1 GCA_903839205.1 uncultured Holophagaceae bacterium | reverse complement strand
CTGCTCGCGGTGGCCCTCATGCTGACCTGCGGCATGGTGCTGTTCAAGGTCCTGGGCAAGAGCCCCGTGGAGGGCTTCAAGGTCTTCTTCCTCCAGCCCATGGCGGACCGCTATGGCGTGGCGGAGCTCTTCCTGAAGGCCACGCCCCTCATGCTCTGCGCCGTGGGCCTGTCCGTGGGCTTCCGCGGCAATGTCTGGAACATCGGCGCCGAAGGCCAGCTGTTGATGGGGGCCCTGGCCGGGGGTGGCCTGGCTCTGCATTTCCCCGCCAGCCAGAGCCCCTTCCTCCTGCCCGCCATGTTCGTGGCCGGGGCCCTGGGCGGCATGCTCTGGGCCGCCATTCCCGCCTGGCTGCGCACCCGGTTCAACGCCAACGAGATCCTCACCAGCCTGATGCTCGTCTACATCGCCGAGCTGGTGGTCTCCTGGCTGGTCCACGGCCCCTGGAAGGATCCCGACGGCTTCAATTTCCCCCAGACTCGCCTGTTCCAGGCCAAGGCCATCATCCCGGTCCTGGTGGAGGGCACCCGGGTCAACGCGGCGCTGCTCGTGGCCATCGGAGCCCTGGTCGTCGGCTGGATCTTCATGAACCGCAGCTTCCTCGGCTACCAGATGAAGGTGTCGGGTCAGGCCGAGCGGGCGGGTCGCTATGCCGGCTTCTCGGCCCGCCGCACGGTCTGGCTGGGCATGCTGGTGGGGGGCTGCTGCGCGGGCCTGGCGGGCGTTTCCGAGGTGGCGGGGCCCATCGGGCAGATCACCGAGCACATCTCGCCGGGCTACGGCTTCGCTGCCATGATCGTGGCCTTCGTGGGCCGCCTGGAGCCCGTGGGCATCTTCTTCGCCAGCCTGCTCATGGCGCTGCTCTACATGGGCGGGGAACAGGCCCAGCAGTACCTGAGCCTGCCCTATTCCATCTCCAAGGTGTTCCAGGGGCTGCTGCTGTTCTTTCTCCTGGGCTCCGACGTGTTCATCCACTTCCGGCTGCGGCTGGTCCGCGGCAGAAAGTAGGGATTCACCATGGCACCGGGCCTCCTTTCCGCCATCCTCTTCGCCACGGTCGTGGCGGGGACGCCGCTGATCCTCACGGCGCTGGGCGAACTGGTCACGGAGAAATCGGGCGTCCTCAACCTGGGCGCCGAAGGCATCATGTCCGTGGGGGCCGTGGCCGCCTTCGCCACCACCATCCACACCGGCAGCCCCCTGCTGGGGGTCCTGGCGGGCATGGCGGCGGGCATGGCCATGTCAGCCCTGTTCGGCTTCGCGGCGCTCACCCTGCAGGCCAACCAGGTGGCCTCGGGACTGGCCCTGTCGATCTTTGGCGTGGGCCTCTCCGCCTTCATCGGCAAGCCCTATGAATCGCAGACGTTGAACAGCGTCCCGCCCCTGCCGATCCCCCTGCTCTCGAGGCTGCCCCTGCTGGGGCATGCCCTGTTCGAGCAGCAGGCCCTCGTGTATTTCTCCTGGATCATGCTGGGCCTAGTGGCCTGGTTCCTGTACCGGACCCGCTGGGGGCTGGCCCTCCGGGCCGTGGGCGAGACCCCGGTGGCGGCCCATGCCATCGGCTACAACGTGCTGCGCATCCGCTATCTGGCCACCCTCTTCGGGGGGGCCATGGCCGGGATCGGGGGAGCCTTTCTTTCGGTCTTCTACACCCCCCTGTGGGTGGAGGGCATGGTGGCCGGGCGCGGCTGGATCTCCCTGGCCCTGGTGGTCTTCGCCACCTGGCGTCCGCTGCGGGTGATGCTGGGCGCCTACCTCTTCGGCGGCGCCATGATCACCCAGATGTTCGTCCAGGGTTCGGGGCTCCGCCTGGACATCCCGGCCCAGTTCCTGTCGGCGCTCCCCTATCTGGCCACCGTGCTGGTGCTGGTGCTAATCTCCCGCAACCGCAGTACGATCCGCCTCAACTCGCCCGCCTCGCTGGGCCAGCCGTTCATGCCCGACACCTGATCCTGCCCCAACACGCCGCCCCTGGCGGCCCCCCACCACTTTTTCAGCTAGGAGTTCCTCATGCAGAGACTGAAATCCTCGATCGCCCTCCTCGGGCTGGGCCTGCTGGCCGCCGCGCCCCTGGCCGCCGCTGATCCCGCCCCGACCCAGGTCGGCTTCGTCTATGTGAGCCCGGTGGGTGACGCGGGTTGGACCTACCAGCACGATCAGGGCCGCAAGGAAATGGAGAAGGCTCTGGCCGGCAAGGTCGCCACAAAGTTCGTGGAGAATGTGCCCGAGGGGGCCGACGCCGAGCGGGTCATCCGCCAGATGATCACCGGCGGGGCGAAGATCGTCTTCACCACATCCTTCGGCTACATGAACGCCACCGAGAAGGTGGCGGTGGCTTTCCCGAACAACTTCTTCTTCCACGCCACCGGCTACAAGACCGCCAAGAACATGGGCATCTACAACGCCCGCTTCTACGAGGGCCGCTACCTCTGCGGTGTCATCGCCGGGAAGATGACCAAGTCCCACGTCGCCGGATACGTGGCCGCCTTCCCCATCCCCGAGGTGCTGCAGGGCATCAACGCCTTCACCGAGGGCATGCGGAGCGTGGATCCCAAGGCCGAGGTCCGGGTGATCTGGGTGAACAGCTGGTTCGATCCGGGCAAGGAGCGGGAAGCCGCCCTGACCCTCATCTCCCAGGGCGCGGACATGGTCACGCACCACACGGATTCCACGGCCGTGGTCCAGGCGGTGGAGGAGAAGCACAAGGATAATCCCAGCCTCTATTCCTTCAGCTACCACTCCGACATGAGCAAGTACGGCCCCAAGTCCTGCCTCACGGGCACCACCCACCTCTGGGGTGACTTCTACATCCGCACCGTCAAGGAAGTGATGGCCGGCACCTGGAAGGGCACCAACATCTGGGGCGGCATGAAGGACGGCATGATCAAGCTGGCGCCCCTGAATCCCGCGGTGCCCGCCCCGGTCAAGACCCTCGTGGGCAAGCTGGAGAAGGAGATCATCGCCGGCAAGCTGCATCCCTTCGACGGCCCCGTGGTCGCCCAGGATGGCAAGGAACTTGTCGCCAAGGGCAAGAGCATGACGGACGCCCAGCTCGGCGCCATGAACTACTACGTGAAGGGTGTGGATTCGACCCTGCCCAAGAACTGATCGACAGCCTGGACCGGGGCTGAAGGAAGCTCCCTTCTCCTCCGGTCCAGGCTCAAACTCTGGCATTCTTCGTGCTGATTCGCGCGTCCCTCCTTTCCGCACCTGCCCTCCAGGAGCTTCATTTCGAGGCCGATGGGGGGCTGGTCGTGGAGGGAGGGTTCATCAGCGATGCGGGGGCCTTCGGGGCCGTGGCTTCCCGCCATCCGGGACTGGCCGTGGAGGACCTGCGCCCCTTCTGGATCCTGCCCGGCCTGGTGGACCTGCATGCCCATCTGCCCCAGTACGAGGCGGTGGCCGCCGACGGTCTGGAACTCCTGCCCTGGCTGGAGCGCCACATTTTCCCCGCCGAGGCCCGGTTCGCGGACCTGGCACACGCAAGCGCCACCGCCCGGAGCTACCTGCAGGACGCCCTGTCCCTGGGCACCACCACGGCGGTCCTGTACACCACCATCCATGCCGACGCCACGGACGCGATCTTCCGCGAGGCGGAAGCCTGCGGCATCCGCGCGGTCATCGGCAAGACCATGATGGACCGCAACGCGCCCGAGGCCCTGCTCGAAGACACCGCCACCAGCCTGCGGACGAGTGAGGAGCTCTGCCGGACATGGCACGGTCGGGACGGGGGGCGCCTCCAGTACGCATTCACCCCCCGCTTCGCCCCCAGCTGTTCCAGGGAACTCATGACCGGGGCGGGACGGCTGGCCCGGGATTATGGCGCCTTCATCCAGACCCACCTGGCCGAGAACCTGCAGGAGCTGGCCTGGGTTCACCGCCTCTTCCCGGAGGCCGACCATTACGCCGACGTCTACCGCCGCGCGGACCTCCTGGGCGCCCGCACCCTCCTGGGGCACGGCATCCACCTCCTGCCTCCGGAGCGGACGCTGCTTCGGGAACTCGGCTGCAGCCTGGTCCACTGTCCCAGCTCCAACGCCTTCCTCCAGAGCGGTACCATGCCCCTCTCGGCCTGGCTGGAGGAGGGGCTCTCGGTGGGCCTGGGCACCGATGTGGGGGCCGGCCCGAGCCTCTCCATGTTCCGGGAGATGGGGGAGGCCTGCACTGCCAGCAAGCTGAGGCGGGCGTCGCAGCAGGTGCAAACCGCCCGGCTGGGCCGGGTGGCTGGGATCACGGACGAGCAGAAGCACCAGATCGCTGAAGCGCTCGACCTGGAGCCCCAGCCAACGCTGGACGCTGCGGGCGCGTTCTACCTGGCCACCCGTGGCGGCGCCAGGGCCCTGGGGCTCGGGGACCGGCTGGGCGCGCTGGAGGCGGGTTTCGAAGCGGATTTCCTGGTGGTGGATGTTCGGCTTTCTGATCCCTTCGGCCGGATCTCCCCGAACCCGGCCCAGGCGCTCTCGCGGCTGGTCTACCGCTCGGACCCCCGTCTGGTCCAGCAGGCCTACGTGCGCGGCAGGCGCTGTTTCCACCGGGACTGACCCCTGGGCCTGGCCCAGGGTGCGAGACTTCTAGCTGACCGAGGACATCCCATGAACGACTTCGCCCACATCGGCCGCTCGGTTCAACGCAAGGAGGGCCGTGCCAAGGTCACCGGGGCCGCCTCCTTCACGGACGACCTCAGGATCGAGGGCCTGCTCCACGGGGCCACGGTCCGCAGTCGTGTCCCCAGGGGGCGGATCACCGGCATCCATTTCGAAGAGGGGTTCCCCTGGGCGGAGTTCGTCATCGTCACGGCCCGGGACATCCCCGGAAAGAACGCGGTGGCCCACCTGATGCTTGACCAGCCCTGCCTGGCCGATGGTGTGGTCAACCATGCCGAAGAGCCCATCGTGCTGCTGGCCCATCCCGATCCCCTGCGGGTCCAGGATGCCCGGGAGCGGGTGCGGGTGGACGTGGAGCCCCTGCCCGCCGTGCTTGGGATCGAGGAGAGCCTGCGCTGCGACCCGGTCATCTGGGGCCAGGACAACATCTTCAAGACCATCCTCATCGCCAAGGGGGATCCGGAGGCCGCCGCGGCCCTGGGTCACCTGCGCCTGGATGCCACCTATCACACCGGGGCACAGGAGCACGTCTACATCGAGCCCAACGCCATCATCGGGGAGGCCTCGGCCGGGGGCGTGCTGGTGCGGGGCTCGATGCAGTGCCCCTACTACGTGCACCATGCCCTCCACGAACTGTTCCAGTTGCCCCTGGAGAAGGTGCGCGTGGTCCAGGTGGAGACCGGCGGCGGCTTCGGCGGCAAGGAGGACTACCCCTCCATGCTCGCCTGCCACGCGGCCCTCCTGTCCTGGAAGGCCGGCGGGCGGCCCGTGAAGATCGCCTACGATCGGGAGGAGGACATGGCCTGCACCACCAAGCGCCATCCCTCCCGGACCCGCATCCGCAGCGCCTTCGCAGCAGACGGGACGCTGCTCTCCCTGGACGTCGAATTCCTGCTGGACGGGGGGGCCTACATGACCCTCTCGCCGGTGGTCCTCAGTCGCGGTGCGCTCCACGCCTCGGGTCCCTACCGCTGCCCCGACCTGCGCATCCGGGCCCGGGCCCTAGCCACCAACACGCCGCCCCACGGCGCGTTCCGGGGCTTCGGCGCCCCCCAAAGCCTCTTTGCCATCGAGCGCCACATGGACGAGGCGGCGCAGCGACTGGGTCTGGATCCCGCCGACCTGCGCCGGAAGAACCTGCTGTGCACCGGCGATGCCATGGCCACGGGCCAGATCATGCGAGATGAAGTGGACCTGGTCGCCCTCATGGACCGCGCCCTCACCGAGATCCGGTACGCAGAGAAGCGCGCCGCCTATCCCGTCCTCAATGCAACCGACGACCCCGTCAAGCGCGGCGTGGGGTTCTCGGTGTTCATGCACGGGGGGGGCTTCACGGGCAGCGGGGAGACGATGCTCAATTCCGTGGCGGCCCTCGAGGGCACCGCGGAGGGACAGGTGCGGGTGCTGGCGGCCTCCACGGAAATGGGGCAGGGGGCCAACACCGTCTTCGCCCAGGTGGCGGCCGAGGCCTTGCAGGCGCCCGTGGACCTCATCGTGGTCGCCCCCCCCGACACGGGCCTGGTCCCCAACAGCGGCCCCACGGTGGCCTCCCGGACCACCCAGGTGGTGGGCAAGCTGGTGCTCGACGCCGGGCTGGCCATGCGGAAGACGCTCCTGGAGGCGGGCCTCCTGCAGGACGGGGATGTGGGCACCGCCATCCGGACCTATGTGGCCCGGCACGGCGCCCTCCGCACCGAAAGCCGGTACCAGAAACCGGATTTCGTGGAATGGGACGATGCCACCTACCGTGGCGATGCCTACGCCACCTACGCCTGGGCCTGCTATGCGGCCGATCTGCGCGTCGACCTGGTGAGCTACGAGACCCAGGTGGCCGACTTCGTGGCCGTGCAGGAGGTGGGCCGGGTGCTCAATCCCACCCTGGCCGCCGGCCAGATCGAGGGTGGCGTGGCCCAGGGCATCGGGTGGGGCCTCAACGAAGAGGTGATCTGGCGCCAGGGCAGCATGGCCAACCACCAGATGAGCAACTACCTCATCGCCACGGCGGCGGACCTGCCCCGCATCCGGGTTTTCTTCGAGGAACGTCCCTACGCCTACGGTCCCGGCGGAGCGAAGGGACTGGGGGAATTGCCCATGGACGGTCCGGCGCCGGCCCTTCTCAATGCCGTGCAGCATGCGCTCCAGGTCGTGCCCCGGCAGGTGCCCATGACGCCCGAGGTACTGATGGACCTGGTGGAAGGAGGCTGACATGAGCTCACCGAAAATCCTTCTGAAGCTCACGGTGAACGGGGAGTCCCGGCAGGCCCTCGTCCATCCCATGGCCCGGTTGCTGGACGTGATCCGCGAGGACCTCGGCCTGACGGGCACCAAAGAAGGCTGCGGCGAAGGCGAATGTGGCGCCTGTTCCGTGATTCTGGACGGCAGCCTGGTGAATGCCTGTCTGATACCCGCCATCCAGGTCCAGGGAGCGAGCCTGCGCACGGTGGAGGGCCTGGCGGGGACGGACCTGAGCCCCCTGCAGGAGGCCTTCCTGCACCATGGGGGCGCCCAGTGCGGGTTCTGCACACCGGGGATGCTGGTGGCGGGGACCCACCTGCTGGAGATGGAGGCCGTCCACGATGAAGCCGGGGCCCGCGAAGGCCTGGCGGGAAACCTGTGCCGCTGCACCGGCTACGTGAAGATCGTCGATGCGCTGCTGGCAGCCGGGGAGGGACGCCCATGAGAGGCCAGCCCTCCCTCTGCGACGTGCTCACGCCCAGGAGCCTGGACGAGGCCCTGTCCCTGCGGGCGGCCTGCCCCGAGGCAAGGCCCCTGGCGGGTGGCACGGACCTGATGGTGCCCTTTGCGGCCGGCCGCCTGCCGGACCGCCTCTTCCTGAATCTCTGGGGCCTGGAGGAGTTGCGCGGCATCACCGTGTCCGAAGATGAGGTGACCTTGGGCGCCCTCACCTTGTTTCGGGAGGTGGCCGCCCACCCGCTGCTGCAGCGGGAATTCCCCAACCTGGTGCGCAGCGCCAAGGTCACGGGGGCCCTCGCCATCCAGAGCCGGGGCAGCCTGGGCGGCAACATCGCCAACGGCAGCCCCGCCGCGGATACTCCACCCAGCCTGCTGGCCTATGGCGCCGACCTGGAGCTGAGTTCCCTCCGGGGAGCGCGCTGGGTGCCCTACGCCGGCTTCCACACGGGCTACAAATGCAGCCTGCTGGCCTCGGACGAGCTCATCACCCGCATCCGCCTCTCCCGGTCCCGCGAAGGCGGCTTCCACTACTTCCGCAAGGTGGGCACCCGCCAGGCCCAGGCCATCGCCAAGGTGAGCCTGGCCGCCTGGGGCCGGGTGGCCGGGGGGCGGCTCCAGGAACTGCGGCTCGCCCTGGGCAGCGTGGCGCCCATGCCCATCCGGGCCACGGGAACCGAAGGGATTCTCCTGGGGCAGCCCGTCACGGAACTTCCATTCGAGGCTGCGCACCAGGCGCTCCAGGCGGACATCTCCCCCATCGACGACCTGCGCTCCTCCGCCCGGTTCCGCCGCAGGGTGGCCGGGAACCTCCTGCTCGAGATGCTCAGGGGCCTGGGTCCCGCCTGAGGCGGCGGTCAGCTCGCCGAGCGGAAAGTAAGATCAGGGCCAACTTGGGCTGGGGATTTGGCCGGACTCCAAGGATACTGAATCCGCACTTCGAGCCTATTGAGACCCATGGCCTCCTCGGTGAGGTTCTGCCGGGTCACACCCTGCCAACGCCCCAAGCGCGAGGATCCCATGCTGCGACGTACCATCGAGGTTGAGGAACGGCTTCCGTTGCTCCAGACCGTTCCCCTCAGCCTGCAGCACCTGTTTGCCATGTTCGGCGCCACGGTGCTGGTGCCCTTCCTCTTCAAGGTGAATCCGGCCACCTGCCTGCTGATGAACGGCGTGGGCACCCTGATCTACCTCTTCGTGGCCAAGGGGCGCATTCCCGCCTACCTCGGCTCAAGCTTCGCCTTCATCTCCCCCGTCTTCGCGGTGCTGGCCTCTGGCCTCGGGTATTCGGCCGCCCAGGGCGGCTTCATCGTCTTCGGCCTCGTCTTCATCCTGGTCTCCCAGGTGGTGCGCTTTGCGGGCACCCGCTGGATCGACATCATCTTCCCCTCCGCCGCCATGGGCGCCATCGTGGCGATCATCGGACTGGAACTTGCCCCCGTGGCCACGAACATGGCCGGCCTCACCGCGAGCACCGTGCCCCTGGGCATGACGGTGCGACTGGCGCTGCTCGTGTCCCTGTCTACCCTCGCCGTGACCATCCTGGCCTCGGTGCTCCTGCGGGGCTTCCTGGCGGTCATCCCGGTGCTCCTGGGCGTGATCGCAGGCTACGTCCTCTCCATGCTCCTAGGGGTCGTGGATTTCACGGCAGTCCAGGCCGCCCCCTGGTTCCAGGTGCCCACGCTCTATGCGCCCAGCTTCAACATCCAGGCGATCCTCATCATCCTGCCGGCCTCGCTGGTGGTCCTGGCGGAGCATGTGGGGCACCTGGTGGTGACGGGAAACATCGTAGGCAAGGACCTGGTGAAGGATCCCGGCCTGCACCGTTCCCTGCTGGGTGACGGCATCTCCAACGTGCTCTCGGGCCTCGTGGGCGCCACGCCCAACACCACCTACGGGGAGAACATCGGCGTCATGGCCATCACCAAGGTCTACAGCGTGTGGGTCATCGGTGGCGCCGCCATCATCGCCATCCTGGTGTCCTTCTCCGGCAAGCTGGCGGCCCTCATCCGGAGCATCCCCGTGCCCGTCATGGGCGGCGTGTGCATCCTGCTCTTCGGCGTCATCGCGGCGGCGGGCATCCGCATGCTCATCGAGAAGAAGGTGGACTACACCCAGCCCCGCAACCTGATCCTGACCTCGGTGGTGCTCGTCAGCGGCATCAGCGGCGCCGCCGTGAAGCTGGGCACCGTGGAGCTGAAGGGCATGGCCCTGGGCACGGTGGTGGCCATCTTCCTGAGCCTGGTGTTCTGGGCCTTCGACCGCATGGGCATCAGCAACGACGCCACGAACTGAGCCTCAGCCCGACAACCAAATGGCCTGGGTCATCCCGCCGAGGG
>CAIMBM010000212.1 GCA_903839205.1 uncultured Holophagaceae bacterium | reverse complement strand
TCCTTGAATTCCTTGATCCAGTCCAGCACTTCCTGGTTGGCCAGCCCGTGGAGGGGGCCCGCCAGGCCGTTGAGGCCGGCGCTGAAGCTGTAGTAGGCGTCCGACAGGGCGGAGGCCACCAGGTGGGTGGCGTGGGCGCTGACGTTGCCGCTCTCATGGTCGCTGTGAAGGATGAAGTACATCCGGGCCACATCGTCGTAGGGCTTGGCGATGCCCATCATGTGGGCGAAATTGGCGCCCATGTCGAGGCCGGCCTTCGGGGCGATGATGTCGCCATTCTTGTACTTCCAGCGGTAGATGAAGGCGGCGATCTCGGGCAGCTGGGCCACGATGTTGCTCGCATCCTCGTACATCGGATCCCAGTAGTCGTTCTTCTTCATGTCGTGGTACTTCTTGGCGAACTGGCTCTCCTTCTGGAGGGTCAGCATGGCGGCGGACAGCATCGCCATGGGGTGGCTGTCCTTGGGCATGGCCTTCAGCACGTCGAACACGTAGGAGGGCACCTTGGCGCGGCCCTTGAAGTCGGCGAGCACTTCATCCACTTCGGCCTGGGTGGGGATCTCGCCCGTCAGGAGGAAGTACCAGAAGGATTCCACGGTGGGGTACTCGCTGCCCGGGGCCTTCGGCAGGGCGGCAAAGGTCTCGGGGATGTTCATCCCGCGGAACCGGATGCCCTCCATGGGATCCAGGTAGGAGATGTCAGTCACGAGGGTGCGAACGTCCCGCGCGCCCCCGATACACTGGTCGATGGTCACTTCGTCGATGATGACCTTGCCGTGTTCCTTGACGAGGGCGGTGGTGCGAGGACGGTGCTCCTGGATTTTCTCCAGAAGCCGGGATTTCAGGCGGGTCATGGCTGACTCCACGAAAGAAAATGGTTGAGGGGTGGTGCTTGGAATGAGCAGGGTTGGATCATCATACGGGCATCGTCTATCAATGAAACAGGATTCTTTAACGACCGTTGGGATATTTTTGGGGACAAGTCCAGCGTTGAGAGCCGAGTATGGATGGAACAACCGGGAGAGGCCGTGACCTGCGTCAACCTGTGGGTGTTGGGAGTTGCAATGATCACCACCGGGCTGGTGGCCCAGGAAACGCCCCACCCCAACCGTCTGCCCTGGCTGTCGATCTTCCCGGAGCCCCTCCCGGAGGGCCTGAGCCAGGTCTCTCTGGAAGGCTCCAACCAGTTCCTGCGCACCAATCGCCAGGTCAGCCCTGACGGGCTGGCCCACGCAGAACTGGAGGGGGAGGACTGGCAGGTCACCTCCGACACCGCCTGGGCCCTGGGCCCGGGCCACCTGAACCTGCGCACCCGGCTCACCTACCGGTCCGCGGGCTTCATGGACCGGGCCATCATGAACTGGCATGACATGCTGGGCGTGGGCCAGGGGGGCCGGGACCAGGTCCAGACCTTCCTGGATGCCTATCATCTGGACCGCAACGGCGCCGTGGTCTTCGACCTGCGCAGCCCCCGCCTGGAACTCCAGGGCCTGGACCTGGCCTACGTGCTGCCCTGGGGCGACAGGCACGATGGGGGCCGCCTGGGGGGCTCCATCCAGCTGCCCACGGGGCACGAGGAGGTCCTGCAGAGCAGCGGCGGCACGAATTTCATGGCCGGGCTGGGCGCCTGGACGACCACCGGCCCCCTGCGGTTCTGGGCCCAGGGGGAAGACATCTGGATCAGCCTCCCCCAGGCCAGCCCCCTCCGCCAGGTGGTCAGCCGGGGGCAGTTCTGGCGGGCCTGGGTGGGCGCCCACTACCAGGGGCCCGGCGGTGGTTTCCTGCAGGGCTTCAGCCTGGACCTTTCCTATTCCTACAACGAGACGCCCTACTGGACCAAGCTGGTGCGCATCGACAAGTACGGTGCGCAGCAGACCTGGGTCTTCAGCCACGAGCGGCTGCCGAAATGGCGCTTCGGCCTGACCGAAAAGGCCGGCACCTTCAGCGCTCCGGAGATCACGTTCTTCACGACCTACCGCTACGGGGAATGAGGACGCCCCGCTAAACTAAATGGTTCGTGCCGGAGTCCCCATGCAGCCCAACCAGTACCGCGACGTGCGCCTCGAGAAGCTCGAGAAGCTGAAGGCCCTGGGCCTGGAGGTCTGGCCCCGGAAGGCGAAGCGCACCCATGGCCTCGCGGAACTGGCGGCGGCCTATGCCGACGCCGAGGCCTGGCCCAACGAGCGGCTGGAGGCTCTTGGACTCGTGGTGTCCGTCATGGGCCGCCTGCTCACCATCCGGGAGATGGGCAAGAGCGTCTTCGCGCACCTCACGGAGAACGGCGAGAAGATCCAGGCCTTCTTCCGCATGAACGACCTGGCCGAGTCGGACTGGGAGGTCCTGAAGCTCCTCGACATGGGCGATTTCATCAGCGTGACCGGGCCGCTCATGCGCACCAAGACCGGCGAGCTGAGCGTTCGCGTGAAGGGTGTCCAGTTCCTCAGCAAGGCCCTGCTGCCCCTGCCCGAGAAGTGGCACGGCCTGCAGGACAAGGAGCAGCGCTACCGGCAGCGCTACCTGGATCTCATCTCCAACAGCGACGTGCTGAAGACCTTCCAGACCCGCTCCCGCATCGTGAGTGCCGTGCGGCGCTTCATGGAGCAGCAGGGCTACCTGGAAGTCGAGACGCCCATGATGCAGCCCATCCCCGGCGGCGCCACGGCCCGGCCCTTCACCACGCACCACAACGCCCTGGACATGGACCTCTACCTCCGCATCGCCCCGGAGCTGTACCTCAAGCGCCTCATCGTGGGGGGCTTCGAGAAGGTCTTCGAGATCAACCGCAACTTCCGCAACGAGGGGCTCAGCGTCCGCCACAATCCCGAATTCACCATGATGGAGATGTACGAGGCCGGCAGCGATCTGCGGGACATGATGACGCTCACCGAGAACCTCCTGTCCACCGTGGCCCGGGACGTGATGGGCTCCGAAGCGCGGCCCTGGGGCGAGCAGACGATCTCCTTCGCCGCCCCCTTCCGGCGGCTCACCATGAAGGACGCCATCGCCGAGTACGGCGCCATCGAGCGCCGCCTGCTGGAGGATGGCGACGGCGTGCGCGCCCTGGCCAGGGCCGTCCATGTGGAGGACGTGGATGCGAAAACCACAGGCGCCCTGCTGGGCGACCTCTTCGAGCACCACGCCGAGAAGCAGCTGCACCAGCCCACCTTCATCACGGACTACCCCATCGAGCTGTCCCCGCTCACCAAGACCCTGGAGGGCGATGACCGCTTCGTGGACCGCTTCGAGCTGTTCATCGGCGGCATGGAGATCGCCAACGCCTACTCGGAGCTCAACGACCCCGTGGACCAGCTGGGGCGCTTCCAGGCCCAGATGGACGAGCGCGAGGCCGGCAATGACGAGGCCATGCTCCTGGACCAGGACTTCATCACGAGCCTGGAGCACGGCTTCCCTCCCTGCGGCGGTGAAGGCATCGGCATCGACCGCCTGGTCATGCTCCTCACCAACAGCCAGAGCATCCGCGACGTCATCCTTTTTCCCTTGATGCGCCCCACGAAGCCGATCGAGACCGAAGAAGAGGAATAAGGATCCACCACGAAGACACTAAGACACGAAGAAGAGAAAGGTCCCTTTTCGCGCCTTCGTGTCTTCGTGGTGAATCAGTTGGTCTCTACAGGTTCGTTGAGTCGATGTGACGGAATCGGGCTTGACCCGCTGGCATACTGGGAGTCGCGATCTTTGGAGGCCCCATGCCTGTCCCGATGCTTGAACTCGCGCCGCAGAACGCCGCCGTGAAGGCGAAGGTGCTGGAGGGACTTTCGGGTCTCATCGACCGCTCGGCCTTCATCCTGGGCGAGAATGTGAAGGGCCTCGAGGCGGAGATCTCCGCCTATGCGGGCGCGGCCCATGCGGTCGCCATGTCCAGCGGCACGGACGCCCTGCTGGCGGCCCTCATGGCCCTGGGCATCGGCCACGGCGATGAGGTGATCGTCCCCTCCTTCACCTTCTTCGCCTCGGCGGGCGTGGTCTCGCGGCTGGGCGCAACACCGGTCTTCATCGACCTCGAGCCCGCCACCTTCAACGCCACCGGCGCCCTGGTGGAGGCGGCCATCACGCCGCGAACCAAGGCCATCATGCCGGTCCACCTCTTCGGCCAGCTGGCGGACATGCCCGGCATCATGGCCGTGGCGAAGAAGCACGGGATCCCGGTGCTGGAGGACGCCTGCCAGAGCCTGGGCGCCAAGGGCTGGGGCAAGTCCGCGGGCGAGTTCGGCGACATGACCGCCTACAGCTTCTACCCCACCAAGAACCTCGGCGCCTTCGGCGATGCCGGCATGACCGCCATCCGGGAGGATGCTGCGCTCGCCGCGCGGGTCCGCCGAGTCCGGGTGCACGGCATGGAGCCGGTCTACATGCACCACGAGGTGGGCATGAACGGGCGCATGGACGAGTTCCAGGCCCTGGTGCTCCGGGCGAAGCTGCCCATGCTGGACGGCTGGCACGAGGGCCGCCGGAAGCACGCCGCCTGGTACCTGGAGCGGATGAAGGGACTGGGCGCCGACGAGGTGGTCCTCCCCCTCGAGGTGGTGCCCGATGGCCGGCACATCTACAACCAGTTCACCCTTCGGGTGAAGGGCGGCCGGCGCGATGCCCTGCAGGCCCACCTGAAGGAGCGCGGCATCGGCAGCGCCATCTACTACCCCATCTGCCTCCACGAGCAGCCCTGCTTCCAGGACCTCGGCTACCGGGCCGGCCAGTTCCCCGAGTCCGAGCGCGCCGCCAAGGAGGTGCTCAGCCTGCCCGTCTACCCCGAGATGACCGAGGCCATGCGGGCCGAGGTGGCCGGGGCCATTCTGGGCTTCTTCGGAAGGAAGTAGCCCCTAGCTCTGCTGGGCGACGTTGGCGGCGCTGACCCAGGCATCCAGGGCGGCCTGGGCGGCATCGTCCATGCCCAGGAACTGGATGCCGATCCCCACCATCTCCAAGGGATCGGCGGTCGCAGGTCCGCCCAGGACATAGGAGACGGCGGCAAGGATGGGGGCCTTGGGCAGGTCCGGATGCGTCAGCTGCAGGTTGCCCAGCACGGCCCCCCGGTCAAAGAGCCTTGCGTCCCTCGCCCCGACCAGGGCGAAGCAGCCTCCGACACTCAGGTTCGTGATGCGCACATCCTCGTAGTGGTGGCCCTTGAGCTGGAAGGAAATGCCGAATTCGGGCCCGACGATGATGCGCAGCGTGTCGCGCCGGTCGGCGAAGGTGCTCATGGGGGCTCCGCGGGAGAGAAAATCCTTGCTTGGGTATCGGTCAATCCCGGGATAAACTCAACTTTCCGATTGGCCTGAACCCACCGGGGGACAGGGCGGGCTCAAGCAGCCCGGCCCTGACGGCGCAGGACGCCGTCTCACCCACGCGGGGACAACGCGAGCACCATGGCGCTGGCCGAACCCATCCACCACCCCTGGGAGACCCCATGGAAATCCTCCTCATCGAAAACGTGCCCCACCTGGGCGTTCGCGGCGATGTCGTAAACGTCAAGGACGGCTACGCCCGCAACTTCCTCATGCCCCGCAAGATGGCGCTGCCCGTCACGGCCGGCAACAAGCGCCAGATCGAGCTTGAGAAGGTGCGAGCCGAGAAGCTCCGTGCCAAGGAACTGGCCGACGCCAAGAGCCTGGCCGAGAAGCTGGAGGCCATCAGCCTCGCCGTAACCAAGAAGGCTGGCGAGAATGGCCACCTCTTCGGGTCCGTCACCAATGCGGATGTGGCTGAGCTCTTCAAGGGCAAGGGCTTCACCCTGGACCGCCGCGACATCACGGTCCCCCACGTCAAGGATGCGGGCACTTACGTCGTGGACGTGCGGCTCTACAGCGGCGTCCATGCCAAGGTGAGCCTGGAAGTCAGCGCCACCGCGGCCGCCGAATAGCGCACCCGATCCATCCTGTCCCCCACCTGGCCGGTCCCCGCGGGGACCCTGGCCAAGCCGGGATTCGCGTGCCAGCGGAGTCCCGTCCACCCCATTCCAAGGAGTCCATCCATGGCCAAGACCACTTCCAAGCCCGATACCCTCGGCATCGCTGAGCTCGCTGCCAACCTCGCCGAAGCCCAGGACCTGTCCAAGGCCCGGGCCAAGTCCATCCTGGACGGTGTCCGCGACCACATGGTCGAGACCCTTCTCGCCGGCAACCGCGTCAACCTCTACGGCCTGGGCACCTTCGAAGTCCGCGCCACCAAGGAGAAGATGGGCCGCAACCCCAAGACCGGCGAGAGCATCAAGATCCCCGCCGGCCGCAAAGTCGTCTTCAAGACCGCGAAGGGCCTCAAGGATCAGATGTAAAGATCGGCAGTGAACGAAGCAGAAGGCCGCCCCTAGGCGGCCTTCGTCGTTATGGAGAGACGACTTTGTGGCCGTGCAAGGTCGTCTTCACCATCCGACCGAAGCCGAAGGCGAAGGGAGGATGGGGCCGCATCGGCGTAGCCGATGGCGGGGGCGTAGCCCCGAGGGCCGGAGGCCCGAGTCAAGACCGCGAAGGGCCTCAAGGATCAAATGTAACCGACCGCCGGGTGACGAAGCAGGCTGCGGGGCAGCCTGCGAAGTCGGGACCCGACGCGGAGGTTATGCCACCGACCCAGAAGGCCACCGAAAGGCGGCCTTTTGTATGGAGCAGGCTGGTTTCTTGCTGCCGGCGAAGCTGGCAGCTCACGCCAGATCGCTTCGAAATCTTGCGCATAGCCGGGCCATCATGGATCCATGCCCGCCCTCGTCTACCTCCACGGATTCAGTTCGGCCCCGGGCGGGAACAAGGGGACCTTCGTCCGGCACTGGGCGGAGGCTCGTGGGATCGCCTTCCACGCCCCGGACCTCAACCTGCCCACCTTCGAGACGCTTACGCTCACCGCACAGGTGGAAGCCGTCGAGGCGCTCCTGAAGGGGCTTCCGGCCGCACCGGTGCTGGTGGGCAGTTCCCTGGGCGGCTTCATCGCCACGGCCGTGGCCCGGCGGGGCGCTCCCCTCCGCGCCATGATCCTGCTGGCTCCCGCCATCCACTTCGCCCGGCGCCGGATGACCAGCCCCGGCTGGGCCCGCTACCGGGAACGAGGGGAGATGGAGGTCTTTCATCATGGCGCCGGCAGGCCCCTGCGGCTGGGGCCGGAGCTCCTGCGGGACCTGCCGAACTGGGCGGACGACGAGGCCTGGCGCATCCAGGTCCCCACGGTGATCCTGCACGGGCGCTCGGACGAGGCGGTGCCCCTGGCGGAAAGCGAGGCCTATCGGGACCGGAACCCGGGCACGGTCCTGCATGCCCTGGAAGATGACCATGGGCTGTTGGCGTCCCGTTCCCTGGAATGCCTGCGAACCGAGTTGGAAGCGGCGTTTGGCTGAGAGGATGAGCTACCTGGTGAGCTCTTCCCGGCAGGGTTGCCAGGTGGACCCTCCGAAGCCTAGGAACCGAATTCCGCCGGGCTCAGGGACTGCAGGTACTTCGTGAGCACCTTCTGCTTCTCGTGGCCGGCCTTTACCTTCTTCTGGTAGATGGAGAAGCGGTCCTCGGCGGGACAGATGGCCGGGAACAGCGCCTCCAGGGCGCCGCGCCGCAGTTCCTCCAGCACGCTGTACCGCGGCACCAGCAGGACGCCCATGCCTTCGATGGCCGCATGGATCATGGCGCGGATGTGGTTCAGCTCGATGATCCGCTCCAGCTGGGGCTGCTCCGCCTCCGGCACGGCCAGGAGGAAGCGGTTCCACCAGGCCCCGGCCTTGTCGATGGAGAGGATGGCAACCCTTGAGAGGTCCGCCGGAACCCTCAGGCGGTGGGCCTTGCGCAAGGCGGGGGCACAGGCCACCACATAGGTCTCCCGGAACAGGGTCGTCTTCTTCAGGGAGGGCAGGGGGTGCTCCAGGCAGTCGATGATCAGGTCGAGGTCGTCCCGGAGCAGGGGCGCCAGCAGGTCGGGCCGCAGGGTGAAATCGACTTCCAGTTCCGGATGGGCGGCGAGGAAGGGTTGCATGTGCCGCATGAGGATGCTGCTCCCGAACTCCACCGTGGCCCCCAGGCGGAGCCGGCCCCGGGCATGGGGCTGGTGCCGCCGCAGGTCGTCGGCCGCGGCGTCGAGGGTGGCGAAGACCTGCTCGCAGGCCAGGTAGAGGCGCCGGCCCTCTTCCGTGAGCCCCAGTTCCCGTCCCCGGCGGTCCAGCAGGGGGGTCCCGGCCAGCCCCTCCAGCTTGGTCATGGCGTGGCTCACCGCGGACTGGGTCCGGTTCAGGCGATGGGCACAGGCGGTGAAGCTGCCGGTCTGGGCGAGCGTGTAGAAGGTGCGGAGCTGGGCCAGGTCGAGCAGGGGGTCCATGGGTATGAATTCTATGCATGTCCCGGGCGGATCGCCTGGATCTCATTGGATGGCCTGGATTCCCGATAAGCTCAGCACCCTTCCCTGAGGCGCTCCTTGTCCGGGCCAGACCCCTCTCCGCATTCCCTGGATCCTCCGATGGCCCTGGAACCGAGGCCCTCGGGCGAGGCCCTGTCGAGCCGCCCGGGTCGGCTCCCGGGGGTCATTCTGGTGGGCGCCTGGCTGCTGGTGGCCTCGGTCCATCTGGTGCTTCGGCCCGAGCGGCGGCTGCTGGTTTGGCCCCTCGGGTACCTGCTCCTGGAGGCCCTGGCTTGCGGGAGCTTGGCCTACCGGGCCTGGACGACCCCGGGACAGGGGCGGGTGGCCTGGTGGCTCCTGGCCGCCTCGGCCTTCCTGGAGGTGCCGAACCTCCTCTTCACCCTGCTCGACCTCCAGGGCGGCCACCCGGATTGGATGACCAGGCTGCCCAGCTACCTGGGGCTGGTCACGGGGTTCCTGGTCCTGGCCGGGATCCTGAGTTTCCCCCGGGGCCGGGAACGGGGGGGGCGGTTCCGGCGCCGGATCCTGGATGCCCTGATCTTCGCGGTCTCTCTGTTCTTCCTGCTCTGGGTGATGGGCATCCAGGCGTCCCTCCGGACGGCCGCCGAGGGCGTGGGACTCCGGGTCCTGGTGGCCTACCTGAATGTGGCGCTGCTCGGAGGCGGCCTGGTGTTCATGACCTCGTACCACCCCGACCGCACTCGGGGTCCCCTGGGCTGGCTGGCGGCCTCGGGGCTGGCCTGGCTGGCGGCCATCTCCTGCTGGACCCTCGCGGGTCTGCCCAGCATCCTGGCCACCACGCCCTGGATCATCCTGGCCGGCGCCATCCCCCTGTTCCAGGGACTGGCGGCCTGGTCCCCCCGGCCGGTGGAGGAGGCCCTGGTGGCGGTCCACCCCGAGCCCAGGCTCGGAGGGCTGCTGCCCTACGTGCCGGTGGTCGTCGCCATCCTGGTGCTCGCCGGGCTCCTGGCCTGGTCGCCCCGGCAGGCCACCCGGGAGACCTATGCCATCTTCCTGGTCATGGTGGTCCTGCTCCTGGTCCGGCAGGTGCTGGCCATCGAGGACCTCGAGGCGGCCCGGAGAACCCTCGAGGACCGGGTCCTGCATCGGACCAGGGCCCTGGAGCAGGCCCAGGCGACCCTGCTCCGGACCGAGCGCATGAACGCCCTGGCCCTCATGGGGGCCGGGCTGGCCCATGACCTCAACAACCTCCTGGGTGTCATCAAGAATTCGGCGGAACTGGCGGTCATGGAACCGGAAGGGGGTGACCCGGCGGTCTCGCGGAATCTCACGCGGATCGCCACGGCCGCCGACCAGGCCGCCCGGCTCACGGGCCGCCTCATGGGATTCGCCCGCCGGGAGTCGGAGGCGCTCTCCCTCATGGATGTGGTGGGGGAGATCCGGGAAATGGAGTCGATGCTGCGCCTCCTCTTGCCCCGCTCCGTGAGCCTCCAGCTGGAGTTTCCCGTCGACCACGGGGTGCTGGTGCGCAGTTCAAAGCTGCGGCTGGAGCAGATGCTTGTGAACCTGGTGGCCAATGCCGGGGGCGCCATGCCGGAGGGCGGGAGGCTTACCATCTACGCGGGGGCCGATGGCCCCGGCACCGGGGACACGCTGATCGAGGTGGCCGATTCCGGCATCGGCATGACGCCCGAAGTCCTGGAACGCATCTTCGATCCCTTCTTCACCACCAAGCCCTCGGGCAAGGGCGTGGGGCTGGGCCTGCCCTCCCTCAAGGCCATGGTGGAAGAGGATGGCGGCCGGCTGGAGGTCTCGAGCGAGCCCGGGCGGGGCTCCCGGTTCCGGATCTTCCTGCCGAGGGTGCCGCAAGGCATCTCCAATTGAAATGAATGAATTTCATTATTATTGTGAAAAAAATGAATGATATGGGAGGTGGGAAAGGCGATACAAAGGGATTCTGGAGGTGAGGCCATGCGGAAGGTCTTGAGCGCTTTGGGTATTTCGGATGTGAACCCGGGCGGCTTCTCCGGCAGCTGGATGGGGGGAGGCAAGGCCCAGCCCGTCCTGTCCCCCATCGACGGCGAGCGGCTGGCCACGGTCCAGAACGTCACGCCCCAGGAGTTCGAAGCCATCCTGGCGGGGTGCCACCGGGCCTTCGCCAGCTGGAAACTGGTGCCCGCCCCCAAGCGCGGCGAGGTGGTCAAGGAGATCGGCGACGAGCTCCGCCGGAACAAGGCGGCCCTGGCCGAGCTGGTCACCCTGGAGATGGGGAAGACCCTCCGGGAGGGTCTGGGCGAGGTCCAGGAGATGATCGACATCTGCGACCTGGCCGTGGGCCTCTCGCGGCAGCTCTACGGCCTCACCATGCCCAGCGAGCGCCGGATGCACCGCCTGCAGGAGCAGTGGCATCCCCTGGGGGTGGTGGGCGTCATCACGGCCTTCAACTTCCCCGTGGCCGTGTGGAGCTGGAACACCGCCATCGCCCTGGTCTGCGGCGACACCGTACTCTGGAAGCCCTCCTCCAAGGCGCCGCTCACGGCCATCGCCTGCACCCGCATCGCCGAGAAGGCCCTCCGCAAGTTCGGCTTTGATCCCGCCATCTGCAGCCTGGCCATCGGCCGGGGCAGCGACATCGGGGACCTGATCAACACCGATCCCCGCGTGGCCCTGGTGTCCTACACCGGGTCGGTGCCCGGCGGCCGCCACGTGGGCGGCCTGGTGCAGGCGCGCTTCGGCCGGCACATCCTGGAGCTGGGCGGCAACAACGCCGTCATCGTGAGCGAGAAGGGGGACCTGGACATCGCCCTTCGCTCCATCTACTTCGGTGCCATCGGCACCTCGGGCCAGCGCTGCACCTCCACCCGCCGGGTCATCGTCCACGAATCCATCTTCGAGACCTTCAAGACCCGGCTCCTGGAGCTCTATCGCCAGACCCCCATTGGCGATCCGCTGGAGGACAAGCACCTCATGGGCCCCCTCGTGGACGCCGGGGCCGTGGACACCATGCTGGCCGCCATCGAGACCGTGAAGGCCCAGGGCGGGAGGATCCTCTGCGGCGGCGAGCGGCTGCCCCATCCGGGCGGCTGCTACGTGACGCCCTGCATCGCCGAAGTCTCCGGCAACCTCCCCATCGTGCAGGAGGAGACCTTCGCCCCGGTGCTCTACCTCATGACCTACAAGACGATCGAGGAGGCCATCGCCCTCCAGAACGGCGTGCCCCAGGGCCTCTCCAGCGCCATCATCACCAATGACCAGCGGGAGAGCGAGCTGTTCCTCTCCGTGAGCGGCAGCGACTGCGGCATCGCCAACGTGAACACAGGCACCAGCGGCGCCGAGATCGGCGGGGCCTTCGGCGGCGAGAAGGAGACCGGCGGGGGCCGCGAAAGCGGGTCTGACGCCTGGAAGGCCTACATGCGTCGCCAGACCAGCGCCCTCAACTTCAGCGGCCAGGTCGAGCTGGCCCAGGGCATCACGCTCGATATCTGAAGTCTCCCAGCCGCGAGTAGAATTCATTCCGTTGTAGTCATCATTGAGAGGTGAACCATGTCCCTAGGTATCTTTAAAGTGCCCCATCCCATCAACGAGCCCGTGAAGGGCTATGCCCCCGGCTCCCCGGAGCGGGCCAGCCTCGCCGCCAAGGTCAAGGAGATGGCCGCCCAGAAGATCGAGATCCCGCTCATCATCGGCGGCAAGGAAGTCCGCACCGGCAGGCTGGCCAAGGCGGTCATGCCCCACGACCACGGCCACGTGCTGGCCGACGTCCACCTGGGCGGCGAGGCCGAGGTCAAGCTCGCGGTCGAGGCCGCCGCCAAGGCCAAGGGGGAGTGGGCGGCCCTGCCCTGGGAGGCCCGGGTCTCGATCTTCCTCAAGGCCGCGGACCTGCTGGCAGGCCCCTATCGCGACGTGCTGAACGGCGCCACCATGCTGGGCCAGAGCAAGACCTGCCACCAGGCCGAGATCGACAGCGCCTGCGAGCTGGTGGACTTCTACCGCTTCAACAGCTTCTACTACGAGCAGATCCTCCGCGAGCAGCCCGAGAGCGGCCCAGGCATGTGGAACCGCCTGGAGCACCGGCCCCTGGAGGGCTTCGTCTTCGCCGTGACACCCTTCAACTTCACCTCCATCGCCGGCAACCTGCCCACCGCCCCGGCCCTGGTGGGCAACACCGTGGTGTGGAAGCCCGCCAGCACGGCCCTCTACAGCGCCCACTTCCTCATGAAGCTCTGGAAGGAGGCGGGCCTGCCGGACGGCGTCATCAACATGGTGCCGGGCAGCGGCGCCGCCATCGGCAACCCCGTCCTGTCGAGCTCCCAGCTGGCGGGCATCCACTTCACGGGCTCCACCGGAGTCTTCAACGGCATGTGGCGCACCGTGGGCCAGAACCTGGAGAGCTACAAGGGCTACCCGCGCCTCGTGGGCGAGACCGGGGGCAAGGACTTCATCGTGGCCCACCCCAGCGCCGATCCCCTGGCCCTCACCGTGGCCATCGTCCGGGGCGCCTTCGAGTACCAGGGCCAGAAGTGCTCCGCCGCCAGCCGCGCCTACGTTCCCAGCAACCTCTGGCCGAAGGTGAAGGAACTGCTCGTCCCCATGGTCGAGGGCATCCGGATGGGCGACATCCAGGACCATTCCAACTTCATGGGCGCCGTCATCGACGCCAATTCCTTCCGCGACCAGAAGCAGGCCATCGACGAGGCGAAGGCCTCCAACGACGCCTCCATCCTCGTGGGAGGCCAGTACGACGACAGCAAGGGCTACTTCGTGCGGCCCACGGTCATCCTGGCCAAGACCCCCGGCTACCGCACCATGTGCGACGAGCTGTTCGGGCCCGTGCTCACGCTGCACGTCTACGACGAGACCAAGTGGGAGGAGACCCTGGACCTGGTGGACACCACCAGCCCCTACGCCCTCACCGGCGCCGTCTTCGCCCAGGACCGCTACGCCGTGCAGCAGGCCCTCGCGAGGCTGCGCCACGCCGCGGGCAACTTCTACATCAACGACAAGCCCACCGGGGCCGTGGTGGGCCAGCAGCCCTTCGGCGGGGCCAGGGCCAGCGGCACCAACGACAAGGCCGGTTCCATGCTGAACCTCCTGCGCTGGATCAGTGCCCGCACCATCAAGGAGACCTTCGTGCCCGCCACGGACTACCGCTATCCCTTCATGCAGTAGGCTGCACCCGTTTTGAGAAGGGCGCTCCGCCGGAGTGCCCTTCTCTTCGCCACCGTCTGGCCATGACCCCTGTCACGACGGTCCCTGGCCCGGCGGGTCGTGGCAGACTGGGCGGATCGAAAGGCCTCCATGGATCAGCCCATCCCCCTCCGCGAGAAGTACGCCTTTCCTGCCACCTTCTGGAACGCGAACGTCACGGAGCTGTTCGAGCGGGCGGCCTACTACTCGATGGCGAGCTTCATCGTCATCTACCTCGGGCGGCTGGGCCTGGGGGACTACTGGCCCAGCACGCTGAACGGCGTACTCTGGTTCCTGGTCTTCTTCCTGCCGATCCTCAGCGGCACCATCGCCGACCAGATCGGGTTCCGGAAGAGCCTGCTCCTGGCCTGTGTGCTGCTGGTGGTTGGCTATTTCCTGATGGGCTACCCGGTCTGGTTCGGCGGGCAGATCCTGGCCCTGCAGGCCGCGAGGGAGGTCACTGCGGGTCCGGGCGTGATGGTTCCCGTGGCGGCGGCGATCCTGCTGATCGGCGTTGGCGGTTCCTTCGTGAAGCCCTGCATCGCGGGCACCGTGCAGCGGACCCACCTGGGCAAGGCCACCCTGGCCTTCGCCATCTTCTACACGGTGATCAACATCGGCAGTGTGTTCGGGCGCCTCGCGGCCTTCGTCGTGCGGACGAAGCTGGGACGGCTCGACACCATCTTCACTGTGTCCATGGTGGCGGCGGTCCTGGCCTTCCTCACGGTGCTGCTGCGGTACCGGGATCCCGAATCCACCCCGGACCCTGGCAGGCCCAGGCGCACCGTCTCCGAGGTGCTAATGGGCATGGTCAAGGTGCTGGGCAGCGGCCGCTTCGCCCTGTTCCTGCTGGTGAGCAGCGGCTTCTACTTCATCTACAACCAGGTCTACAACGTGCTGCCGCTCTACGTGAAGAAGACCGTGGAACTGAGCCCGGCCATGGACCTGTACACCATGGCCAATCCCATCACCATCGTGCTCTTCCAGCTGCTCATCACCAGGCTCTTCGGCAAGCTGCCGCCCATCAAGTCCATCATCATCGGCACCGTGATCATCGGCCTCGCCATGCTCATCAACGTGGCCCCCCTGTTCATGGCGGGCGGGGTGACGGTCCAGGTCTGGCTGCCCCTGGGCAGCCTCTTCGTGGTGATGACCGTGGCCCTCATCGCCTTCGGCGAGCTGTTCGCCGCCAGCCGCCTCTACGAGTACATCGGCTCCCTGGCGCCCCGGGGCCAGGAGGGCCTGTTCCTGGGCTACGCCAACCTGCCCATGGCCATCGGCAGCCTGGTGGGCGGCCCGGCCGGAGCCTGGCTCTTCCACCGGGTGATGTGCGCCGGGGCCCTGAGGCAGCCGAACGGCCTGCTGAGGCTGGATCCCAGGGCCGCCGCCACGGGCTGGATCATCCTCACCCTCTTCGGCCTCGGCAGCGCCCTCAGCCTGTGGTTCTACAACCGGTGGCTGCGGCGGCAGCCCGACCTCAAGCCCCCGGGAGAAGCGCCGTGATGGCGCCCTGGAGTTCCCGGAAACTGAAGGGCTTGGCGAGGATGGTGACGCCCGCATGGGACCGTGCCAGGTCGATGGCCCGCTGATCCGCGCGCCCCGTGGACAGGAGGATCGGGACCTGGGGCAGGATCTCCCGCAGCTTCGGAAGGGTCTGGGGGCCACCCCATCCGGGCATGTTCATGTCGAGAATGACCAGGTCGGGCCGAAGACCGCCCCTCACCAGCTCCAGAGCCTGTTCGCCGCTGGTTGCGCCATTGACCCAGTGCCCCATGACCTCCAGGAGCGCGGTGACGGAGGCATGGATGAGTTCGTCGTCGTCCACCAGGAGGAGGTGCAGGGAATCTCTAGATGGACCTGTCTCAAGGGCTCCGGTGGCCGCAGGGCCCGGATCGGCTTTCACGGTCCGGAACCGCATCTCGAGCAGCGTGCCCTGGCCCAGTCGGCTTTGGATGTTCAGCTGGCCATGGTGGGCCTTCACCGTGCTGTAGACCAGGGAGAGCCCCAGGCCCGTCCCCTTTCCATGGGGCTTGGTGGTGAAGAAGGGCTCCAGGGCATGCTCTAGGATTTCGGGCGACATGCCTGTCCCCGAGTCCTCCACGGCCAGGAGGACTTCCCCATCCGGCAGGCCGCGCGTCCTCAGCCTGAGCCGGCCCCCATCGGGCATGGCATCCACGGCGTTCACGCACAGGTTCATGACCATCAGTCCGAGGGCGTCCGGGTCCCCGAGGATGGGGTCCGCGCCCGGGTCGAGCTCCAGGCCCAGGGTGATGTTGGCGGGGATGGTCCGTTCCAGCAGGCGGGCCTGGTCCTCGAGGAGCTCATTGAGGGAGAGGGCTCGCTCCCCCGCGACGTCCTTGCGGGCGAAGTCCAGCAGGCTCTTCACCACGTTCCGTCCCCGCAGGCAGGCCCGGGTGATGGTCTCGAAGGTGTCGTGCAGGCGCGTGCCCTCGGGCTCGAGGTCCAGATGGGTGGTCGAGAGCCCGAGGATGGCCCCCAGCACGTTGTTCATGTCGTGGGCAAGACCGCCGGCCAGGTTGCCAAGGCTCTCCATCTTCTGGGCCAGGCGCAGGGTCTCCTTGGTCTTGATCTCATCGGTCACGTCGCGGGTGACCGCGAGGCTTCCGAGGTAATTCCCCCGGGCGTCGTACCGGGGGACCGCCGTGACCTGGAGGGTCCGGTGCTGGCCATCCCTGCGCCGGATGCCCTGTTCGTAGGAACCCACCTTCCCCTGCCTTCGCTGGGAGGTGTGGTTCGTGACCTGGTTCCATTCCTCATCATCCAGGAAGCTCCGGAGGCTCAAGCCGACCAGTTCGCCCGGGCCCACGCCGAACATCCGCTCCGCGGCGGGATTCGCCATGAGGAAGGTTTCCGACTCGTCCACGATGGAGACCCCTTCGCCGAGCAGGTCCAGCAGTTCCCGATGGTGGAGCTCGCTCTGGCGCAGGGCGGTCTCGGCGGCCTCCTTTTCCGTGAGATCCCGGAAGAAGGCGATGAAAATATCCTGGCCAGGCACATAGGTGACGGAGACCTCCACCGGGAAGGTGGTCCCGTCCTTCCGTCGGTACCTGGACAGGAACCGGTCAGAGCCCTCTCGCTTGATCTTCTGGGCATGGGCCTGGGTCTCAGCCCTGGTTTCGAGGGATTCCAGGTCGCTGATGTGGAGGGCCAGGAGCTCCTCCCGCAGGTACCCTGTCATCCACAAACAGGCTTCGTTGGCGTCCAACACCGCGCCATCGGCGCCGACCACGTGGTAGCCGTCGAGGTTGGTCCGCAGCAGGGCCCGGTATTCCTCCGCCTGGGCCAGAGCCTTCATCTCCTGGAGTTCGAAATGGATGGCGTTGCGCAGGATCAGCGCGAACACCGGCGACAGGGCGCTCAGGAGCCTGATCACGTCATCCTGGCGCTGGAGGTCCAGGTGGTTCAGCGCAAAGAGGGTGCCCACGCGCTGCTCACCGACCCGAAGAGGCGTCATGCTCAGGGAGGAGATGTCCAGTCGCTCCAGGATGGGGCCCATGGCCGGCGGAGCGGAGGATCTGAGGAACAGGGTGGACACGGCGAGCTCAGGCTGGAGACTCAGCAGCTGGGCCAGCCCATGGATCAGGGCTTCGCTGCGCGCCCGTTCGGGCTCCAGGGCCACGATCCGGGGCGTTCCGACAGGGCCGGGGGCGCCGTGCTCGACCAGCACGACGGTCCGGACGCCCATGAGCTCCCGCAGCTGCCGCGTGAGGAACTGCCCCATCTCACCGGGGCTCTCCGAGAACTTCAGGATCTCCTCCAGGAAGTCCGAGATCAGGAACTGGACGGCCGCGTCGCCTGGCCGGGGGCTGGATTCAGTCATGGTGGTTCGCGGAGAGGGCAGCCCGGTGGAGGCTGGCGAGCAGGGGCTCGAGGGTTACCGGCAGGATCTCGAAGGGCAGGCCCAGGAATTCGCTGGCCTCCTGCAAGGTTTCATGGGGGACCGGCAGCAGGCCGGTATCGAGGTAGATCAGCCGCGTGTGCAGCTCCTGCATGAAGGTCCTGGCGCAGGGACCCAGCAGGCCCAGCTGGCTCACGAAGACCTGCTTCCAGGACAGGGCCCACTCGGGCATGAGAAAGAAGGCCCCCTCCTTCCGGAGGCGCCGGTAGGTCTCGCGGCCCAGGATGATCTCGCAGCAGTTGATGCCCTCGGTCCGGGCCGTTCCCGGCTCGGATTCGAAGGTGTCCATGTGGCCGCAGCAGTCCCCGTAGGCCAGCACCACCTCCCGACCGGGTTCCCCGGTCCGGGCGGCCCCCAGGACCTCCTGGAGGCGGGTTTCCAGCCTGGCGGGGACCAGGTGGAGCATGGAGTTGAGGAACTCCACCGGCAGGTCGAGGCGACCGGAGGCCTGCAGGGCCTCGATCTCCTTCCGAAAGATGGAGCAGGAGATGCACAGGTGGCCGGCCTCGGGGCTCATGGCTTCGTCCCGCCCGCACGGCACACGGCCTCGGTGATGGCGGCGATGCATTCCTGGGGCGTGTCGAACTGGATGTCGGCGCTGCAGGTGGCCAGGATGAACTGGCGGTCCGTCCCCCGCTGGGCGAAGGCCAGGTCACACTGGGCCTGGACCTCCTCGGGCCGAAGGTCGATCAGGCCCGGGCCGTTGAGGTTGCCCATCACGATGGGCCCCGGGCCGAGCGCCGCCCGGGCGGCCCCCAGGTCCTCGGCCACGTCGATGAAGTAGGCCACCACGTTGGGCAGTCCCCGGAAACGGGCCAGTTGGTCGGCCAGGGGGCAGCCCCCATGGTGGAAGATGACGGGGCCGGACAGTTCGGCCAGGGCTCCCCTCAGGTTGGGCAGGGTCAGGGTCTCCGCCACCGTGTCTGTGACGATGAAACCATTGGCCAGGTTCGCGGTCAGGGCGAGGCCCGTGGCCCCGTCGCCGAGCATGGCCTGGCCCAGCTCCAGGAAGAAGGGCGTCAGGCGGTCCAGCAGGGCCTGGGCCACCTCCGGCTGGAAGAGGAGGGCATCGATCCAGGCCTCCAGCCCGATGACCAGCGGGGGGATGTCCGCGGGGCTCACCAGGACGCCAAAGATGGGCACCTCGCCCGCGTAGGCCTTGGCCAGGATCCGGATGGTCTCCCGCAGGTAGAGCAGCCGGGGATGACTATCCACGTCCGGCAGGGGGAGCTTCAGCATGTCTTCGGCAGAGCTGGCGGCGAACCGGGAGACGTTGGGCGCCTGGCGGGGGCGCGCGTGCCAGGCGCTCCCGAAGGCCTCCCCGAGGGCCGGCACGAAGAAGGGGCTGATGAGCAGGTCGGGGCTGAAGGTCTCGCGGACGGCCATCTGGCCCTCGGCGTAGAGGTCAGCCCGGTTGTAGTGATCGTCCAAGGAGGCACCCGTCAGACGGGCCCCGTAGAGGCTCGCGTTGATGAAGAAGGCCGGCCGGTCCGTGGGCTGATCCTGGAGGGCGGCCAGGATCCGTTCCAGGCTGTTCATGGGCGCGACGCCTGGGCGGGATCCAGGCTCAGGGACCGCTGCCACAGGGCCCCGAACAGGGCGGAGGCCTCCACGGCGCTGGCGGCGGTGCCGTCGCCGCCGAAGTCGGCCACCAGCTCGGGCCGCAACTTGAAGACCGCGCCGCCCACCGCCAGCTGGAGCCTCCCGTTCAGGCCCCGCCGATCGATCTCCGCCCGGAGCTTCACCACGTTCTTGGCGGTGGTGTACATCATGGCCGAGGCGCCGATGACCCGGGCCCCGGTCTCCTCCGCCAGGTCCACAAACTGTTCAGCGCTCACGTCCACGCCCAGGTCGCGGACTTCCCAGCCGTCGGTCCGCAGGAAGGCGGCGATCATCTTCCGGCCGAGGGGGTGGAAATCATCCTCGACATTGCCCAGGACCACGGGGCCCTTCAGGGTCCGGGCCCCATCGAGGGGACCGGCCTCCTCCAGCAGCCGCGACAGGACATCCTCGGCCACCTTGGAAGCCACATAGCCCGTGGCGAGGGAGACTCCGCCATGGCCTTCGGCCCAGATCCTGCCGAAGGTCTCCAGGGCCGGGGAGAGCAGTTCAGACACCACCCGGCTGAAGGAGCGGCCCCGGGCCCAGTCCTCGATCACGGCGTTGGCGCCGGCCCGGTCGGCCCGCTCGATGGCATCCAGAAGTTCCTGGGCGTGGTTCCGGTCCATGGCATTCCCATCGCGGAAGGAGATGAAGACGGCAGGTATGGCGGGGGAGGGTGAAAACGGCCGGGCTTGTGAAGCCATCCTATCGGCCCCGGGGCCGGGTTCCTGAAATTGAAGGGGCTGCTGGATGCTCCAATTTGACGATCTCGCTGGATCGCGGGCCAGTCGCTCCAACTCCTATCGCGCATTGGAGAAACCTGTGGTCACAGATTCCCGCGATAATGGGGGCTCGCTTCGAGGTCCCCATGTCCAAGAAGGAAACGCCCCTGTTCCCCCTGCGCAAGGGGCTCCACGCCCGGCAGGCGCATGTGGACCTGCCGCCGGGCACCTTCGAGGAGGAACACGCCCGCAATGGCTTCTTCGGCCGCACCACCCACCTCTACCGGCTCCATCCGGTCACGGACTGGACCCGCATCGAGGGTCCCCTGCGTCCACACAGCTACGACCTGAACAGCCTGAGCCCCTCGGCTGAGGCCGCAGCCGGATTGGAGGCCCACCGTGCGCCGCGCGGCCCAGAGGGTGGGGCACGCGAGGAGCACCCTGACGAGGCCCTCCAGCTCTCGATGTTCGGCTCCACCGAGCGCACCTTCGCACCTGTCTGCCTCCTCCACAACTCGGACGTGGCCCTGCACTGGGTGGTCCCGGCGGCCATGGACTTCTTCTACCGCAATGCCGACGGGGACGATGTCTACTACATCCACGCCGGGGCCGGGAGGCTGGAGACCACCTTCGGCGCGCTCACCTACGCCACCGGCGACTACCTGGTGATCCCCCGGGGCACCACCTACCGATTCCTCCCTGGTGCGGGCGACCAGCGCTACCTGCTCATCGAGAGCTTCAGCGAAGTCACCATCCCCGATCGCAACCAGCTGGGCCCCAACGCCCTCTTCGACCCGGCCATGATCGACACCCCGGAACTGGAACCCTACGACGCCGCCCCGCGGGAGTGGGCCGTCCACATCAAGCGCGAGAAGCAGATCACGAAGGTGTTCTATCCCTTCAATCCCCTGGACGTGGTGGGCTGGAAGGGGGACCTGACGGTGTGGCGCATCAACGTGAAGGACATCCGGCCCGTGGTAAGCGCCCGGTACCACCTGCCGCCCTCGGCCCACAGCACTTTCATCGCCAATAACTTCATCATCTGCTCCTTCCTGCCCCGGCCCTTCGAGGAGGAGGAGGGCGCCATGCGGGTGCCCTTCTTCCACTCCAACATCGACTACGACGAGGTGCTGTTCTACTCCGCGGGCCACTTCTTCAGCCGGGACGGCATCGGCGCCGGCATGATGACCTGGCACCCCCAGGGCATCCACCACGGGCCCCACCCCAAGGCCATTCCCCTCAGCCGCACCAAGGACCGCACGGACGAGGTGGCGGTCATGGTGGACGCCTTCCGTCCCCTCCACGCCACACCGGCGGCTGAGGCCGTGGAGAATCCCCAGTACTGGGCGTCCTGGAAGTAGCGGGGCGCGTTCTCTCGCGGAGGTGCTTCGCTCCCGGTGGGGCCCCGCTCCAGCTGCTCCCCCGGAGCGTCTTCCGCGACCCACATGGTTGCGAGGTCGCCCTGGAAGTGGGCAACTCCGGCCGGCGCCGGGGGGGGCCGGGTCGTCCAGGCGGTTTCCTAGCCGAGGTGCAGGAAGCGGCGGAGGAAGCTCTGGAAGTCCATGTAGAGGACGCGGAAGGGGCCCCGGTGCCTGCGCCGATCGATGGTCATGGATGCCCCCGCCAGGTTGGTCAAGGTTGCGCAAACCAAGCATGGGACGCACCGGTCGAGGCGCCAGCCCAAAATTCCGAGGTGCATTCCAGATGCCAGGCAGGGGGCCGAAGCCGGCCCCGGCGAGGGCCGCGGAACCCGGGCCCTGATACCCTGGACGCCACATGACAACGGCCACCATGACCATGCAGACGTTCGCCATCCAGGGCCTCTGGGAAAAGGCCCAGAAGCTCGGGCTGGTGCTCATCACCTGCCTGGCCCTCCTGTGGGGGGTGTCCCTGGTGGTGCGGGCCGTGCGCCGCGCCGTGGACGACGGCAACGACCTCGTCACTTCCGATGCGGAGCGGCGGGCCGAGACCCTGGGCTCCGTGCTCACCAACGCGGCCCGGGTGCTGGTGGTGGCCTTCTTCCTGCTGATGACCCTGCAGGAGTTCGGCGTGAACATCGGGCCCCTGGTGGCCGGTGCCGGGGTCGCCGGCGTGGCCCTGGGTTTCGGCGCCCAGAGCCTGGTCAAGGACGTCATCAGCGGGTTCTTCCTCCTCATGGAGAACCAGTTCGGCGTGGGCGACATCATCAACGTGGACGACAGCCACGTGGGCACCGTGGAGCGCATGACCCTGCGCATCACCCAGCTGCGGGACGCCGAGGGGCGGGCCCACTTCATCCCCAACGGCTCGATCTCGCGCGTGGTGGTGCTCTCCAAGGATTTCGCCCGGGCCCTGGTGGATGTGGAAGTGGACCTGGCCACGGATCCTGACCGGGCCTTCGCGGTGCTGAAGGAGGTGGGGCGACAGCTGCACCAGGACCGGCAGAAGCAGGTCCTGGAGGCCCTGGAGGTGAAGGGCATCGAGACCCTGGGACCCAACGGCTTCATCGTCCGCACCCTCACCAAGACCGCGCCGGGCGCCCAGTGGGACGTGGCGCGGGAACTGCGCCGCCGCATCCTGCTGGCCTTCCGTGAGGCCGGCATCCAGATCCCCTACTCGCAGCAGGTGGTGCACCACCGGGGCGACCCGAACGCTGGCGGCCCGGACACCAGCGCCTGATTCCCGCTCCAGGAGGAGGGCTTCAGCGGATTCCCACGTGGGCGCGGACCGAGTCGATGAGCTTGACGGAGTCATAGCCGAGCCCGTCCTTGAAGACGGTCACCACGTTTTCGATGTCCTCGATCTTCCGCGAGGGGTCGCCCTTCACCACCACCAGGTCCGCTTGCTTGCCGGGGGCCAGGGTGCCGATGCGGTCCAGCCGGCCCAGGAAGGCGGCGCCATTGGCGGTGTAGATGTGGATGGCCTCCACGGGGGTGAAGCCCGCCTCGACGAGGAGCTCCAGTTCCCGCTGGTCGCCGAAGCCGGGCAGCACGCCGCCCATGCCCGTGGGGTCGGGCCCCGCGAGCAGCAGGCCGCCGGCCTTCACGAAAGCCAGCTCGAAGGCCATCTCCTTCTTCAGGAGGAGCTCGGCCCGGCCGTTCGGGGCCACGGGCACCCTGGCCCGGGCGGCCAGGTAGCTGGCCTTGGATTCCGCAGACATGGCCCCAAGCACCCGCGCCTGGAGGGGCGGCCGCCCGGGCACGCCCAGCTCGAAGACCGGCAGGGTGGAGGTGACGGCCACGTGCTTTGCCACGAGGTCGCGGAGGAGGCCCTGGACCTGGGGCCCCGCCACGTCGACCTGGAGCCAGGAGGCCCAGGAGGCCGAGACCGGAGGACAGGCGTCCGGCGCCTTGCCCTGGGTGAATTCCGTGTCCGTGAAGACGGGGCCGTGCTCGAAGTCATCAATGCCGATCGCCAGGGCCTCGGGCCAGGTGACGGAGCCCAGGTGACCCGTCACCTTGAGGCCCCGGGCGTGGGCCGCCTGGATGGCCGCGCCGAGATCGGCCCGGGTGATGTTCATGTAGGCCTTGAAGGAGGTGACGCCCACGTCCGCCCAGAAGTCCACGAAACGGCGCGCCTCCTCGGGGCCGCGGAGGGCATGCATCTGCGGCGTCATGGGCTCGAGACCCTCGAGGTAGGGTCCGGTGACGTCCATCTTCGGCCCGGGTAGGAGGCCCGCGTCGATCTGGCGCTTGAGGTTGAGGTCCGTGTAGGGTTCCAGGCTGCCGGTGGTGCGGATGGTGGTGACGCCGCAAGCCAGGTAGAGGCGGGGCGCCGAGTAGGCGATCTCGGCGAAGAGGCGCCCGGGCGGCACCGGCGCCCCCTTCTCGTCGCTGTGGATGGAGGCGGTGTAGAACAGGTGGTTGTGCATGCCCACCAGGCCCGGGAGCACCGTGTGGCCCCTGAGGTCCAGCACCTGGGCCTCCTTTGGCACCGGCACGGCGGCGGCAGGTCCCAGGGCCTCGATGCGGCCCTGGCGGAGGACCAGGGTCTGGTCCTCCGCGGCAGGGGCCCCGGTGCCGTCCACCACCCGGGCGTGGACCAGGGCCACCACCGGCGCCTCGACGCTGAGGAAGGGGCGAAGGGCGGTGGCGGGAACCGGCTGGGCCCCCAGGGTGGCCCCCAGGGCGAAGGCTAGGGGGGCGAGGCTCCTGCGGATGGACATGGGACTCCCGGGTTCGTGAGTGCCACGCTACAGCCCGGGGTCGGGACCCGGCAAGGGGAATCCCTCGGGCCTCAGTCGCCGGCCTCGCCGGCGGGGGAGCCCGCGTAGAGGTCGGGCAGCGTCCCGCACAGGAGGGCGGGCGTCACACCCACCAGCCGCTCGGGGGCGTGGACCACGGTGTTCACCAGCCTGCCCAGGCCTTCGACCTCCAGGACCACCTCGTCCCCGGCCTTGAGCCAGAGGTCGTCCGTGGCCCCGGAGCCGTTCAGCTCCAGCAGGCAGCCAGTGCCCACGGTGCCGCTGCCGACGACCTCGCCGGGCCGCATCTGGATGCCGTAGCTGGTGCGCTGGAGGATCTGGGCGAAGGTCCAGTTCATGGTGTCGGCATTGCCCTTCGACAGCAGATGTCCATTCACATGGCAGGTCATGGCCGCGTGCAGCACCTCGCCCTCGGGCGAGGCCTCCAGGTCCAGCTCGTCCCTGGTCACCAGCCAGGGGCCGAGGCTGGTCGCGAAATCCTTGCCCTTGCAGGGTCCCAGGGACAGCTTCATCTCCTCCAACTGGAGCGCCCGGGCGCTCCAGTCGTTCATCACCAGGTAGCCGAAGATGGCCTCGTCCGCCTCCTCCAGGGTCGCGTTGCGCAGGGGCCGCCCGGTGACGATGGCCACCTCCAGCTCGTAGTCGAGTCGGGCCAGGTGGTGGTCCTGCACCAGCACCTCGCCCGGGCCCGTGACCGCCAGGTGGTTGGTGAAGTAGGTGACGGGGAAGAGGTCGAATTCGGGGAGCATGTCCAGGCCCCGGTTGCGGCGGGCCGTGGCCACGTGCTGGCGGAAGGCGTAGCCGTCGCGCATGGACACGGGGCGGGGAATGGGGGCCAGGAGCGCGACCCCGGCCGGGTCGAGGACTGCGTGCACAGGGGCCCTGGACAAGGCCGCCTGGGCGAGCGGAAGCAGGCGGTCCTGTTCCTGGATGAGGGCGAGCATGTCCACGGCGAGGCGAGGATCGGCGGCGGCGAAATCGAGGATGCGGCCATCCGTCATCACGGCGCCAATCTTTTCCGTTCCTTCCTGCAGGAAAGTCACCAGCCGCATCGCGCACCCCTGGGTGAGGAGTCAGTGTACTGCCGGCCAGGTGGAGTCTACCCGGCTTTCATCCAGCAGGCTGAGCAGCGTCTCGGCCGCCTCTGCGATCCGGGCGGGCGGGGTGCTGAGGGGCGGCATCAGGTAGAGACAGTCGCCGATGGGGCGCACGAGCAGGCCCTGATCGAGGGCCCGCCGGTGCAGGCGCCAGCCGAAGCGGGCCCCTGGATCGTGACCCTGCCCCGTGGCGGGATCCACCAGGCGGCAGGCGCCGATGGTGCCTAGTACACGGGCCTGGCGCACGGCCGGGTGAGCCGCGAGGGCGGTAAAGGCAGATTTCATGGCGAGGTGGAGGAGGGCGGCATTCGCCAGCACCGGTTCGTCGTCGAAGAGGGCGAGGCTGGCGCAGGCCACGGCGCAGGCCGTGGCATTGGCCGTGTAGCTGTGGCCGTGCAGGAAGGCCCGGCCCGAGGCGGGTTCGCCCCAGAAGTGGCCGTAGATGGCCTCCGTGGCCCAGGTCATCGACAGGGGCAGCATGCCCCCCGTGAGGCCCTTGGACAGGCAGAGCAGGTCCGGCGCCACGCCCGTCTGGTCGCTCGCCAGGAAGGTGCCCGTGCGGCCGAAGCCCGTGGCCACCTCGTCCAGGATCAGGTAGACGCCGTGCGTGTCGCACTGGACCCGGAGTTCCTGGAGCAGTTCCGGCGGCCACATGCGCATGCCCCCGGCGCACTGGACGAGGGGCTCCGCGATGAAGGCCGCCAGGCGCCCGCCATGGAGTGAGAAGAAGGCGCGGAGCTCCTGGCGCGAGCCTTCGAGCCGTTCGGACCACCCAGTCAGATCGGGCTGAACCTCGCAGCGGGGGTCCTCGGGCACCTCCAGCCGCTCACAGGCCAGCAGCAGGGGGCGGAACAGCCCCGTCATGAAATTCTCCAGCTCGCCCACGCCCACGGCCCCCAGGGTGTCGCCGTGGTAGCCGCTGCGCAGGGCGCCGAAGCGGTCCCGCCCCTTCTCGCCGCGCTGCAGCTGGGCCTGGAAGGCCATCTTCAAGGCCACTTCCACCGCCGTGCTGCCGTCGTCCGAGAAGAAGGCGCGGGTGAGGCCGGGGGGCAGCTTGGGCCGCAGGCGCGCCACCAGCTCCAGGGCCGGCTCGTGGGTGAACCCCGCGAACATCCCGTGGTCGAGCCTGGCCGCCTGGCGCTCCAGGGCGCTCACGAGCCGCGGGTGCCCGTGGCCGTGGAGGCAGGTCCACCAGCTGGAGATGCCGTCCAGGACGCGCTCGCCGTTGGCCAGGAGCAGGTCACAGCCCTCGCCCCCCACCAGGGGTACGGGCGGATCGGCCTCATGAATCTGCATCTGGGTGAACGGATGCCAGATGTGGGCGCGGTCCAGGGCGAGTCGGTCGGACCAGTCGGGGGGCAGGGGTGTGGGCATGGGATCAGTCTAGGACGCGGACCGGCAGGGGCAGGAACTCCCTCAGCAGGTCGGCATTGGCCTCCGCCGCTTCCGGTGGCGTGCCATCGGCGCCGGGATTCAGCAGCACGGCCTCGATGCGCCAGCCCCGGAGCATGAGGGCCTCGGCGGACAGCAGGGTGTGGTTCAGGGTGCCGAGGCCGCCCAGCGCCACCAGCACGCAGGGGAGCTGCAGCTCCGTGGCCCAGGCCAGGAAGTGGACCCGGGGCGCGAGGGGCACCATGAGGCCGCCCACGCCCTCCAGCAGGATCCGGCCCTCGGCGGGCCGGTGGCACCAGCGGGCGGCGGCGGCGAGGTCGAGGGTCAGGCCCTCGAGCCGGGCGGCGGCGAGGGGGGAGAGCGGGGCCCTCAGCAGCACGTGGCTTTCGGCCCTGATGCAGGGGCCCCCCACCAGACTCGCGTCGGCCTCGGGGTGGTCGGCCCGGTCCACCCCGGTCTGAAAGGGCTTGCGGTAGGTGACGGGGCCCTTCAACGCCCAGGACCGGGCGATCCGGGTGGAGACGAAGGTCTTGCCCACGCCGGTGCCCGTGCCGAGGACCCAGAGGGGGCTGGGGAGCTCCTCGAGGTTCAGCATGGGCCCCGGTCCGTCGGCATCCATTCCGCCTACTTCTTGAGCTGGCTCAGCATCTGCCGGGCCTGGGCGGCCTGGTCGCTGGTGGGGGCGAGGGCCAGCACCCTGTTCCAGGCCTTGGCGGCCTCCGCGGGCTTGTCCAGGTCGTTCGCGTAGACGATGCCGATGTTGAAGAGGCTCTGGACGTGGTTGGGCTGGAGCTTGTTGGCCTTCTGGAAGGTGGCCAGGGCCTTGTCGAACTGGCCCAGCTGGCGGTACATCACGCCCTGGTCCGTCAGCACGTTGGGATCCCCGGGCTTGAGGGCGAGGGCCTTGTCGTAGGCCTCCACGGCCTTCTGGGCCTGGTGGGAATCGAAGTACTCGTTGCCCAGGGCGACCCAGGCATCGTGGTTCTTCGGATCGGCCAGCAGGGCGGCCTGGACCTGGGCGATGCGGGCCTGGGCCTCGGCACTGGGCAGCATCGGCCCCGTGGGCATGCTGCCCGGCGTGGCTCCGGGCAGGGCGCCACCCAGGGAGGGCGCCGGCATGATGGGGGCGGCGGTGGCCGCTGCGGGCGGGGCGGCATCCCTGGATCCGCCACCGAAGACGAAGTATCCCGCGAGGAATCCGGCGGCGAGTCCTCCGACCAGGGCGAACATGATATTGCGATTCAATCGACACCTCCTGAGGATCCCGGGATCCCCAGGAATTCTCCCACAGGTCCGGAGGTGACGATGAACCGGTGCGGGGGGTTCCTATGGCCTGATCCCTCTGCGAGCATGATTTCATTCCTTCCCAGCCCCGGACACCCTGATGCCAGCATGGACCGGACCGACCAGCCGTCTTCCCCTCCGGGGACGCCTGGGCGCCCCTGCCGTGCTGCTGGTGGGCGTGACGGTCTCCCTGGCCGCCTTCTTCCTCACCCGGGACACGCACCGTCGGCAGGTGGAGGTCCAGTTCAAGGCCGTCGCCCTGGAGCGGGCGGAAAATGTCATTCACGGCTTCGAGACGGGCTTTGAGACCACCCGGCTCCTGCGCGCCTTCTTCGAGGCCAGCGACAAGGTCACCCGAAAGGACTTCGATGCTTTCGTGAACCCGGTCCTTTCCCGGCAACCCTACATCCAGGCGCTCCAGTGGCTGCCCGAAGTGACGCCCAGGAATCGCCCGGCCCTGGAAGCAGAGGTTCGCCGGTTCCACCCCGGCTTCCGGTTCTTCAGGAAGGACGGGGCCGGGCAGGATGTGGACCTGGCGCCTGGCGCGGTATTCCATGCGGTGCTGTTCGAGGCGCCATTCCAGGGAAACGAGGTTGCCCTGGGCTACTCGGCCGAAGCGCTGCCGACCCGGCAGGAAACCTTGGAGCGGGCCATCCGGACCGATGCCCAGGCGGCCAGCGGGCCCATCAGGCTCATCCAGGAGACGGGCCACCAGGCGGGGGTGCTGGTGATGAGTCCCGTCCGCGGGAAGGACGGCCACCACCTGGGGGTGGTGCAGGGTGTCTTCCGCACCGGGGATCTCGTCCGCAGGTCCCTGGCCCTGCTGGAACCCGAGGGCCTCGTGGTGAGACTCCTCGATGGCAGCTCTGAGCATGGAACCCTGCTCCACGAGGAGGTCCCGGACCTGCCTCCGGTCGGGCGCCCCAGGGAGGAAGGGCTGCGCCTGGCCCGGACCTTCGACTTGGCGGGCCGCACCTGGACCGTGATGGTGACCCCGGTTGGCGGTTATTTCTCCCTCGGCACCCCCGGGCGCGCCTGGGCCGTGCTGCTGGCGGGACTGGCCTTCTCGGTGCTCCTGGCCGGGTATGCGCGGACGCTGCTGGCCCGCCAGGCGGAGATCCATGCCCAGGTGGAAGCGCGCACTCGTGAGCTTGAGCTGGAGACGGAGAGTCATCGCCTGGACGGCCTGGCCCTGCGGGAAAGTGAGGCTCGCTTCCGCCACCTCGTGGAGGCGATGGGTGAGGGGCTCTGGGTGGTGGATGCCCAGGGGTCGACCACCTTCGTGAACCACCGCATGGCGGAAATGCTGGGTTTCGAGCCCTCCGACCTCGTCAACCAGCCGCTGTTCTCGTTCATCGCCGAGCCTGACCTCCCGAAGGCCAGGGACTACCTGGCCGGCCCCCAATCGGGTCACGAGGCCCAGCACGAATTCCGCTTCCGCCGCAGGGACGGCAGGGAGCTCTGGACCCTGGTGACGGGAACCCCCGTGGTGGACGAGGAGGGCCGCGTGGTCAGCCTCCTGGGCGTGGTCACGGACATCACCGAGCGCCGACGGCACGAGCAGGCCCTGCTCCAGAGCCAGAAACTGGAGAGCCTGGGGGTTCTGGCAGGCGGCATCGCCCATGACTTCAACAACCTGCTCACGACGCTCCTGGGGAACATCAACCTGGCCCAGCTCAGCCTGCCGGAGGTGTCCCCGGCCTGGCCCTACCTCGAGACCATGGAGCGGACGGTCCAGCGTGCGACGGACCTCACCCGGCAGATGCTGGCCTACTCCGGCCGGGGGCGATTCGTGGTGGGCCCCGTGGCCCTGAACCAGGTGGTGGAGGAGATGTCCCACCTGCTGAGCGTGTCCATCTCCAAGAAGGTGACCCTGCGGTACCACCTGCAGGAGCAGTTGCCGATCCTCATGGCGGAGGCCACTCAGATCCAGCAGGTCGTGATGAACCTGGTCACCAATGCATCCGAGGCCATCGGGGAGGCCGAGGGCATCGTGTCGATCCGCACCGGGACCCAGGTCTGCGATCGCGCGGACCTGGACCGGGACTTTCCGGGCCAGTCCCTGGAACCGGGCACCTTCCTCACCCTCGAGGTGTCCGACACGGGCAGGGGCATGCCGCCGGAGGTCCAGGCCCGGATCTTCGAGCCCTTCTTCACCACCAAGTTCACGGGCCGGGGCCTGGGTCTGGCGGCCATGCAGGGCATCCTCCGGGGCCACAAGGGCGGGATCCGGGTCTACAGCGAGGTGGGCAAGGGCACCACCTTCAAGCTCATCTTCCCGGCGGGTCCCGGGCAGGCTCCGGCGGCCGGGGCCCCTGCCGAACGGGATGATTGGGTGGGCAGCGGGACCATCCTCGTGGTGGATGACGAAGACGGGGTGCGGGCCGTGGCGACGGAACTGCTGACCTCCATGGGATTCGAGGTGATCACGGCCGGGGACGGGCTCCAGGCCCTGGCGCGGTTCCGGGAGAGCACTGTCCCGATCCGGGCTGTCCTCATGGACCTGACCATGCCCCACCTCGACGGGGCGGAGACCTTCCGGGAACTCCGCCGCCTGGACCCCGGTTGCCGGGTCGTCCTCACCAGCGGCTACAACGAGCAGGAGGCCATCCAGGACTTCCTGGGCAGGGGCCTGGCGGGCTTCGTGCAGAAACCCTTCCTCCGCCGGGACCTCATGGCGGCGATGCAGAAGGCCCTGGAGGGCTGAGCCTAGGTTCCGAGCGTCTCCAGGAGCACCTGGACGAGGGTCTCGACCTGGTCCTCTTCCAGGTGGGCGCCCGTGGTAATCCGGAGCCGGGCGGATCCTTCGGGCACCGTGGGAGGTCGCACCGCCCGGACGTCGAAGCCCCGGCGCTGGAGGGCTGAGGCGAGACGCACGGCGTCGGCATCGGCTCCCACCGGGACGGGCACGATGGCGGAGGGTTGGAGGGGCTGCCTCAGGGCCCGCCGCAGCCGATCCGCGAGGGAGAGGGCCCGCTCCCGCCGCCAGGGCTCGGCCCGGGCGATGCGGATCCCCTCCAGGGCGGCGCCAAGCACCGGCGGAGGCAGGGCCGTGGAGAAGATGAAGCCCCGGCAGGTGTTCAGGAGGTGCTCGCGCAACACGGACGCGCAGCAGATGAAGGCGCCGAAGGCGCCGATGGCCTTCCCCAGGGTGCCCATGACGAGGGGGACGCGGCCATGGACTCCCTGCTGCTGGGCCAGGCCCGCGCCGTCCGCTCCCAGCAGGCCCGTGGCATGAGCCTCGTCGATGAGCAGCATGGCCCCGTTGCGTTCGCAGAGGTCCAACAGGGCCGGAAGGTCGGCGGCATCCCCGTCCATGCTGAACACCGCGTCCGTGGCCACCAGGGCCAGGGCGGTCGGCGGGGCCCCGGCCCGCCAGGTGGCGAGCTGGGTCGCCAGGTCCGCCAGGTCCAGGTGGCCGAAGACGCCCAGGTGGGCGCCGCCGGCCCGGGCCATGCGGCAGCCATCCACCAGGGAGGCATGGTTGAGGGCGTCGGAGAAGACCGCGTCGCCGGCCCCCACCAGGGCCGGAACCAGGGTGGCGTTGGCCTGGTAGCCGGTGTTGAAGAGCAGGCTCGTGGCCGTGCCTTTCCAGGCGGCCAAGGTGGCCTCCAGTTCGTCGTGGAGGGGGCAGGTCCCCCGGAGCAGCCGGGCGGCCCCTGCCCCGGCGCCGTGCGCCCGGGCCGCGGCAGCGGCGGCCTCGGCCAGCCGCGGGTCCCGCCGGAGGCCCAGGTAATCGTTGGAGCACACATCCACACCGGCGGCCGGATGGATGGCCCGCTCCCGACCCAGGGTCCGGCGGTGGGCGGCCTGTTGCTGGAGTCGGTCTAGCCAGGGGGGGGGGATCACGGAACCTCGGGGGCGGTCATGACAGAGATAAGGTAGGGGGAATGTTAGGATCTGTAGGGGATCCACGTTCGGATCTCCCTTGGAGCGTGGCATGGATCTTCAGCAGCCTTGGCAGGGGACCTCAACCGGGGCCCAGTCCCGCATTGATTTTGTCCGGAACGTCTACCTCTGGCTCATGGGCGGGTTTGCGGTGGCAGCCCTGGGGGCCCTCAGCGCCCCCCTGATCGGCAATGCCCTCATCAAGGTCGCGGGCCAGTTCTGGTACTGGATCCTCTTCGGGGCCCAATTCGGGGCCTTGATGTTCGCGTCGAGGGTGAGCCGCCGGAAGCCCCTGAACCGGATCGCCTACGTGCTCTACACGTTCGTCTCTGGCGTGATCGCGGGCATCATCGCCCTGGCGGTGGCCCAGGGGGTGGGCTTCACGCCGGTGTTTGTGGCCTTTGGTCTCACGGGGGTGGTCTTCCTGACCCTCACCCTCACGGCCGTCGTGTCGAAGCGGGATTTCAGCTTCCTCCGCAACTTCATCATCGTGGGCATCGCCGTGATGGTCTTCGGGAGCCTCGCCGCGGCCATCTTCCACCTGGAGACCCTCAGCCTCGTCATCTCCGGCGTGGCGGTCATCGCCTGCTCGGCCAAGCTGCTCTGGGACACCTCCGCCATGCTCCGCAGCGACGACTTCGGTGATCCGGCGGGCTTCGCCCTGGCCCTCTTCGTGAACCTCTACATCATCTTCATCTCCCTGCTGAACCTCCTAGGCGGGCGGCGCCGCTAGGGGCCGTCCGGAAACCACGCCTGATCCTTCATCGATTCCGGGGACGGTCCCTCAGGCCGCCGGAGACGCGAGATGAACTGCCAGTCTTAACAGCGGCCCAGCGCCCCGACATCCAAGGAAAACCATGCTCCGTGCCTCTCTGATCACCCTCATCGCCCTCGGTGTCGTCGCCCAGGAACCGCCCAAGGCGCCGGTCCCTGCCCCCACGCCGGCCCCCGTTGCCGCCCCCGCTCCCAAGCCTGAGGAGATCGTGCTCGCCAAGGTCGGCGGCGAGGTCGTCACCGAGGCCGACTTCCGGGCGGCCTTCCAGCTGCTTGGGCAGCAGGAGCAGATGCAGCTCCTCATGGTCCAGGGCGGCAAGGAGGAATTCGTCAAGCGCATGGCCGAGAGCAAGCTGCTGTCGGTGAAGGCCATGAAGATGGGCCTGGACAAGTCGCCCGGGTTCCTCCGTGCCCTCGATCGCGCCAAGGATGACCTGCTGGCCCGGGAGTACCTGGAGAAGGAAGGCCCGGGCCTCCAGAAGAAGCTGGAAGTGGACGAGGCCGCGGTGAAGGCCTACTACGAAAGGCACCCGGACCGTTTCAAGCAGCCGGACCTGGTGTCCGTGCGGCACATCCTCGTGACCGTAAAGGAGGGCAAGGGCAAGGAGGGCCGGAGTGACGCCGAGGCCCGGGCCCGCATCGAGAAGATCCAGGCCGAGATCAAGAAGGGGGCCAAGTTCGAGGCCCTGGTGAAGAAATACAGCGATGATCCGGGCAGCAAGGACAACGGCGGCCTCTACGCCGACGCCGATCCCACCCACTGGGTCCCCGAGTTCGGCGCCGCGGCCCGCACCCAGCCCGTGGGCAAGGTGGGCGCCCCCGTGAAGACCACTTACGGCTACCACCTGATCAGGGTGGAGGGCCGCAAGCCCGCCCGCGAGGTCCCCTTCGGGGAGGCCAAGGAGCAGGCCGAGAAGCTGGCCCAGCAGGAACGCCAGGGCCTCGTGTGGAACGAGCTGATGGACGGTCTCCGCAAGGAGATCCCCTTCGAGCTGATCAAGCCCGCCCCGGCTCCGGAGGCCCACGGGCCCGCCAAGCCACCGGAAGCCCCGAAGGCCCCTGAGACGCCCAAGAGCCCTGAATCTCCGAAGGCCCCCGCAGCGACCAAGGGAGGTGCCGAGTGAGGTTGGTCGCGCCAGCCCTGGCCGTTCTGCTCCTTGCTCCGGCCCTGCTGGCCGATTCCAAGCCCGATGTGCGCGAGGAGATCCTCGTCGTGGTCAATAAGCACATCATCACGCGGCGGGGCCTCAACCAGGCTGTGGAGCAGCAGCATGCGGCGCTCTACCGGCAGTTCTCCGGGAAGGAGCTGGACGAGAAGCTGAAGGATGCCCGCGAGAAGACCCTGCAGGGCCTCGTGGATGCCTTCCTCCTGGAGGACAAGGGCGACGAGCTGGGCTCCCCGGTCACCGATGAGTACGTCCGCGCCAGCATCGACGGCATCAAGAAGGAGAACAACTTCGCCACGGATGCGGACCTGGAGCGCGCCCTCAAGGGCAGCCTGGGCATCGGTCTCACGGAGTTCATGAAACGCCAGAAGCAGCAGGCCATCCAGCAGTTCGTGCTGCAGCGGGAAGTGTTCTCCAAGGTGGCCGTCGAGGACAACGAGCTGCGGGCGTACTACGAGGACCACAAGGAAGAGTACCGTCTGCCCAGCCGGTTCCGCATCCGCGAACTGGTGATCGCCAAGGGCGCCACGGCCGAGGATCGGGCCGAGGCCGGGAAGCGGCTGGAGACCATCCAGTCCGAGCTGAAGGGCGGCAAGTCCTTCGAGGAGCTGGCCCGCCTCTACTCCACCAGCCCCAGCAAGGCCACGGGGTGGCGACCTGGGCTGGATGAGCAAGGGCCTCCTGCGCGCCAGCATCGAGGAGGCGGCCGTCCACCTCAGGCCCGACCAGGTATCCGCACCCATCGAGACGGACAAGGACTTCTATCTGGTCCAGCTCATGGCGATCGAAGATGCCCCCATGAAGCCCTTCGCGGAGGTCAAGGCGAAGATCCTGGAAAAGCTCCAGGAACCAAAGGCCCAGAACGCCATCGAACAGTATCTGGCCAATCTTCGGATGCGTGCCAACATCCGCTATCTGGTACCCAAGGATCAGATCCTGAAGGGGTGATGCATTGAGGCTCGACGCGTTTCTCAAGAAGAGCCTGCTCATCAAGCGGCGGGAGCTGGCGAACCAGCTTTGCGACGAGGGGATGGTGAGGGTGAACGGCGTCCCGCGAAAGGCCAGCCAGGATGTGAGGGCCGATGACGAGCTGGAGTTCCCGCTCTACAACCGGGTCCTGAAGGTCCGTGTGCTGGCCCTGCCCGAAGGCAACGTGAAGAAGGCGGACCAGTGGGCCCTCTTCGAGGTGTTGGAGGATAAGCGGATTCCCATGGAATTCGCCTACGGGGACGAGGATCCCTTCGCCCCGCCCCCGAAGGTCCCCCGCAACCACTAGATCACCGATGTCGTCTCGACAGGTTCGTTCTGTCGGCACCTGGAGTCCCGATGCCCGACCAGCCCCTCATCCGGAACCTGAAGGAGGGCGAATCCTTCCAGGGCTTCCTCCTGGCCCAGGAGGCGGCCTACAAGATCAGCACCAAGGGGAGCGAATACCTGGAACTGAAGCTGTCGGATGCCTCCGGCGACCTGAAGGCCTTCCTCTGGGACCTGCGGGCCATCGAGGGCGACCTGGAGGCCATCCGGGCCGATGTCTTCGTGCGCCTGAAGGGCGCCGTGACGAGCTACAACGGGCGTCTCCAACTCAGGCTGGACAAGGTGCGGTTCGCCGCGGATGGGGAGATCGACGATTTCTCCGCGTTCTTCCCCGTGAGTGCCCGCCCGGTGCCGGAGATGCTGGCCGAGTTGGACGCGTTCATCGGCTCCGTGAAGGATCCCTGGATCCGCCGGCTCCTCAGGGATCTCTTCGTGTCGGACGGGGCTCTGCGCGCGGCCTTCGCCCAGGCTCCTGCGGCCAAGTCCATGCATCACGCCCATCTCGGCGGACTGCTGGAACATACCCTGTCCGTGATGGGCATGGCGGAGCGGGCCTGCGCCCATTACCGGGACCTCAACCGCGACCTGGTCCTGGCGGGGGTATTCCTCCACGACGTGGGCAAGACGGCCGAATTGAGCTACCAGCGCAGTTTCGGCTATACCGATGCGGGGAACCTGCTGGGCCACATCGCCCTGGAAGCCCAATGGATCAGCCAGGCGATGGGCAGGATCCCCGACTTTCCCGAGGAGCTGCGGCTGCAGATCCTGCACATCGTCTTGAGTCACCACGGGCGCCTGGAGTTCGGCTCGCCGGTGCTGCCGAAGACGCCGGAGGCCCTGCTGGTCCACTACCTCGACGACCTCGACGGAAAGCTGGAGGCCATGTTCCGGGCCCTGCAGGACGAGGCCTCGGGCACCTCCTGGAGCCCCTTCAGCCGGGCCCTGGACCGCATGATCTACCGGAAGCGATGGCCGAGTCTCGAGGAAGAAGGACCATCTGTCCAAAACTGAACAGTACTGTTCTTGCCTGTCCATAACTGGACATAATTGGTGCCGTCTGCCCTCCCCTGGGCAGGTACCGCTGGGCAAGACCCGTAAGGAAGTGCTGGCAACTCAAGGAGCGTGCCCAATCTGTCGCGGTAGAAAATTCCTGGCACGGGTCTGGCTCTAAGGAAATCAGACCTGCTGAGGTGTTCCGTGAAGCTGTCCCGCAAGGCCAAGCGCTACGACGACTCTGTGCTTCCTGGCGAATTCCAGGGATTCGAAACCTTCCACCAGACGGACCTGGAACTGGATGGGACCCTGGATGGCTTCCTGCGCCGGGCCGAAGACGGGGTCCAGCTGGGCGAGATGGTCCTGGAGCGCCATATTCCGAAGAAGCTCAGCTTCGCCAAGCTGAAGACCAAGGCGGAAAAACTTTCCGAGCAGGTGAACTACCTGAAGGAGCGCCTGGAGATCGTGGATCATGATCGGCGGGGAATGTACATCCAGCTCCGCAGCCTGCCGCCCTACAAGGACGACACCCAGATCCAGTTCAACGAGATCAGCATCGGCAAGAACAAGATCGTGGTGAAGCGCATTGCCTTCTACCGGAAGGAGGAAGTCAAGCAGCAGGTGCCCCTCCAGCTTTCGGAGCTGGAGCTGAAGCGCCTCCTGTTCGATATTCGACAGGCCATTGCCTAGGACCTGGCGAATCGCTTGCATTGGTTGGCAAGACGGTTGGTTAAGATGAAACAGGGGGTGTCGGGGGGCACCCCCTGTGATTTGTGGGGCCGAGGCTGGGCGATCCAGTCTGGGCTGAGAGCCTCGTGGCTATTTTAAGAAAGCCTTGAGCTTCAAGATCGCCTCACTGTCATAGAAGGAGCAGCAGCCCTTCTTGGCGGCCGGTGCAAGTTCCAGGTCCTTGATGGCCTTTTTGACCCTGGCATCGGAGACGCCCAGGTCTTTGGCCAGGGCGCTGGCGGTGATGAGGGCTGGAGCTTCGGTGGGCACGGGGTCTCCCAGGGGGATGAATAGAACGAGTCTAGAGCGTCTGCTCGATGGATTCCGGGGTGATGGCCAGGGTGGCCCTCACCCAGGCGAACCTCGACTTGAGCACCTCGAAGTCCGGCCCAGCGGTCAAGAAGGCGGCCCTGCCCTTGATCAGGAAGCCCGTGCCGGCTCCGTGCCGGCCGGCCACCTTGGCGCTCCCGAGGGTGAGGAGCACCTGGTCGTTGACACAGACATTGGCTTCCGTGCGCTGCATGTAGCCCGCCGGGATCAGGATTCGCCCATCCTCCGTGAGGTGGAGGTAGCTGTTCCAGGTGTTGACCATATGGGGTCCGTCCTGGCCAAGAGTCGCGATGGCGACCACGCCATCCTGCTTCAGCACTTCCAGCAGGGTCTCGGGTATGGCCACGGGGCCTCCAGGCAGGGGGTGATTTCGAATCAAGGATTGGGGAGATCCAGCTGGGGCGAGGCCTTCCGGCTCCGAGCCGCTTTGCGCTGTTGGAACCAGGTTCCCGTCTCTTTGACGAACCGCTTCGGAGCCTTGTGCTCGAATTCGCAGACCAGGTCGGCAAGGGTTCTCGAGGCGAGGAAGGCCTGGAGGACCCGCTCGGCGTCGAGCATGAAGGCATGGATTCGGCAGGTTCCCGCGGTGGCCCACCCGGGCGCGGGTCCTTCGAACAGCGCGCAGTGGTCTCGGATCTCGGCACAGGCGAACAGGGTCCGGTCCGGGTCCACCGCCGCCAAGATGTCCATCACCGGGATCTGCCCAGCCGGGCGCGCCAAGGCGAACCCGCCGGAAATGCCTTCGAGGCCCTTCACGATCTTGGCCTTCTTCAGCCGGGTGAAGATCTTCGCGAGGAACCGCTCGGGGATCTGCTGGTAGGTGGCCAGGTCTCGCACGCTGACCGGCTCTGGCCGAGTCGCGAGGATGAGCAGCGAATGCAGGGCATACTCGGCGCCGGCCCCGTACATGGATGACTTCAAACTAGCACCTCATGGGATGAAGTTTAAAGGCGGGCCTCCTGGGGTCAAGGGCCTTTCAGCGATCAGGCCGAAGGCCGGCTTCATGGTCCTGCCCGCCCCTTGGCGCCCTGGTTGAGAACGCAGCCCGGGAGGCGGTGGGGCTTCGAGGGGGGCTGAGGCCGACCTGGTTGCTATGCTCTGCTCGACGGGTCGCACTTGACGCTGCACGGCAGCTCCAGGTGCGACCCGTCAGAGCATCGCCATCCAGGACCCGCTCTCGGCGCGGACGGGGCCTTCGGGCAGGTCGCTTTCCTTGAACATGAAATGGCCGCTGTTCCAGCTGCCGCAGCTGTCGCAGCGGTCGCTGTAGTCCTGGGTGCGATGCCCGCAGACGGCGCACTCGTAGCGCAGTTTCAGGATGCCCAGGTTGCGGAGCAGCTGGCGGTACTCGTTGAGGGCCGCGTCCAGCCTGGCCCGACGGCTGTGGATCTTGGCCATGAAGAAGAACAGGATGGGGCTGTAGACCACCTGGCTGCGCACCTCCTGGAAGAGCTCCAGGGCTTCGTCGAGAATCTCCAGGCGGTAGAGCATCTTGCCCAGGAAGAACTTGGCGGTGGTGGCATGCCTGGAAGTGGCCGCCACGCGCCGCATGAGGGCCAGCCCATCCTCCGGCCGCCCCAGCTGGATGAAGTAGTCCTCGATCTCCTGGAGGAATGTGCCCTCGCCGGTCTTGCGGAAGCCCTCCAGGAGAATCTCGAGGCCCTGGGCCTCCTGATCCTGGAGGATCATGCAGCGGCCCAGGCTGAGGTAGGCCGGCACGAAGTCGGGTTCTTCCTTGATGACCTGCTGGAAGACCTGGGCCGCATCCTTGAACTGGTCCGCTTCCACCTTGGTCATGCCCACCTGGTAGGCCAGGGCCGAGCCCTGGGCCCTTTCACCCGGCGTGAGCTCGGAGGCGAAGAGGGTGGTGAGCTTCTTGTGGGCCTCGAGGGCCTCTTCCCACCGCTGCCCCTCCATGTGCATGGCCCGCAGGCGGCGCCAGGCGCGAAGGGCCTTCTTGGGCTGGTCGGCGGCCAGTTTCTTAAGGACAGCCAAGGCCGCATCGGAATTCCGGACTGCCACCAGGGCTTCGGCCAGCTGGTAGTGGGCCTCCACCTGTTCGTGCTCGTCCTCGCACAGGGCCTTGAACAGCTTCACGGCCTCATCGGCGCTCCCGGTCTTGAGGAGGATCTCGCCCATCAGGAGACGCGCGGGAATGTGCTCCCGGCGCTGCTCGAGGATGCCCGCGAGGATCTCCTTCGCCTCGCGGGGAAGACCATGGGCCATCAGGTCCCGGGCTTCCTGCATCCGCTCGGAGATGCGCTTCACCAGCCGAGTGTCGGCGGAATCGTTCAGCCCCCGCACCAGCCGGATGATTTCCATGATGCCCGTGTAGAGGACGTTCAGGAGGAAGCCCAGCAGGAAGGTGATGAGGATGACGCTCTGCAGCTTGATGCTTTCGCCGAACAGGTTGACTTCCTGGACCAGCAGGTCGTGGTTGGTGAGGTACAGGTTGCCCAGCACCATGAGAACCAACAGCAGCAAGACGATGAAGAACACATTGACGAGACGCATGGGCAGCCCTCTGATCCTGCGCCTAGCATGACACAGGTGGGCCGCAGGCTCCCGGCTCTCAGCTGTCGGCGGGGCGGTCGATCCATTCCTTGGCCGCGCGGAGGTCTTCCCACACCGCGCGACGGACCTCCTGGGTGTACTGGCGCAGCACGTAGGCCGGGTGGAAGGTGGGCATCACCGGGATCTCCCGGTCGCCGACCCGCAGCCGACGCCACTGGCCCCGGACCCTGGTGATGCCCTCGGAGACCCCCACCAGTTCGCGAAGGGGCGTGGCGCCGAGGGTGACGATGACGGCCGGGCGGATCAGCTCGATCTGGCGGTGCAGGTACCCAAGGCAGGCGCGGGCTTCCTCGGCCGTGGGGGTGCGGTTGTCCGGCGGGCGGCACTTCACCACATTCGTGATGTAGGTTTCTTCCCGCGTCATGCCGATGGCCCCGATCATCCGATCCAGAAGCTCGCCGGCCTTGCCCACGAAGGGACGCCCCTGCAGGTCTTCGTCCCGGCCTGGGCCCTCTCCCACGAACATGAGCCTGGCCTGGGGGTGCCCTTCGCCGAAGACGAACCTCATGCGGCCCGCTCCCAGGGGGCAGGCCAGGCAGCCCTGGATGACCTGCTGGAGATCGGGGAGGTTGCCGGCTGCGGCCACCCCTTCGCGGGGCGGACAGCCCCTGGGGTCCGAAGGGGGCACGAAGTTGGCAACAGGCCTGATGGCTGACTTTGGCGCAGGTCCTGGGGGAGTCCCACGCGGGGCCGGGGGGGCGCCCACCGGCGGGGTGGGGGCCAGGACCGTCGGCCTGGGCTCGCGCACGAGGCCCATCACCCCCAACTCCTCGAGGGTGTCGCGCCAGGCCTGCAGCGGATGGTCC
>CAIMBM010000211.1 GCA_903839205.1 uncultured Holophagaceae bacterium | reverse complement strand
GTAGATGCGCCCCCGGGGCCCGTCCAGCTCATCCCCCAGCAGCTGGTAGGTGGGGCAGGTGGCCGTGCAGAATCCGCAGTGCACGCAGGCGCGCAGGATGGCTTCGGCCTCCTCGCCGGACCTCGTGCCCCTGATGAAATCCGCGAGGTGGGCTTCCATCAGAAATCCGGAACCAGGCGCCCACGGTTGAAGACGCCGTGCGGATCGAAGGTGTCCTTCAGGCGGCGCTGGATGCCGGCCAGGGACTTCGGGAGGGGCGTGAACACCCCCGCGGTCCGGTCGCCCCCACGGAACAGGGTGGCGTGGCCACCGGCCCGTTGCACCTTCTCGCGCAAGGCCGCCGGCTCATGGATGCCCCGCAGCCAGCGCTGGGCGCCGCCCCACTCGATGAGCTGGGCCCCTGGCAGATCGAGAGGCGCCGCAGTGGAAGGCACGGAAATCCGCCACAGGGGGGCGTCCCCCGTGAAGAAGAGGTGCCCCTGATCCCGGAGCCCGGCCCAGTGGTCGGCCGCTGCGGCGGCGTCCAGCCGATCGCCGCCCAGCGTCGCGCAGGCGCTGCGGACCGCCGCCTCGGCGCCCGCCAGGCGCACCGTCAACACCTGATCATCCCAGCTCGTGGCGGTGACCGGGAGCGGCCTCCCCGCCCAGCGGTTCAGCAGGTCCAGCGCCTTGTCCTGCGGGTGCTGGAAGCGCAGCGTGGCCTGGGCCACCGGCAGCGGCAACACCTTGAGGGACACCTCCAGGATTAGGCCGAGGGTGCCCAGGCTGCCGGCCATCAGACGGGAGACGTCGAACCCGGCGACATTCTTCATCACCTGGCCGCCGAAGGTGAGTGCGCGACCTTCGCCATCCATGACCTTCGCCCCGAGCACGAAGTCCCGCAGCGCTCCGTAGCTCGCCCGGCCAGGTCCCGACAATCCGGCGGCCAGGGCCCCGCCCAGGGTGGCGGCGCCGCCGAAGCTGGGTGGCTCGAAGGCCAGCCACTGGCCGCGTTCCGCCAGGACCCTATCCAGTTCTGCCAAGGGAGTGCCAGCCCGCGCCGTGACCACCAGCTCGGAGGGCTCGTAGCTGACGATGCCCCGATACTCGCTCACCTCCAGCGGGTCCCCGGCCAGGGGGCCTCCATAGAACGCCTTGCTGCCGCCCCCGCGGATGCACAGGGGCGTGCCGTGCAGGATGCGCTCCCGGAAGGCCTCGATGCTCACAGGCGCTCCAGTTCAGGGAATTTCAGCTCGCCGCGGTGGACATGCATACGCCCCAGCTCGGCGCAGCGGTGGAGGGAGGGGATGGCCTTCACCGGGTTGAGCAGGCCCGGCGGATCGAAGGCGCGCTTGACGGCGTGGAAGGTCTTCAGCTCGTCTGTCGTGAACTGCTCGCACATGGCGTTGATCTTCTCGAAGCCCACGCCGTGCTCCCCGGTGATGGTCCCACCCAGAGCCACGGACAGGCTGAGGATCTCCGCGCCGAACGCCTCGGTGCGCTCCAGCTGGCCGGCGATGTTGGCGTCGTAGAGGATCAAGGGATGCAGGTTCCCGTCTCCGGCATGGAAGACGTTGATGCAGCGGAGGCCGTAGGTCTTCTCCATCCCCGCGATGGCGCCCAGCATCTCCCCGAGCCGCTTCCGGGGGATGGTGCCGTCCATGCAGTAGTAGTCGGGGGAGATGCGCCCGGCGGAGGCGAAGGCCGCCTTGCGTCCGGCCCAGAAGCGGATGCGCTCCGCCTCGTCCCGGGACACCCGCAGGCCCGTGGCGCCGCTCTGCTCCAGGACTGCGCGCATCCGGGCGACCTCCTCCGCCACCTCCTGGGCCGTGCCATCGGATTCGCAAAGCAGGATGGCCGCCGCCTGAAGGTCGTACCCCGCGTGGACGAAGGGTTCCACCGCCGCGGCGGCCCCCTGGTCCATCATCTCCAGGCCCGCAGGGATGATGCCCGCGGCGATGACGGCCGCCACCGCTTCGCCTGCCTTTCCCACCTCGTCGAAGCTGGCCATGAGGCACTGGGCGGTCTGCGGCTTGGGGCTGAGCCGGACCGTCACTTCCGTGACGACGCCGAGGAGCCCTTCGGAGCCGATGGTCAGGGCCAGCAGGTCGTAACCAGGTGCGTCCAGGGCCTGGCTGCCGATCTCCAGGACCTCCCCGTCGATGGTCACCATCCGCACTCGCAGCACGTTGTGGACGGTGAGGCCGTACTTCAGGCAGTGCACGCCCCCGGAGTTCTCGGCCACGTTCCCGCCGATGGTGCAGGCGATCTGCGAGCTGGGGTCCGGCGCGTAGTAGAGGCCGTGGGGCGCGGCCGCCTCGGAGATGGCGAGGTTGCGGACGCCCGTCTGCACCACCGCCACCCGGGCCACTGGATCCAGGCGGAGGATGCGGTTGAGCTTGGCCAGGCTCAGGAGCACGCCCTGGGGGTGAGGCATGGAACCGGCCGAGAGCCCCGTGCCCGCCCCGCGCGGCACGATGGGGACGCCCGCCCGATGACAGGCGGCCAGGATGGCCACCACCTGAGCTTCGTCTTCGGGCAGGGCCACCGCCAGGGGCAGCCTGCGGTAGGCGGAAAGACCATCGCACTCATAGGGCCGTAGCAGCTCTTCATCCGTGATGAGCGCGCCCGGAGGCAGGATGGTACGCAGTTCCGCCAGCAGCGGTGCAGGAGCCGCCTCTGGAAAATCCGGGTCGCGGTCAGGGATATGTTCGCGCACCTTCACTCCCAACTTCCGGCCCACACGAGGCCCTGCGAGGAGAACTCCGGCCCCGCGCCCCACCACAGCTGGCTGGCCAAGCAGGATCCGGCGGGAGACATGGGCATGGGCCCTCTGGAAGAATTGGGTTGTCCCTGGATACTCCCGTCCCGAAGGGAGTGTCAAGCAAGTGTCCCCCTCGAGTGGTGGGGAGAGCTCTTTTGCGTGAGATCATTTCGCGCGGAGGCTCTATGGCTAGGCAGGCGCCTGCCCCCTACAAACCCGGGTGGGTTCCGTTTCACGGGATGCACCAAGCCTTCTCCCTGGTCGGATCAAAAGGCACCCTCTACTGGCGGGGGACCAAGGGCTGGTGGGCCCAGCGACCTGGAAGCGACGGCATGGTCGGTCCGTTTTCCCGCGATTACCAGGCCCGGAAGTGGGCCGAGGAACCGGCTCGGCTTGCCTACGAGCAGAAGGTCCAGGCCGCCCTCGCCAAGGTGGCCACCCAGGAGGCCGAAACCGAAAAGACCCAGGCCAAAACCTGGGGCTCTCTGCCTCCCAGTGAACGTAAGCTTCGACCCGGGCAGGTTTGGGGGATGAAGCAGGAAGCCTTCAGGGACCACCAGGTGCTCATCCTCCAACTCAGGAAGCAGTCCGTCTTGGCCCTCGTCAGGTCCGACAAGAAGCCCTGGGGGGTGTGTCTGCAGGATGTTCGAAGCAATCACGCGCTCCTGCACCTCTACCGCTACCAAGGGGAGGCAAAGGTCCCCAAGGGTAGAACCAAGAAGGACTGACCAACCCAGCCGGTGAATGCCCCCCGAGGGTCCTCACCAAGCCCTCTCCCACCACGGGTGGGTCATTCAGCCCCGAGATGCTCTT
>CAIMBM010000210.1 GCA_903839205.1 uncultured Holophagaceae bacterium | reverse complement strand
AGGGCCAGGAGGCCCGGGATGGCGAGGCGGGGTTTCACCGGAAGCGCTCCGGATGGAGGGCCCTCGCGAGCGCCTCGTAGGCGGCGATGCGGTGGTGGGAGACGCTGGACATCAGGGGGCCCGGGAGGACTACGATTCGGCCGGCCTGGAAGGCGGGCAGCACCCGGTAGCAGGGCAGCTCGCCCAGGCGGGCCCGGATGTTGGGGTCCCCGGCGGCGACGAGCACGTCGATATTCCAGACCAGCAGCTTCTCCGAGGGGGTGGGCGCGTGGCCCCGCAGGCCGGCCTCGGCCGCGACGTTCAGCGCGCCGGCATGATCGCAGAGATCCTGGAAGGTGGTGTCCATGCCGGGCGTGAAGGGGTAGAGCCCGGCGCCGAGCACGCGGACAGGCTTCACGCCTTTCAGCCTCGCCGCCAGGGCGGCGACCTGGGCCTGGCAATGGGTGATGACCTCTTCAGCGCGGCCCTCCTGGCCCAGTTCCCGCCCCAGGAGGCGCAGGCTGGCGTAGACATCCTCCAGGGTGTCGAAGCGGTCCAGCACCACCAGCCGCACCCCGGCCCGCTTGAGCAGGGCCAGGGTCTCGGGGCGGGTGTAGCTGGCGGCCAGCACCAGGTCCGGGCGGAAGCGCAGCACACTTTCCGCGTCACTGTCCCGGAGGGCGGGAAACCGCCTGGCCTCCTCGGCCACGGGGTTGAACGCCCCTTCGTGGCTGATGTGGCTGAGGGCCGCGATCTGGCCAGGCTCCGCCAGGGCCAGGAGCAGCTCGTCCGTGCCCACGGACTGGCTCACCACCCGCTGGGGCCGCCCCGCCAGAAGTGGGAATGAGATGATCAGAAGGAAAAGAAAACTCCTCACCACCAAGGCACCAAGGTCACCAAGGATTGCTTGAAAAGCAGCTCTTCGATCGAAGGGCATCTCGGTTGCTTTGCTTGGTGTCTTCGTGTCTTGGTGGTGATTTATTATTTTTTGAATTCGGGGTTGAAACATCACCACCTCCAGGTGGCGCCGAGGGACCAGCGCGGACCCGACCCGGGGAAGCCGTACACCAGGGCGGCATTCCCGTTCCGGTCGTAGCGGCCACTCAGCCAGTCCTGGACCGTCTGCTTCGGTTGCAGCAGGTGCTCGCCCCGCAGGGCCAGGGTGAGGCCCTTCACGGGCTCGTGGGAGAGGCCCGCCCTGAGGTCGTTGTAGGGCTTCACGGGGATCACAGCGTAGGTGGTGTCGTTCAGGTCGTAGCGGGAACCCACGCGGTCGAGGCGGAGGTCGCCGCGCCAGGACTTCGTCTGGGCGAAGGCGGACAGGGCACCCGTGAAGAAGGGGTGGCGCAGGATGGCCGTGTTCTGCTGCCCGAACTCCTGGCCTGGCGCGTTGTGGTCGAGGTCGCGGGTCTCCTGGCTGCGCAGGATCAGGTCCCAGCCGCAGGCCACGTCGGCGCCGCCGCGCCAGCCGATGGCCCCCTCCAGGCCCTGGGCCCGGACGTCACCTTGGTTGGCGTAGTGCGAGGTGAAGAGGGGCGGATAGGCGAAGCTGGTGTCGTAGACATAGGCCAGCAGGTCCTTGATGATGGTGCGCTGGGCCTCCAGGCGGTACTCCCAGTGTCCGGCGCAGAGGCCTGTGGCGCCGACCTGGATGGTGT
>CAIMBM010000209.1 GCA_903839205.1 uncultured Holophagaceae bacterium | reverse complement strand
TCCATGGGGGGCTATTTGAGGTCGAGCTCGAAGGGCATCCGGGCGTAGACACCCTGGGGATCATTCAGGGCCGACAGGTGCTCGAGCTCCGCCCGGAAGGCCTCCGCCAGCGACTCCACCGGCCCGGACTGGGCCTGTTTCCGCGGCTTGCCCTGCCCGAGGCTCCGGAGCAGTTCCTTGAAGAGCTCGGGTTCATGCTCGGGGCCCACGACATAGAAGTCGTTCTCCGCCTTGGCCATCTTCGCGGCAAATCTCAGCGCGTCCCCCAGGCCCCCGAGCTCGTCCACGAGGCCCAGCTTCAGGGCCTCCTGGCCCGACCAGACCCGGCCCTGGGCGATCTCATGGACGGCCTCCTTCTTCATCTTCCGGCTGTCGGCCACCTTGGCGATGAACTGCTCGTAGATGTGGTCCACCAGACCCTGGATCCGGTTCAGTTCCAGGTCGTTCTTGGGCCGGGTGAGCGTCATGGGGTTGGCCAGTTTCGCCGTCTGGACACTGTCCCAGGTGATGCCGTGATCGTTGGCCAGCTTCTTCACGTTGGGCAGCAGCCCGAACACGCCGATGGAACCCGTGATGGTGGTTGGCTCCGCGAAGATGCGGTCGCCGTAGGTGCTGATCCAGTAGCCTCCGGAGGCCGCCAGATGGCCCATGGAGATCACCAGGGGCTTCACTTTCCTGGTGAGGATGACCTCGCGCTGGATGAGCTCCGACGCCGAGGCGCTCCCCCCGGGACTGTTCACGCGCAGGACCACGGCCTTGATGCGGTCGTCCAGACGCAGGCGCCGCAGTTCGCGGCTGAGCCGCTCGCCACCGACCTGGCTGGATTTCCCCTCCCCGTCCACGATCTCGCCTTCGGCCACCACCACGGCGACGCGCGCCTTGCCGGACTTCGCCTCGCCGGGGATGCCCGCATAGGTGGCCAGGGCAATCTGGGGGAAGTCCTTGTCCTTGGCCTGCTTTCCAGTCAGCTTCTTGAGCGCATCGAGCACTTCGTCGTAGGGGGCGATGCGATCCACCAGCCCCAGTCGCTTGGCGTCCTCGGCCTCGACCAGTCCCTGTTCATCCGCGATGGCCTGGAGGTCGGCCGGGGTCTTCTTCCGGTCCCTGGCCACGGTGTCCTTCCACTCGCCCCAGAGGTCGTCCAGCAGCTTCTGGACCTGCTCCCGGTTGGGCTCGCTCATCCGATCGAGGATGAAGGGCTCCACGGCACTCTTGTACTTCCCGACGCGGGTGACCTGCACTTCCACGCCGTACTTCTTGAAGGCATCGCCGTAGAACATCGGCTCGCTGGCCAGGCCGTTCACCTCCATTTCGCCGAAGGGGTTGAGGTACACCGTCGTGGCGCCGGCGGCCAGGTAGTAGTCCCGCTTGCTCCAGCCCAGGTTGTAGGCCAGCACCGGCTTCCTGGTCTTGAACCGCTGGATGGCCTCCCGGAGCTCACGAAGCTGGGCGGGGCCCGCGGCCTGCAGCCTGCCCGTGAGGAAGAGGGCCGTGATGTGGGAATCGGAGGCCGCCCGATCCAGGGCCTCGATGATCTCCGGCAGGGCCTGGGTGGCACCAGCCCCTCCGTTCAGCGCCTCGTTCAGGAGTTCGCCAGGCTCCGGGTCGCGTTCTCCGTCGGTCAGGCTGGTGCCGAGGTTGAAGACCAGTACGGCCCGGTCCGGGACCGTGGGCCTGCTCGAGGAGCCGAGGACGGCCATGAGGCCAAAGAAGCCCACCAGGGCGAAACCGCCGACCACCATAAGGGCCAACACAGTGGCAAAAAAGCTCTTGAAGAAGTCCTTCATGATGGCTCCATTACACCCATTTAGGATCGCACGAACGGGATCGGGCTAGCGCAGCCGGGCCGCCAGGGACAGAAATCCATCGAGCACTTTCGGCACCAGGGCCGCGGTGCGGGGATCGGTGGGCGCTCCCTCTGGATCCAGCTGCTGGTCCGCGTGGGGCACGGTGATCGCTTCAGGAGACGCCAGCGCGCCCATGTTGGCGAGGGTCGCCCGCCAGGCCAGGAGGCCACGCGCCCCCCCGAAGGCCCCGGGGCTCGCGGCGCAGAGCAGCACGGGCAGGCCTGGCCAGGGGCTGGGCCGCAGGGTGCTGAGCCAGTCCACGGCATTCTTCAGGTGGCCGGGGATGCCGGCGTTGTACTCAGGCGACACGATGACCAGGCCCTGGGCCTCGCCAAGGGCGGCGTGCAGCGCCAGGGCCTCCGGCGAGGGCCCGGCCCCGTCTTCATACAGAGGCATCCGCAGGGCCTCTCCGCTGAAGGCTGAAACGCGGTGCTCCCGGGCCTCCAGCTCCCGCGCGAGATGGCGCAGCAGTCTCGCATTGAGCGAGGCGGTCCGGAGGCTGCCCCCCATCAATACCAATCGCATGTTCCCTCCCCGAAGCTGGGTTGGTGCAATCTTGACTTAATTGGTAAGCTTTTTCATCCCCGGAGGGTGCCATGTCCAACTACCCCGAACCCATGGTCGCTCCCATGCGCGAAGAACTGGTCCGGGTGGGCTTCAGGCAGCTGTTGTCCCCGGCCCAGGTGGACGAGGCCCTGCAGAGGCCCGGCACCACCCTGCTGGTGGTGAACAGCGTCTGCGGCTGCGCGGCTGCGGGCGCCCGGCCCGGAGTCGCCGCGGCGTTGAAGGACCCTGGCCTGCGGTTCGATCACCTGGTCACCGTCTTTGCGGGAGTGGAGCAGGAGGCCACGGCCCAGGCGCGGGAGTACTTCGAGGGTGCCATGCCCACCAGTCCCCAGGCCGCCATCCTGAAGGATGGGCAGTTGGTCCACCTCATGCAGCGGCAGGATTTCCTCGGCCACAGCCCCGAAGAGATCGCCGCCACCCTCCGCGCCGCCTACCGCCGCACCGCCGCCGCTTCCTGAATCGGGGGAATGGGCCCCTCGAGCGATCTCGGAGGCCTGGTCCGGGGCGGACATGAAGTAGGCTAATAGCCGGAGCCACCGCATGCCTAAGCCCCTGTCCCAGTTCAGGATCGTGGACCTGTCCTGTGTCCTCGCAGGCCCCTTCTCCACCCAGCTTCTGGCGGACTTTGGCGCCGAAGTGCAGAAACTGGAGCCCCCGGGCGGCGACCCCACGCGCGGCTGGGGACCGCCCTTCGCCGAGGACGGTACCGGCGACAGCGCCTACTTCCGCTGTGCCAACCGCGGCAAGCGGAGCCGCAGCAGCGACCTTCACACCGAATCGGGCCGGGCGGCCCTCTTCGACCTGCTGAAGGAGGCCGATGTCCTGGTGGAGAACTTCCAGGCCGATTCCGCCGACCGGCTCGGCCTGGGCTGGAAACGGCTCCACGCGAAATTCCCGAAGCTCATCCTGGCCTCGGTGCGCGGCTTCGCCTCGGATGTCGCCGCTTCCCGCCGGGCAGGCTACGACTTCATCATCCAGGCCGAGAGCGGCTGGATGGCCGTCACGGGTGAGCCCGAAGGCCGCCCCGTGAAGGTCGGCGTCGCCCTGGTGGACGTGCTGGCGGGGCTCTACTGTGCCAACGGCATCCAGGCCGCCCTGCTGCACCGAGAACGCACCGGCGAGGCCCTCCACATCGAAGTACCCCTCATGGAGGTCGCGCTGGCGGGACTGGCCAACGTCGCCGCCGCCACCCTCATGACAGGCGAGCCGCCAAAGCGGTGGGGCAACGCCCATCCGCATATCGTGCCGTACCAGTCCTTCCGGTGCAGCGATGGCGACGTGGCCATGGGCGTGGGCAGCGACCGCCAGTTCGAGGTGCTGGCGATGTGGCTGGGGCTGGACCTCGAGGCCCGACCGGAATGGAAGAAGAATCGCGGCCGGGTGAAGGATCGCGATGAACTCGTTTCCATCATCGAAGCCCGCACCCGGGAGGGCACCGTGGAGGAAGTGCTGGCCGTCTGTGAAGCCAACGCCATCCCCGCCAGCCGCATCCGCAGCGTGGAGGAGGTGTTGTTCCGCCAGGGCGGCACCCTCCACAACCTCCTGCAACCCCTGTTCGAGGAGGAAACCAACAGCATGCTGCCCACCCTGGCCACGCCCATCCTGCTCAACGGGGAACGGGCCTGCTCTCCCCTGCCGCCGCCCCGGTGGCATCCATGAAGCGGAGCCCGCGCCTGGTCCCCCTGGGGGCCCGGCTGCCGGACCAGAAGGCCGAGGCCAGATTGCGTCGGGCCTGGGCCTTCGTGGTCGGGCCGGCCCTCGCGGAACGCACCCGGCCCCTCCGGGTGGAGCGGAACGTCCTCGTCATGGGCTGCTGGGAACTGTCCCGCATCGCCACCCTCCGGGAGGCCGCGGCCTCGGTCTGGCCCCAGATGCGGGACCGCATCCAGCGGGCCCTGGGCCTGAGTCTCCTGGGCCTCCAGATCGTGCCCTGCGATCCTCCGGCCGCGATTCCCGAACCCACCAAGGACCCCGACCCCCTCCGCCGTGCGCTGCGCCTCCTCCAGGCCCGCCGCCTCGAGCGCATCCGCCTGGGCCTCGAGCGGGAATAGGCCGACTGGACGCCCCCGTCCATTTGAAGTACAGTCAAACCTTCGTCGGGGCGTGGCTCAGCCTGGTAGAGCGCTCGGTTCGGGACCGAGAGGTCGGAAGTTCGAATCTTCTCGCCCCGACCAACACAAGGGGGTGCTTTGGCACCCCCTTTTGCTGGTCGGAATGAAAAAGAGATTCGAACCTCCGAGTGGGCTCGTGGAGGCGCCACTGGATGTGGCGCCGGAACGAGACCGGCGGCTGGCAAAGCCAGACGCGGTTC
>CAIMBM010000208.1 GCA_903839205.1 uncultured Holophagaceae bacterium | reverse complement strand
TCAGGAGTGCCGTCAGCAGGGTGCTGGCGGAGTCCTTGGAACTCGAAGCACCGTAGGTGCCTGCGCCTCCCTGGAGGTCGCTCAGCAGGCTGGTCAGGTTCTGGGGGTTCTGCTGGAAATAACTTTGCAACTGGGCGAGATCCCCCTGGACATCCTTGTGGCCCGACAGCAGGTCGCCCATGGCCTGGGTCACGGCAGCCGGTGCCTGCGTAAGCTTCTGGGCCGTGGGGGACAGGGTTAGCAGGTCCCCGAGAAGGCCGGACTCACCACTGGAACTCTGGGACGTGGAGAGGCCCGCCGCCAGCTGCTGAAGGAGCGCGCTGCCGATGGCCTGGGCCTGGTTCGAAGGGACGGGGGTGAGGCTCACGGGAACTCCTGGGCAAACCTTGCTGGGAATGGAGAAAGAGCAAAATCCCCGCCAGCGGCGCTAAACTTCCGGTCATGCCGATCCAGGCATTCCCGAGGATCCCCCCGTGGACGAGACCCGCCTGCTCGGGACCCATCGCTATGCCAGCCTCATGGCACTGGGGCGGGTCAGGGGTTGCGAGTGGCAGATCCTGCGCCGGGAGCAGGACGGCACCCGGTTTCTGGCCCAGATCTGGTCCCCCCGCCCCGGTGACCGGGACCTGGACCAGATTCGGGACACCTTTCTCTCCCGCTTCCTGGACGCCTCGCCCCTCGACCCCGTCATCAGCCACATCGGTTTCGACGCGGACCAGGCCTGGTACCTGCAGGCCATCCAGGGCATTCCCCTGGCTCGCCTGTGGGGCGGATGGGACGCGGGGCAGCGGGAGGCCGTCCTCAAGCACCTCTCCGATCAACTCCAGACAAACCTCCACCCCCGGCTCCTGCACCCCGAGGTCATCACCTTCAGGCCGGGCCTCACCCAGCTCCCCCGGGTGATCGGCAGGTATCCCTGGGGCCCGGACACACTGTCCGAGTTGCTCCCGAAGACGGCCCCGGCCCCAGCCCCGAGTGGAGACCTGCCCTGGCACCAGGCCCGGGGACTGTCCGAGCCCATCTCCCGCCCCCTGCGCGGGCGGAGCATGGAGATCCCCTACCTCAAATCCCTGATGCTGGGCTTCAACGCCCCGTCCCCCATGGAGCGGATCGTGCTGCTCCAGGGCGAGGAAGGGGTCGGCAAGGAGCATCTGGCCGCCTGGGCCTGCGCCGTCGCCGAGGGCGAAGGCATCTGGGTCCATCATCTCGGGACCTCCGCGGATGAGTCCCCGGGGCGGTTCCTCAGCCGGCTGCTCGAAATGATGCTCCTGGGGAACGAAGTGGATTTCTACGCGGAGCGCCCCTGGGCCGCCAAGAGCCTCTCCCTCCGCATTCAGGCCTTCGCCTTCCTCACCGGGGGACGCCACCTGAATGGCCAGGAAACCGGACCTGAGCCCGAGGAGGTCAAGGCGAGCCTGGAAGCCCTGGAATTCGCCGGATCGCTCCACCCGCGCCTCATCCATCTGTCCGGACTGGACCGCGCCACCCCGGGCGTGCTGTCCTTGATCCGCGAGCTGGTGCACGCATCGTCCATCCCGTGGCTCCTGTCCCTTACCACAGGCGCCCAGGGGGCCGGACTCAAGTCCCTGATCGGCAAGCTGCGCGGGGAACCCGCCGCGGCGGTCGTGGGCCTGAACCGCCTGGAGGACGGGGATCTCCGGCTGGTCCTGGGGGACCTGCTGGGTCCCCACGAACTGCCCGAATCCTTCTGTGCGGACCTGATCGCCCGGAGCCTGGGCAATCCCGGTCTGCTGCGGAATTTCCTGGAACTGGCCCTCCAGTCCGGCGCCCTTCACTGGGAAGAGAACCGTTGGCTCCTCTCGCCGGGGCGGCCCGCTGCATTGAAAGCCGAGGAGGACCTGGTGCGCCAGATCTTCCTCGGCCGGCTGCAACGGCTCGGGGCCCCTTCGGCCACCCTGGTGCGGCTGCTGGCCCTGGCCGAGCGGCCCCTGCCCTCCAGCCTCCTGGGGCGGCTGCTCGGCCTGGAGGCCGACGCCTTCGGCGACGCCCTCCAGGAGGCGGTGGGCTCCTGCCTGGCACAAACTCAGCGCGAAGAGACCCTCATTCCCGAGGCCCGCTGGCGTGAGCTGGTTCTCGCCATGACGCCTCGGCTGGAGCTCAAACACCTGGCCCTGGCCCTGGCCGTGGCCTTCCGGGAACAGGGTTGGGAAAGCCCCCTGCCCCTCCAGGCCCTGGCGCTGGGCGATGCCACGGCGCTGGCGGCGGCCCTGACCGCCCTCGACCAGGGGTCCCAGGACTTGCCCAGGGACACGCGCCGGATCGTGGGCCAGGCCCTCCAGTTGAAGCCCTCCCCCCTGGATGAAGCAAGGCTCCAGGAGCATCTCGCCGACGCCTGGACCGCAGGCACCCAGGCCCAGGTCGAGGGGGAGCCGCCGCCCAGCGAACAGGCCATGCGCTCCCTGGAGCGGGCCCAGGAGGCCCTGTCCCGGGTGCCTCCGGGGGAGGAAATCCGACTCAGGGAGGCCCGCCTCTTCCGCAAGCGCGCCAGCCTGCACCTGCAGCTTCGACAACCCGCCGAGGCCCAGAAGGCGCTCCAGGCCGCCGCGGAGCGGCTGGCGGACCACCCCCTGCATCCCGAACAACCCCGCCTGCGACTGGTCCTGGGCCAGCTCCACCTGCTCCAGGGACACCTCCCCAGGGGCCTGCGCGCCCTGGAAGAGGGGCTGCAACTCCAGGGCGGCGCCAGGCCCCTGCCCCAGGACCAGGCGGCCCTCCTGCTGGAACTGGGCAAGGCCCTGGCCGGACAATCACACTTCCAGCAGGCCGCCTCCAGCCTCCAGTCAGCCCAGCGCCTGCTCGAACCCGCCCAGGCCTTCCGCCACCTGGTCCCGGTGCAGATCGCCCTGGCCCAGGTGCGCCTCGCCCAGGGCCAGTCTGAGCCCTGCATCCTCCTCCTTCGGGAGGCCCTGCAGACGGCCCGGATGCAGGGCGATCCGGCCCTCCAGGCCCAGGCCCACCTGGCCCTGGGCATGGTGCGCAGCCTCCAGCAGTTCCTGGGCCCGGCCCTCTCCCACCTGGACCGGGCCCTCAGCCGGGCCGAGCGGCTGGGGGATGCCGCCCTGGTCTCCTCCATCCAGGGCTGGATGGCGCGCACCTACGCCGCCCTGGGCCACACGGTGGCCGCGGACCACGCCCAGTTCGAGGCCCTGGCCTCCCGGCCGCCGGTCCTGTCCCCCGAAGAGCAGGGGGACCAACTCCTGCTTCAGGGCGAGGTGGCCCGTTTCCGGGTTGCCTGGCGGGATTCCGCCCGGCTCTGCCGGGCCGCCGCCGACTGTTATGGAGCCCTCGGTCTGGTCTGGCGCCAGCATCTGGCCCAGCTCCGCTGCTGCCAGGCCCTGGCCAGGGAGGCCCGCCAGGCGCGCCTCGAGGCGCCCGAAGACGGCTGGGCCCTCCTGGAGAGCCTGAAGGGGCCCGTGGATGGGTCCGATTCCCGGTGGCTGGATCTGGAGTGGCACCGGGCCCATGCGCTGCTGCTGTCCACGGTGCCCGCCACGGAGGTGGTGGTCCAGGAAAGCCTGGAGGCCTGGAGCAAGGCCCAGGCGGCGGCCCGGGAGATGCAGTTCCATGCCCAGATCCTGGAAGCCAGCGCCGAGGGCGCCCAGCTTCTGCTGCAGCGGGGGGAGAAACTGGGGGCCAGGGCCCGGATGCTGGATGCCTTCCCGAGTTTCCGGCAACTGTGGACACGGCTTCCGGATGCCAAGCAGGGCGGCTTCCTGGGGCGCGAGGACATGGACCATTTCCGTCAGACGGTCGAGGCCGTTGGGCTCCAGTATGTCGAGCCCGAGCCGACCGATCCCCTCATGGACTGGTCCCCCACCCAGGTGGACCTGCCCGCCTATTCCGATCCCGAATGACGGGTCCGGCGTTCGGTGGTTTCATGGAGGGCCACGGCTTCGACCTTCCAGCGGAGACCTCATGAGCCACCTGCCCATCGAAATTCACGCCCGCGTCGCCCTGCCCCAGCTCCATGCCTGGCACCGCGCGGGACGGAAGCTGGTGATGACCACGGCCTACGATGCCGTCTCCGCCCGCATCGCCGATGCCGCCGGGGTCGACATGATCCTGGTGGGCGACAGCGTGGGGAATGTCTGCCTGGGCTTCGAGAACACCCTGCCCGTCAGCATGGCCATGATGAACCACCACCTGGAGGCCGTGGCCCGCACCCATCCCTGCGCGTTCCTGATGGCCGACATGCCCTACCTGAGCTTCCACCTCAGCGTGGAGGACACCGTCCGCAACGCCGGCGGCTTCCTTCAGCGGGGCGCCCAGGCCGTCAAGCTCGAGGGCGGCGCCAAGCGTCTGCCCATGATCCACGCCCTCAT
>CAIMBM010000207.1 GCA_903839205.1 uncultured Holophagaceae bacterium | reverse complement strand
GCCCATGTCATCGCAGCCGTAGTGCAGGGCCAGCTGGCCGGTCTTGCGGCCCATGGTGACCCAGGAACTCTGGATGTGCTCGAAGTTGTCGAGGAAGATGCGCGCCACGGCAATGGTGCGGAGGTACTCCACGTCCGTGGGCTTGGGCACCTTGCCTTCCCAGGGGGTGTGGCCGCTCTGGAAGGGCCAGGCTGCGAAGGCGGTGTAGCCGCCGCCATTGTTCCGTGCCAGGGCCCGGTCCTGCTGGTCCCGCAGGGCCTCCAGGTGCTCGATGCGTTCCGCCAGGGTCTCCGTGATGCCGAACATCATGGTGCCCGTGGTCTTCACGCCCTCTTCGTGGGCGGCTTCCATGACCTCGAGCCACTTCTCGCGGCCCCCCTTCAGGGGCGCGATCTTCTTGCGGATCCGGTCCACCAGGATCTCGGCGCCGCCGCCTGGAATGGAGCCCAGGCCCGCCTCCCGCAAGTCCGCGATGGTCCGACGCAGCGTCTGGCCGCTGAGCTTGGCCATCATCTGGATCTCGACGGGCGAGAAGCCGTGGACCCAGATGCCCAGGTCATGGTGGAGGTAGCGCACGAGGTCCAGGTAGTAGGCCCAGGGCAGGTCGGGGTTCACGCCCCCCTGGAGCAGGAAGCCCGTGCCGCCGAGGGCCTTCGTCTCCTCGGCCTTCTGCTTCAGCTGCTCCTTCGTCAGCACATAGCCACGGGTGTCGCCGGGCTTGTGGTAGAAGGCGCAGAAGGTGCAGTAGACGTTGCAGACGTCCGTGTAGTTGACGTTGCGGTCGATGACGTAGCTGACGCGGCGGGGATCGTTGTGGCGGTCCCGGGCAGAGGTGGCGGCGACCGCCAAATCAGGCAGCTCAGCCTGCTCCAGCAGCCAGACGGCTTCGGCGGCAGAGATCCGCCGGCCCTGGAGCACACCATTCAGGATGTCCTCGGGCGTGGCGAGGGTCCTCAACATGTCTAGACCTTGTACCCCATCACCTGGAGGCAGCGGCGGCAGACGCAGTCCTGGCCTTCCACCCCATGCTGGAAGTGGTCCAGGGTGTAGGAGCAGCGGCACTTCTCGCAGACCTGGGTGGGGTCCGTGGTGGTCTTGGGGGCGTAGAGGTGGGTGGGATCAGGCATGGCGGACTCCGGACCTGCAAGGATACCGTGATCGGCGACGGTTCCGAACCCCTCCCGTTCACGTCAGAGGCGGCCCCGCAGGGCCGCCTCTGACGTGGGGGCCGTCGCTGGCTACTCTTCGACGGTGGCGGCCTTGACGCTGTCGTGGGGGCGGGTGTTGCGCTTGCCCTGGAGCTTGTGCGCCTGCACTTCCAGCTTCTCTACGGCCTGGGTGATGCTGGTGTACATGTCATCGGTGGTGGCCGAGGCCACGAAGGCGTCGGCCCGGGTCTTCAGCGTGATCTCCGCCGAGTGGCGGTGCTTCTCCACGCCCAGGATCACGTGCACATCGATGATGTTGTCCAGGTATGTGGCCATCTTGTCCAGCCGTTCCTTGGTGAACTGCTTCAGGGGCTCGGTGAGCTCCATGT
>CAIMBM010000206.1 GCA_903839205.1 uncultured Holophagaceae bacterium | reverse complement strand
GGGCGAAAATAGCCTTCACGAGTGCCCCGACCTTGGCCGCGACCCCCTGCTGGTTCAAGGTGTGCTGCCGCGCGAAAACCCGCAGCTCCGGCGGAGCCTCGAATGGATCATCCCCCGCTGCCAGAAGGACCGCGCCAAGCAGGAGGGGCAGAATTCGCAGCCACACGGAATGGCCCTCGACCCAACATAGGTCCGCAGACAGGGTTTTCAACGAATATGCGATCCTGGACGTTCCGGGGGAATCATGTCCAAACCGACGGCCGTGGTCTGTGCCTATTCCAGCGTGGGAACCGCGGCCCTGGAGGGACTGCTGGAGGCGGGCGTCGAGATTCGCGCCCTGTACACCTACTCCCAGGGTGCCGATGAGCAGTGGTTCACCCCCCCGGCCACCGTGGCCCGGGCCCAGGGAATTCCCGTGCACCTGGCACCAGTCTTCAACGACGATGCGGTGTACGAGGCCATCCAGGCCCACCAGCCCGACTTCCTGTTCAGCTTCTATTTCCGGGAGATGATCCAGGGTCGGTTCCTGGAGCTCCCCCGCCTCGGCGCCTACAACCTGCACGGCAGCCTGCTGCCGAGATACCGCGGTCGGGCCCCCCTCAACTGGGTTCTGGTGAAGGGCGAAACCGAAACCGGCATCACCCTCCACGCCATGACCCCCAAGCCCGACGACGGCCACATCGTGGCCCAAGCCCGGCTGCCCATTGCGTGGGACGAGACCGCCCTGAGCCTGACCGATAAGGCGGCCCTGGCGGGACGGGGCCTGGTACGCGACGCCATTCCAGGCCTGGTGGATGGCTCCGCCCAAAGAATCGACCAGAAGACCCTCGGCCCCTCCACCTACTTTGGTGGCCGAAAGCCCACCGACTCGCGTCTGGATTTCGCCATGACTGTGCAGGAGGCCTTCAACCAGATCCGCGCCGTGGCGGACCCTTGGCCCAACGCCTTGCTGGAGACCTCGACTGGGACCGTGAAAGTAGCCTGGGCCCTGCCCAGTTCAGAGCCCTGCCCTCCCGGGCGGTTCTGCCTCACCCTGGAAGGCGTGCTGCTGGGGTTCTCGGATGGCGCGCTGCGGTTGCATGCGCTCCGCAGGGGCGCCCACCGCAGCGAGCGCCCCTCGGATCACGCCCAGTGGCTTTTGGAGCTGGGCGTGCCGGTCGCAGTGGACTGACCTGGATCAGAGATGCCTGGCCAGACTGTGCCCCACTTCGGCGGGGTCCAGAATGGTCGAGTCCATGGGCAGGTAGGCCGGATCCCACATGGCGTCGGCCACAGCGCGGGAAATGTCGGCTTCGGCAAGCACACGGTTCGCCACACCCTCCTCCTGCGCGGCCTTGACCACGGCTTCCGCCACCGCCTTGGTGACGCGCCGGATCTGGCTCGTGGGCGGGAAGAGGCTCCCGGCCGCGAGGTCCTCAGGATGGACTTCCTCGGCCAAGCGCCGAGCGGCGGCCGCGAACAGCCCATCGCGGACTTCCCGGGCCTCGGACACCATGAGCCCCAGGCCCATTCCCGGGAAGATGAAGGAATTGTTGCCCTGTCCGATGACATGGGTCCGGCCCAGGAGGGTGACTGGATCAAAGGGGCTGCCCGTGGCCACCAGGGCGCGGCCATCGGTCCAGCGCAGGATGTCCGCTGGTGTCGCTTCGGACTTGCTTGTCGGGTTGGACATCGGGAACACCAGGGGACGCTCCCTGTGGCGGGCCATCTCGCGGATGATGTCCTCGGTGAAGACGCCGGGCTGGCCCGATGTTCCGATCAGCATGGTCGGCTTGAGGGCACGCACCACCGCGAACAGATCCCGGCGCTGGCCCTGGCCCAGTCCGTGCTTCTCGGCGAAGGCGGCAGGCCAGGCGAAGGAGCGCTTGTGGACATCCTGGATCGGCGTGTCGTCCACGAGGAATCCATGGCTGTCGAGGTTGGCGATGGCCGTCGTGAGGGCCTCCCCTTCGAGGCCCGCCCTGCAAAGGGCATCCCGCAACAGTCGGGCGATGCCGACGCCTGCGGCGCCGGCTCCAAGGATGACGATGCGCTGATCCTTGAGCGGTATTCCCGTAGCTCTGGATCCAGCCATCATGCCCGCCACGCCGACGGCGGCCGTGCCCTCGATGTCGTCGTTGAAAGTCGTGAGCGCCTTCCGGTAGCGGTCCAGAAGGGTGAAGGCCATGACCTTCTTGAAGTCCTCCCACTGCAGGATGGCCTTGGGAAAGCGTGCTATCACCGCATGGACGAACTCATCAACCAGGGAATCGTATTCGGCGCCCCGCAGCCGGGGGGCCCGCCACCCGAGGTAGAGCTCGTCCT
>CAIMBM010000205.1 GCA_903839205.1 uncultured Holophagaceae bacterium | reverse complement strand
CCGCACCGGCAGCGCCCGTCGCCGGATCCCTGGCCGCGCCGAAGGCACATACGCCTCCGCCCGCCCATGACTCCAGGCTGGGCTCCTCGCCCCAGGCGGAATTGCTGCTCATCGGCACCTCCACCGGGGGCCCGAAGGCCCTGCAGGACATCCTTCCCACCCTGCCGGCCAGCCTGCCGGTCCCCTGCCTCATCGTCCAGCACATGCCGAGCACCTTCACCAGGCCCTTCGCCGATCGCCTGAATGGCCTCTGCAAAGTGCACGTGAAGGAGGCGGAGCAGGGCGAGCCCCTGCAGGCCGGCACGGTCTACATCGCGCCCGGCGGCATCCACATGACCTACGGGGCCCGGGGACCGAAGGGCCACATCGAACTGGGTCCCGAGCCCGTATCCTCCCTCCATCGTCCCAGCGTGGACGTGCTCTTCATGAGTGTGGTGGAGCTGTTCCGGGGCCAGGTGCTCGCGGGGATCCTCACAGGCATGGGCTCGGACGGGGCCAAGGGCATGGAACAGCTGAAGCAGAAGGGCGCCTACACCCTCGCCGAGGCCGAGGAGAGCTGCGCGGTCTACGGCATGCCGCGCGCCGCCGTGGAGCGGGGCTGCGTGGATGTCGTCGCGCCGCTGGCCGACATCCCGGGCCACCTCCGCCGACACTTCGGGATCTAGGGGCCCGTCCTCGTGGACATCCCCGCGATCCTGGGGTCCCTGCAGGTTCCGGCGTCCGCCACCCCACCTGCCCAGGCCCTGGCCAATTCCCTCGCGGGGCAGAGCGTCGAGGCCACGCTGGAAGCCATCCTCCCCGACGGCCTGCTCCTGCGCCTTCCGGACGGAACCCAGTTGCAGGCCCAAGGTACCCTGCCCTTCCCCCTGGGCAGTGCCCTCACCCTGGCGGCCGTCCCGCTGCCCGATGGGACCGGGCTGCGCCTGCAGGTGATTCGCGCGGTCCCCCCGCCCAGCACGGCCCTGCTGAGCCCTCTGGTGCTGGGCGAGGCGGCCGGCCTGCTGAGCCGGATCCAGTCCGGAGCCCTGGCGGACCTCCTGCGCGACCTGCTCCAGGCGGGCCCGGCCACCGCGGAGCAGCCGGAGGCCTGGTCGGCCTGGATGAAAGCGGCCATGAAGACCCTGGCCGACCCCGCCGCCTCCCCGAACGAATCGACCTTCCACCGGCTCCAGGCCCAGGAAGGGACCGGCTGGTTTGAGCTCCCGCTGCCCTGGGCTCCAGGCGCCGAGCCCGTGCGGATCTGGATCGAGGACGAGCGGAGCGCACCGAAAGGGGAGTCCGACCCGGCCCGCCGCGTGTTCCTCAGCATCCCCTTCAGCACCCTGGGCGAGGTCCGACTCGGAGTGGAACAGCGCAGCGCAGGAACCAGGGTGCGGCTCTGGGTCCAGAATCCGCAGCAGCTGGCGGCCGTCCGGCAGGATCTAGAAAGGGAACTGGCTTCGCTGGGACGGCCCGTGGACCTGAAGGTCTTCACCCTCCCCCCGGGCACGCCCGATCTCCGGGCCATGGCCGGCGCCAGCCCCCTCCAGGCCCTGGGCTGAACCCTGCCGACTCAGCCTTTCCGCAGCTGCCGCAGGAGCCTCGGCAGCCGGTTCAGGGCCGCCTGGGCCTCGGCCCATTCCCGGTGGGGGCGGGCCGGGAAGCCGGTGACGAAGCTGCCCTCGGGCAGGCTCTTGGCCACCACGCTGTTCCCCCCCACGACGCTGCGGCTGCCGATCTCGATGTGGCCCACCACGCCCACCTTTCCCGCCAGGGTCACGTAGTCGCCCAGCTTCGTGGAGCCGCTGATGCCCGTCTGGCTGATGAGCAGGCAGTGGTTCCCCACCTGCACGTTGTGAGCCACCTGCACCTGGTTGTCGATCTTGGTGCCGGGGCCGATGCGGGTGGGGCCGAGCACGCCCCGGTCGATGCAGACGCAGGCGCCGATCTCCACGTCATCACCCACCTCCACCCAGCCCACCTGGGGGATCTTGGCATGCCGCCCCTCCACGAGCACGTAGCCATAGCCGTCGCTGCCCACCACGGAATTCGCGTGGATGGCCACCCGGTTCCCCAGGCGGGTGCGCCGGTAGAGCACCGCGCCGGAAAACAGTTCGCAGCCATCGCCCAGCACGCAGTCCTCCCCGACGTGAACCCCCGGATGCAGCAGACAGTCCTTGCCGAGGACAGTGCGCGCTCCCACCGTGGCTCCGGGCGCGACGCGGGAGCCGGCCCCGATCACTGCCGTGGGATGAACCGAGGCGTCACTCCAATCGGGCCGGGACTCGGGGTGCAGCCAGCCGATGGCCTGGGCGAAGGCCCAGTAGGGGTGCTTCACGCGCAGGACAGGGCGGTCGCCCAGGTCCACCGTGGCCTCCACGAGGATCAGGCCCGCCAGGCTCTCCTTGGCCTTGGCGGCATACTTCGGATTGGCCAGGAAGCTCACGGATCCAGCGCCAGCCTCCTCCAGGGGCTTCACTTCGGAAATCGGGCGTTCCGGGGGACAATGCTCCAGGACGCCGCCCAGACGTTCGGCCAGATCCTGCGCGGTCAGGGTCATCAGGGTCCGGGTCATGGGTGCTCCTCGTCAGCCTTCAGTCTTCAGTCTTCAGCCTTCAGTTTCCAGTCATCCGTGTGGAATCCATCATGCATCCTGTCCTGTTCGAGATCGGCTCCTTTCCCCTGGGCACCTACGGGCTGCTGCTGGCCATCGCCTTCTTTGCGGGCACGGCCCTGGCGAAGCGCCAGGCGAAGCTGGACGGTCTCGTTCCCGCGGCCATCACGGACCTGGCCATCGCCATGCTCATCTCCGCCATCGTCGGTTCGAAACTGCTCATGATCGTCGTGGACCTGATCAACGGCGCCCCCCTGCGGGAAGTCTTCTCCCTCGGGACCCTGCGGGCGGGCGGCGCCATCCATGGCGGCATCATCGCGGCCACGGCGGTGTTCTTCTGGAAGCTCCGCAAGGGCCAGGGCCTGCCCCTCCGAGTCACCGGGGATGCCCTGGTGCCCGGCGTGGCCCTGGGCCAGGCCATCGGCCGACTGGGCTGCTTCTCGGCCGGCTGCTGCTACGGCACCGAGGCCCATGTGCCCTGGGCCGTGACCTTCACCAACCCCGTCGCCCAGGCCTTCAGCGGCACCCCCCTGGAGATTCCCCTCCATCCCGTGCAGCTCTACAACAGCCTCGCCAACCTCGTGGTCATGGGCATCCTGCTCCTGGCCCGCCCGAAGCGTGCCTTCCAGGGCCAGATCTTCGCCCTCTACTTCCTGGTGGAGGGACTGGGCCGGGTCCTCACCGAGACCTGGCGCGGGGACATCGATCGCGGCACGGGCTGGCTGGGCTGGGCCTGGCTCAGCACGGGACGGGTCACGGGCCTGGCGTTCATGCTGCTGGGACTGGGCGTCTGGCTGGTTTGGCGTCGGCGGCCGGTGACTCAAGTCAGGAGCTCTAAATGATCAGCCTGCGCGCCGAAGAAGGCGCCCCCCGACTGGACCGGTTCCTGGCCGACCGCTTTCCCGAGATCCCCCGGGCCCGCTGGGACGTCCATGTCCGCACGGGCGAGATCAAGGTGAACGGGCAGGCCGTGACCAAGGGCGGCGTGAAGCTCCGCCCGGGGGACCTGGTGGAAACGGAACTCCCGACGATCCCCGTGCCTGCGGCCCATCTGGAGGCCGAGGCCATCGACCTGCCCACCCTCTTCGAGGACGCCCACCTGTGGATCGTGGACAAGCCCGCAGGCATGGTGGTGCACCCGGGCCCGGGCCACGCCGGAGGCACGGTCGTGAACGCCCTCCTGCACCGCCTCCAGTCCCCGGTGGTCCTGGAGTCCGTGGTGGAGGAAGCCGAGGACACGGAGGAACTGGCCTCGGGCTGGCCGGGCCTGGTGCATCGCCTGGACCGCTACACCACGGGTTGCCTCTGCCTCGCGAAGACTGCCGAGGCCCAGCGGGACATCCAGTCCCAGTTCAAGGCCCGCACCGTGGAGAAGCGCTACCTGGCCCTGGTGCGCCACTCCCCCAAGCTGCCCCAGCTGGGCAGCCTGCTCATCGACGAACCCATCGCCCGCCACAAGCGGGACCGCCTGCGCATGGTGGTGGCCGCGGGCGGGCGCTCCGCCCAGACCCGCATCCGCGTGCTGGCCCGCACCTCGAGCATCGCCCTGGTGGAGTGCGAGCTGCTCACGGGGCGCACCCACCAGATCCGGGTGCACCTCGCCCACCTCCGGGCCCCGCTCATGGGTGATCCCCTCTACGGCGGCCCCGGCCGCTGGAAGGACGTGGATGGCCAGGCCCTCCTGCTGCCCCATCCGGCCCTGCACGCCTGGAAGCTCTCCGTGAATCATCCCGTAACCGGGGTGCGCATCGATGCGGAAGCACCCATTCCCGATGCCTTCAGGGCCCTGGCGGTCGCCCTGGGCCTGCCTGAGTTCTGAGGCCGGCGCAGCGTCCAATCGCGATGGGGGCTTCGACCGGTCAGGCGCTGTCGTTATCTACGAGGCCCCAGCGGTCCCAGAGCAGCAGCAGCAGCAGGCCGGGAAGGGCAGCCAGGGCGCAAATGGGGAAATAGAGGGTCCAGCCCACCCGCTCGGCGAGAAAGCCGGTGAAGCCAGCAAAGAAGGTCCGCGGCAGGGCCATGAGCGCACTGAAGAGCGCGTACTGGGTGCCTGTGTACTTGAGGTTGCAACTCCCCATGAGCAGGGCCGCGAAGGCGCTGCCGCCCATGCCGTAGGCCAGGTTTTCCAGGGAGTTCGCTGCCACCAGCAGGGGCAGGTGGCGGCCCAGCAGCGAGATGGCCCAGAAGCCCAGGATGCTGCCGGCCTGCACGAAGCCGCAGATCCACAAGGCCCTGCGCAGGCTCATGCGCATGAGCATCCAGCCGCCGATGAGGCCGCCCAGGATGATGGCCACCATGGCTGTGGTCTTCTGCACAGTACCGATCTGCATCTTGGTGAACCCCATGCCTCGCATCAGGAAGGGCATGGTCATGGATTCCGCCAGCCAGTCCCCCAGCTTGTAGAAGACGGTGAACGCCAAGAGCAAGCCGATGCCTGGCCGCCGGAGCAGGTCGCGCAGGGGTTCCGCCACTGCCTCCGCCAGGGTTCGTGGGGCCTTGGCCCGCGTGTCTGTGTTGGAAGCCAGGAGCGTGGCGAGCATTCCAAGCAGGGTGAGGCAGGCCATCATGAGGTAGGTGAACCGCCAGTCCGTGGCCTGGGCAAGGATGAGGGCGAGACCGCCGCTGATGAGCATGGCCACCCGGTAGCCCGTGATGTGGATGCTGTTCCCAAGACCCAGGTGCACCTGATCCAGGGCCTCGGCTCGCCAGGCGTCCACGGCGATGTCGAAGGTGGCGGATGTGAAGGCCACCGCGAGGGCCAACCCGGCAACCGGCCAGAGGCCCAGATGGGGATCCCGCCGGGCCAACTGCCAGAGGGCCGCCGCCATCCCCGCCTGCATGAGAAGCATCCAGCCCCTTCGTCGCCCAAAAAGAGGCAGGGCGTACCGGTCCAGCAGGGGGGCCCACAAAATTTTGAGGGTGTACGGCAAGGTCACGTAGCTGAACAGGCCGATGGTGGCCAGGCTCAGCTTCTCGTCCGTCATCCAGGCCTTCAGGGTCGAGCCCGTCAGAAAGAGCGGCAGCCCCGAGGCGAACCCGAGCAGGACGAGGACCAGGAGGCGGCGACGAGGCATGGGAGATGGTAACGGGTGAGACGCTGCCGCGCTCTGGGCGATGAATCAGTTCAGCGGGGGCTCCGGCCCGGCGTGGGTGTGCAGGTCATGGACCAGGTGCCCCCCGAGGTGGCCCGTGCGGCCCAGAGCCAGGACACCCGCGACGCTCAGCAGGAGCCACAGCGCCAGCAGGACCGTTTCCAGGGCCTTCGACAGCGCCTGCCTCCGGAATAGCGGCAGCACCCAGAGCGCCGAAAAACCGAAGCTCAGCAGCCCCCAGATCAGGGTGGTCCACTGAGCCGCCAGTTCGTGCTCCCGGACGCCCGCCAGCAGGGCCGGCGTGGCCCGGGCGTAGCGCTCGACGGCCTCGCCGCTCGCCAGGGCGAGCAGCAGCCCCCCGAAGCCCAGCAGCAGCAGGCCCAGCGCAGCGGCATGGATGCCGCGCCGCTGGGCGGGCCAGAGCAGGCCCGCCAGCACCAGCAGGGGGGCCACCGTCAGGAGGGCGAGGGGGAAATGGACGATGGCCGGGTGAATGTGGTTCCAGGGGGGCACGGGATCTCCATGGGTGTGGGCCGGTCTTCGAGATGGATACTCCACCCTGGAAGCCGCAGATGCCACCACCAGGTTTCAAAATGCCCCAGGGGAGGAAGTCCAGGGCCCCCATGGACGCGGGACGCCTCGGCCGGGCATCGCCGCTACACTGCCCCGTGGAGCGCGCCATGGCCACACCCTTGAAGGACTCCACCCCCTACGACCTGCACCCCAGCGTGGCCTACGTCCAGGCCATCCTGGCGAACCTGGAGGCCAGAACCGGCCGCAGCCTCGAGGCCTGGGTGGACCTGGCCCGGAAGGCCTCCCCCGCGGAGACCAAGGCCCGCCGCGCCTGGCTGATGGAGCAGGGGCTGGGGACGAACCAGGCTTCCCTGGTGGCCCAGCGGGCCGGCGCCGACCCGGGCCATGCGTTCGGCGAAACCCCGGAGGGCTACCTCGCGGCCGCACCGGGTTATGTGGACGCCCAGTACGGCGGCAGGAAGGCGGCCCTGCGCCCCCTCTTCGAGCGCATCGTCAGCCTGGCTCGCGGACTGGGCGCGGACGTGAAGGTCTGTCCCTGCGAGACCATCGTGCCCCTCTTCCGGCACCACGTCTTCGCCGAGGTGAAGCCCTTCACCGCCCGCCTGGACCTGGGCCTGGCCCTCGGTGACCCGGCCAGCGTGCTGGATCCCAGTGGCCGGTTGAAGGACACAGGCGGCTTCACGAGGAAGGACCGCATCACCCACAAGCTGGAGCTCGCTTCGGAGGCGGACCTGGCGTCTGCGCAGGCCTGGCTGAAACAAGCCTATGCGCGGGACAAGCCCTGACCCGATCGGCCCAGCCCCGGGGCCGTGCGAAGCGGGCCCACTTCTGATCTGGCGATGGGGTCAGATTTCCCTAGGCCTTCGGCTTGGGGCGGCTGGCGGGCGGCACGATGCCGTTCATGCGGAGGTACTCCGCCATCTGGCCGTAGTGGTCCATGCCGTGGAAGGACAGCAGCGTGGCCAGGCCGATGGCCGTGAAGTCCGGGCCCGGGCCGAAGGGGTTCTTGATGGGTCGGACGCCGTTCTGGGCCGTGAGGCTCTGGATGGCCTTCCGGGCGTAGGCGAAGGAGTCCTTCAAGTAATTGACGATCTCAGCCTTGGTCTTGAGGCCCTCGGGGCCCATCTCGACATGGGCCATGTCCACCTGGGGCTTCTCTCCCAGGATCAGGGCGCCGAACACGAAGTTCACGGCGGCGACGTGCTTCACCTGCTGGGCGAAGGTCTTCACGCCCTTGAACTCGCCCTGGGTGGGGGCCCAGTCGAACTTCTCTGCGGGCATGGCCTCGGCGGCGCCGATGAATTGCATCGGCACCCACTGGTAGGTGCCGTCCATGGCGGCGCCGACCGTGAGTTCGGCCACAGGGGCGGCGGGAGCCGGGGCCTGGGCCCCGAGCGGAAGGACGAGCAGAAGGGCAAGGAACGTCTTCTTCATGGCTTGCTCCTGGAATGGGAAGCCAGCCTACACCCGTTCGCAGGTG
>CAIMBM010000204.1 GCA_903839205.1 uncultured Holophagaceae bacterium | reverse complement strand
TACTGCGACACCGAGTACGCCTTCTACGAGGGTCAGATGCGTGAGTTGGATTCCCTGGTAGCCGAGACGCGCCAGCGTCTCGGCTACCCTCGCAAAGGACCCTGCGCCCCCTTTGTGGAACTCACCGGGGGCGAGCCCCTGGCCCACGCCCAGGCACCGGAGCTGCTGCGGGCGCTGCTGGACCTTGGCTACGAGGTCGCCCTGGAGACCGCGGGCAGCCACGACCTGGCGCCAGTGCCCCGCGCGGTCATCAAGATCGTGGACCGCAAGACGCCGGGCAGCGGGGAGGTCCACCGCTGGCTGGAGTCGAACCTTGAGCATATGGTCCCCGGCCAGGACGAGTTGAAGTTCGTTCTCTGCGATGAAGCCGACTATGCCTGGGCCCGGGCCTGGTGCGCCGAACGGAACGTGTGGGACCGGCTGGAAGTGCTGTTCAGCCCCGTATGGGGTGGTCTGGACGCCGGCTGGCTGGCCCACCAGGTCGTGGCCGAGGGCCTGCCGGTCCGGGTCCAGGTCCAGCTGCACAAGGTGATCTGGGGGGCGGAACAGAAGGGCGTGTGACGTCCAGGCTCTGGAAGGGTCAGGGCTCCTGCTGGCGCAGGGCGCTGTGGACCACGGCGTTCAGGCCATCGGAGTAGTGGACGACAAACTGCCCGCCGGCGGGCAGTCCGGCCAGGGAGAGGTCGGCCGACCCGCCCCTGAGGTTGAGCGCCAGTGTCGTGCGGCTGGCCCCTTGGTGGAAGACGTTCACGAAGGGGTGTGTCTGGGCGTCCCACTCCAGGTGGAGCACGCCGCCGGATTCCCGGGTCACGACCTTGCCCGTCTGGGTCGAGGCCTCCAGGGCCCTGGTTCGGGAGGCCAGGCTCCCGGAAGTCGCTCGCCGGGACACCCGGCCCCCGGGTATCCGGACTTCGGCGCTCGTCAACTCCTCCGAGGCGGGCACCGTGAAAGAGAAGTGGCGATAGCCGGCGGGCAGGTCCGGCAGGGGTGTGGCCGTGAAGGCGATGGTGCGGGTGGCGTTCGCGGATTTCAGAACCAGGTTCAGATCCCCGGCCCTGGGTGGGGCCTCGGCGCAGACGGCCCTCAGCAGGGGCATGAGCCGGACCTGTCCATCGGGCCTGACCAGACCACTCACCACCCACTGGTCGGTGGCGGCCGTGCGACCGATGGATCCCAGGCTCGCCGGTGGCGTCTCCCGCTCGCCCATGAAGCCCAGGGCGCCCAGGTAGTCCCAGTCTGACACCCAGTGGCTGGCCGTCGCATAGCTCATGACGTCGAAGTAGGCGGCCGGGTTGTAGGCGGCCTGGGCCACGGGGTCGAAGCCCCAGCTGCCGATGACCGCTCCTCCGCTGGCACTGGCCTGGTAGTTGTAATAGGGGTAGTTCAGCTGGGGGTAGGCGGCCCCTCCGGCGGGGGCGTGGTTCAAGTTGAAGGCGTGGCCCTCCTCGTGAACCATGATCGTGGTCGCCTGGTCCAGGGAGGGGTCCTCGTTCTGGAACAGGCTGGCCGTGGTCTCGTCGATGCCGAGACCGACACCGTCGCCCAGCAGGGAGAGCCCCACGATCGATTCGGTGAATTTGGCCGGCAGCGACGGGTTGAAGAACCCGTAGTAGTTGGAGGCGCTCCCGTCAACGATCCGCAGGGAGGCCATCTCCAGGAGCAGCTGAGTCCACCCGTCCCCGCTGGTGTCCGTGAGCGGGTTGCTGCTCGGCGGGGGGATCACCGTGGACGTGGTGTAGGGGGCACGGTGCGTGAGGTTCACGGACTGGACGGGCCAGAAGGCCGTGAGCTCCTGGGCCATGACGCTGTCAGCGGGAAGGACCGGCGCCACGCCCTGGCAGTAGATGGGCACGGCCACCAGGTTGAGGGTGTAGCCCGGGTCCACGGAGGGGCTGAGGGTCTGGGTGAGGCTCCCGGCCGTGATCGTCACCTGCATGCCGGGCTTGATGTCTGCGGCGGGCAGGACAGCCGTGTAGGAGGAAGCGGAAGGGCTTGTGGCGGTGGGGAGATCCCCTTCCGTCACCACCGTGGGCACCGTGGCCGGACCGCGGAGGGTCACGGTGTCCAGGACGGCACCGCCCTGGTTCTTGATGGTGGCCGTGACCGCCGGGGCGGTCACGCCGGTCCGATCTGCCAGCAGCTGGACCCGCAGCAGGGCGGGCTTGCCGCCTACAAGGCGGAGACCCGGTGCCAGGACGCTCTGCCCCCACTCCACGTTATGGAGCCACAGGGTGGGCGTGCTGGAGGCGGTGACATTGACCGTCAGGGATAGTGGCGCTGCCTGGACGATGACCCCGGCCACACCTCCGGCGCCCGAACGGGTGGCCTGGAGGTTCACCTGGTAGGAGCCTGGGGCCAGGTTGGAGGCCGCAGTGAGCGTCAAGGGGGCCGAGGCCAGGCCCGTGGGATCCGAGGGCAGCGTCACTGTCGGCCCGCCTGGGGTCACCGATGCCGTGAGGTTGGTCGCACCCACATAGCTGGGATCACTCCCGTCCGTGGGGGTCGTGGTCCCGTAGAAGGCGTCGTTGTGCCAGAGATACAGGGGAAAGGTCAGGGTCTGGCCCTGCAGCAGGGTCAGGGTGGAAACCAGGGGCGCCCGGACGGAAAAGGGGTAGGGGCTGTAGGTGACCAGCACCGGCAGGGAGTGCGTGACGCCCAGGTAGCTGCCGGTGAGCAGGAAGGAGTAGGTTCCGGCCTGGAGGCCTGCCGATGGCGTCACGGTGACCGTGTGCACATCATTCAGCGTGGCTGAAGCCGTGTCGAGGCTCACCGTCAGCCCCGGGGACACGCCCGAGATACTGAGGGCCACGGGCCCGTAGGGGGAGTTGTAGGTGCCCGCGGCCCAGTAGGCCATGAAGGGTTCCGCCAGGGCTGTCCCGCCGGTCATGCTGATGCTGGTGAAGTCGTTGAAGGTCGATCCGTCCGCGCTGCAGAGCGACAGGCCGAAGTCGGCCGGCTCCTGGACCAGGTTGAGGGTCAGCGTGCCGTTCGAGCCGGAGACTCCAGAGGCGCTGGCATTGATGGGAATGGTTTTGCTCTGCGGAACCGGGCTTGGATAGAGCTGCTTGGTGAAGGTGGAATCGGTCGGATCCGGGTACCCGGCCTGGATGCTCAGGGTGGCGGTGGTCGACGAGGCCGGAACGACCGTGGTGAGGCCGGTCGAATCGGTGGCATTGGCGAAACCCGCCTTCACGTTGGTGGGGAGGCTGCCCTGGGTCAGGGACAGGGTCACCGCGCCGGTGAAGCCCGCGCTGCGGCTCACGGTGAGGGTCACGGTTCCGGAATAGGGGGTAGGGTAGGAATTGTTGGCGGCATCCACGTTGGCAGCCGGCGGCACGGGCAGGGAGAGGCTGACGGGCGCCACCGTGAAGCTGACGACGGGCGCGGGGGAACTGCCCCCCCCGCCGCCGCAGGCCAGGGAGAGGGAACCGAGCAGGACTGGAAGCAGGAGCCAGTGGGGGGGTCGCATGCTGAGGGTCCTCGCAGCTGAACAGGGTGGGGAGAGGATCGGGGAGGTCCGGCGCCAGGGAGGTACCAGCGGCTATGAGATGCCCAGATGTCGTAACAGGTTCTCGGGATGGGTCACTGTAGAGTCTTCCACGCTTTCAGTTCCTTCTCCAGACTGTCCGTGTCCTCCTTGGGCGCCTTGCCGCGGGAGAGGTCGATGGCCTGCTGAAGGTGAGCCAGGGCCTCGGGCATGCGCTTCGCATCCCTGTAGATCCGCGCGGCCGTGGCTTGGTTGGCAAAATCTTCATGGATCTTCAGGCTCTTTTCGATCCAGGCCAGGGCCTTCCCGGGCTCTATGCCCTGGGTCTGGCAGTAGCGTGCGGCCTGGTACCAGGGCACCCAGTCCGTGTCGGGCGCCTGCTTCAACTTGTCCTCCAACTGGGCCCAGTAGATGGCCCTGGTGTCGAAGACCACGGGGAAGTCCACGCGGACCTTCTCCCAGCCCAGCTCGATGCTGGCCGTGCTGGTATCCAGGGGCAGCACACGGTAGTCCAGGTACTCGAGGAAGGGGCCGGCCTGGGGGGTGGCCTCCCAGCGCAGCAGGTCCTCTTCCTTTTTGTAGTCATAGGCGCCCCACTGCTTGGCCGTCTTGTTGAGGATCAGGGTCCAGGTTCTTTCGCCGGGGATGACGAAAAAGGCGTAGCTGCCAGCGGGCACATCCTTGCCGGCGACCTTGGCGGCGTGGCTGAGGGTGATCACCGTGGCGCCGTTGGCGCCCGCCCGCCAGATCTCGCCGAAGGGCACCACCCCGCCCCAGATCTTCCGGCCCTTCACGGCGGGTCGGGAGAAACTGAGCTCGATCCGGCTGATGCCGATCTCCTGGGTCAGGGTGGCGGCCGGGCTCACCCGCAGGGGCGCCAGGCGCACCGGCGCAGGCTTGTCCTGGGCGGCCATGGACAGGGCCAGCGAGCAGGCGAGCAGGGCAGAGAGCAGCGGTCTGGGCATGGGGACCTCCTCGGTGGGAAGTCGAGGGTAGCACCGGCCCTGCGACCCGGTGCAAGTGCCCCGGTCCGACCCAGGGAGCCCGGTGGGTCGCGGCGGATCGCGCGGCGGCTGCCCAGGGGCGGTGCCACCTGGGCCGGGGTGACCTAGGAGGCGGCCCCGAAGCGCCGGACCCCGTTCAGGGGTCGGTTAAGGAACCGCTGGACGGCCGCTGGATCCACGGTGGCGGGCAGGCCCGACCAGCCCTGGGACGGCCTCAGCATGCCCAGCATGTCCTCGGGGCAGCCCACCTGCTCGTAGAGCCGTTCCACGCTCCGGGCCAGCTGGGCGGCGGTGCTGTCGGTGGCCAGGGCCTCCCGCAGCAGGGCCTCCCGCCAGCGATCCTGCGCCTGGGCCCAGCGGGAGCTGCCCGGCCGGGGCGTCTTGCCCAGGGCCTCGGCGCAGGCGGCCCAGAGGTGGGCCTCGAACTCCCGCAGCGCGGGACCTTCCAGGGCCCGCAGGCGCTGGACCGCCTCCCCCTCCCCGGGGGCCTTGGCCTGGATTTCCGGCGGAGTGAGGAAGCCGAAGTCATAGCCGGTCACGAGGTCGTCCCAGCTGAGGGGGCCCACCTGGGCCAGGAAGGCTTCGAGGGGGGAGCTGGAGGGCTTCATGGGTACCTCAGGCAAGGAGGTGGAGGGCGAGGTGGACCGCGACGCGGGCGCTGGCCTCGGCGCCGTCGAGCGTGGGGGCCAGCTCCATGAGATCGGCTCCCACCCAGGGGTCGGGCCAGAACCGGGCGGCGTGGATCAGGTGCAGGGTTTCGGCCAGGCTGAGCCCCCCGGGCACCGGCTCGGCCACCGCCGGCACCAGGGTGGGGTCGAGGGCGTCCAGGTCCAGGCTGAGGTAGGCCGCCCCCTCGCCCACGCTGGCCAGGTCCTCCTTCAGACGCGGCGCCAGCAGGGGGGTCGCGCAGATCGGCTGGGGTCCACATGCGCGCGCCGACCGCCTTCAGGAAGGCCAGCTCTTCATCATCGAAGCGCGGAGCCCGCAGGCCCACCTGCATCAGACGGTCGGGATCCACGAGGCTCTCCTCGATGGCCTGGCGGAGCCAAGTGCCGTGGTGGATGTCCGTGCCCCAGGCGGCGCCACTGGCGGCATCCGGGTGGGCGTCCACGTGAAGCAGGCCCAGGGGACCGTGCTGGCTGGCCAGGGCGCGCAGGGCGCCCAGGGTGAGGGAATGGTCGCCCCCGAGGAGGAGGCTGCGGCACCCGTTCAAGGACCAGGCTCCCACGGTGGCCTGCACGGTCTCCAGGGCCTCGGCCAGGGAAAAGGGCAGGGTCGGTATGTTCCCGCCGTCCAGCCACCCCAGGGCCGCGGCGGGTCCCAGTCTGGGAAAGCCTTCCCTGAGCCGGTCGGGCATGGGGTGGGAGCCGACGCCCATGGAGGCCGCTCGCAGGGCCCAGGGGCCCAGGCGGGCGCCTGGCCGGTTGATGACGCCGGCGTCGCAGGGCACGCCCAGCACCACGCCCGTGGCGGGTTGGGGGTCGATGCAGAGGGGCAGACCCAGGAAGGGCGTGAGCCCCGTGCGGAGGCCCTGCATGAGGACTTCAGCTGACATCGGGACTCCGGGGCGAAAGGGCCGCCCTGAAGGCGGCGATCCATGCGGTGACATCGGAGAAATCCGAGGGATACAGCGGTTCCTCCGCGGAGAGGGTGACACCCGTGCGGGTGGCGAAGAGGGCCTGGAGGTGGGGCAGGAGGGTCTCATCGCCGGTCCAGGGGTAGTGCGCGGAGGAACTGGAGAGCCGCAGCGGCTGAGCGGGAAGGCCCAGGTTGAAGACCGCCCGCAGGCCCCCCTCGTAAAAGGCCGCCAGCCGCTCCCCCCGGGTCGTGGTGCCCTCGGGGAACAGCAGCATGGAGCGGCCGCCCTGGAGCGAGGCCGTGAAGCCGGCCAGTGCCGCGGCCCGGCTGGTGGCATCCTCGCGATCCACGAAGTGGATGCCCGATTTCTTCGCCCAGCGGCCGATCAACGGATAGCCGGCCACTTCGCCCTTGGCGATGGTGCCCATGGGGCGGAGGCTCATGAGGACCAGCGGGTCCACCCAGCTGAGGTGGTTGGCCACCCAGAGGGGGACATCGGTGCGCGGATGGCCCTCGACCCTCAGGTCCACCCCCAGGGCCGGCAGCAGGCGCCGCGCCCACCAGTGCAGGCCGGTCTGGGGTTCGGCGCCCGTGGCCAGGCGCGGCAGGAGCGCGAACGTGGGCCAGAGGGCCCCGGCCCAGGTCACTCAGCTCACCAGCTTGAGGCGGGTATAGCGGGCCCGGACCCGCTCGAGGTCCTCGCGGGTGATGGCGGACCAGAGCCTGGTGTCGCCGGGCGCGTAGAAGTCCTGGACCTCCTCGACGACCCGCGCCCCCAGGGCGTTGTGGACGCTGCGGGCATCAGAGTTGCCGGGCTCCACCAGGAAGCGGCACTCGTCCACATTCTCGTTGAGCAGCTTGGAGACCATGGCCCGGATGAGCAGGTAGTTCACCCGCCCCTTCTGGTACTCGGGATGGACGGCGAGGGTGGCGCAGTAGACGGTGGATCCCTGGACGAAGTTCAGCACATAGCCCACGGGCCGGTCCCCGTCCAGAGCCAGGAAGCACCAGTCGCGGTAGAGCTCCGTGCAGAGGCGCAGGTAGTGGGGGCAGAGTTCACCGGCGCCGTCCCCGGACCAGATCTCCCCTTCGAGGCGGCGGAGGTGGGCGTAGTCCGCGCTGGACAGGGACCGCACGGTGTAGCGGGCCCCTTCTGGATGAGGTGTGAGGGTCTCGATCGTCATGGTCGTGCCTCCCTGGAACCAGGGTGGGCCACGGTGATGACGGGGCTGTGGCGGCTCGGCAAACTTCACGGAAAAAGGGTGAGACCAAGCAGTGACGGGCATCCGCGAAGCAGGGAAAGCAAGTGTCGGGTCCGGATGTGACGGGGAAATGTCGAGGCGGTCACATCGCTGGAAAAATTTTTCAGAAGAAGGGCGTGACCAGCTTGAGGAATCCCGCGGCCAGCAGGGCGCTGATGGGAATGGTGAGAACCCAGGCCACGAGGATGTTCCCGGCCACCCCCCACCGTACAGCCGAGACGTTCATGGAGGCTCCCACGCCCATGATGGCCCCCGAGATGACGTGGGTGGTGCTCACCGGGATTCCCAGATGGGCAGTGGTGAACAGCACGATGGCCGCGGCGGTCTCCGCGGCGAATCCGTGGATGGGCCGCAGCTTGACGATCTTGGTGCCCATGGTGCGGATGATCTTCCAGCCGCCGGACATGGTGCCGAGCCCCATGGCCATGGCGCAGGCCAGCTTCACCCAGATGGGTACGTTCACGACGGTCCCGTGGGTGGCGAGCTTGCCGTAGGTGATGAGGGCCAGGGCGATGATGCCCATGGCCTTCTGGGCGTCGTTGGTCCCGTGGGTGAAGGCCATGGCGCTGGCCGACACCAGCTGCAGCTTCCGGAAGGCGAAGTTCACCCGGTGTCCGGCCAGATGCCGCACGATCCAGAGGATGCCGATGATGAGCAGCATGGCGATGAAGAACCCCATGACAGGGGAGACCACCAGGAATACGGCCACCTCCTCCAGCTTGGTCGTGTGGAGGGCGCCACGTCCCGCCTGGGCCACGACGGCTCCGGCGAGTCCTCCAACCAGGGCATGGCTGGAACTGGAGGGGATGCCGAACCACCACGTGATGAGGTTCCAGACGATGGCCGCCAGTAGGGCGGCCACGATCACGGCGGGAACGACGAACTGGCTGTCGGCGATGCCCTTGGCGATGGTCGTGGCCACCTGGGTGCCCAGCAGGGCGCCGCCGAAGTTGAGCACGGCGGCCATGAAGATGGCCTTCCGCGCGCTTAGGACGCCGGTGGAAACCACGGTGGCGATGGCGTTGGCAGTGTCATGGAACCCGTTGATGTAGTCGAAGGCCAGCGCAAGGCCGACGATCATCACCAGGGCCGGAATGAAGCCTGAATGCATGAGAGGGCTCCG
>CAIMBM010000203.1 GCA_903839205.1 uncultured Holophagaceae bacterium | reverse complement strand
TCGACCCATGCGATCGAGGGCTCGATCGGGTCCGCAGCGCCCTGCGGGCTTGCGTCCCTCGGTCTTGCTCCCGCAGGGCATCAAGTCCTGCCTCCGCAATCCCACTCGCGGGTTCGAGCCCCTCTTTTATTCCGCCAATAAAAATGCCCCCGTGCGGGGGCGTTTTTATTGGCGGGGCTGACGGGGCTCGAACCCGCGACTTCCAGCGTGACAGGCTGGCACTCTAACCGACTGAGCTACAACCCCATGTTTTGTTGCATTTCACCAGGTGGCTGGTGGGCGATGACGGGCTCGAACCGCCGACATGCTGCGTGTAAGGCAGCCGCTCTACCGACTGAGCTAATCGCCCGAATCGCCGAACACTGATCCTCCCACAGGGGTCGGGAGGGGTCAAGGCCAAAGCTCGGCATTGAGGGATCCGCATGGCTCTGGTATGGTTTCTAGACTTCCGTGCCAGGGGTTCCCGCGGACCCACGCTGGTGTCGGTGTGACCCTGGCTGAACCTGTCGGCCTAGGCCTTGGGATGTTTCTGGAGGGTGGCCTGTGGCGCTGCTGGAACTGGCAAACTTGACGCTCCGATCACCCGAAGGGGACGGTCCCATCGCGCGCATCCTGGCCCAGATGCCGGATCCCATGCGCCCGGACCTGCCGGCCCTCTTGTTCGTGATCGTGCTGCTGGTGGTGCTGTACATCTACCTGCGGGTGGTGTTCTTCGGGCCCATCACGAAGGTCATGGAGGACCGGGACCGCGACCTCGACGCCGGCGGTGATGCCAAGGCCCAGGCCGCCGCGGCCCTGGAGGCCCGGCAGAAGGACTACCAGGCCCGACTGAAGGAACTCCGCGCCCAGGCCTTCGAGGCCCGCAAGGTCCTGGCCGAGGCGGCGGGCAAGGAGAAGCACCGTCTGCTGGACGAGGCCCGCGCCAAGGCCCAGGCCGAGCAGCGGGCGGCGCTGGAATCCCTGAAAGCGCAGCAGGCCACGGCCAAGCAGACCCTGCTGGTGCAGGTGGATGCCCTGGCCGAATCCATGGCCCAGACCCTTTTGAAGCAGGCCTGAGCATGACCAAGCTGACCCGACTCTCACTGTCCCTCCTGCTGTCCTTCAGCCCCCTGGCGCTGCTGGCGCAGAGTCACGGAACCACCCAGGCCGTCGAGAAGCACGAGGCGCCTGCTGCCGGTCATGAGGCCCAGCCCGCGGGGCACGAAGGGCAGGCCCCCGAAGGCCACCCGGCAGCCGAGGCACCGGAAGGCGAAGCAGCCCACGAAGGCGGCCATGGCGCAGGCCACCACGGGCCGGCCATGAAGCTCTTCGGCAAGGAATACGGCAACGGGGGCGCCTTCCTGGTCCAGCTCCTGAACTTCGCCATCTACGGTGCGGCCCTCTTCTTCCTGCTGAAGGGCGCCCTGTCCGCCATGTTCAAGTCCCGCAAGGAAGAGCTGGAAACCCTCCTCTCCCAGGCCGAGACGGACCGGGCCGAGGGCGAAGCCCAGATGAAGGCCATGGAGGCCAAGATGTCCGGGCTCGAGCTTGAGATGGCCGGCATCCTCGACAAGGCCAAGGCCGACGCCGAGGTCGAGAAACAGCACGTGCTGGAGGCCGCCAGGACCGAGGCGACCCAGATTCTGGCCCAGGCCCAGGCCGAGATCGGCTTCCAGAAGCGCCAGGCGGAACTCGAGCTGCGCGCCCTGGTGGCGGAATTGGCCGTCGAAGGCGCCGCCAAGCGCCTGGAGGCCAAGCTGCAGGGACCTGAGGCCGGCAAGGCCGTCGACCGTGCCATTCAGCAGATTGGAGGCGCCCAGTGAGCAGCCGCCTGACCGCCCGGCGTTACGCCAAGGCCCTTCTCCAGATCGGCGAGAAGCAGGGGAACGTGCCCATGCTCCAGCAGGAGCTGAACACCGTGGCCGCCGCCGTGGCCGCCAATGCCGACCTGTCCCGCCTGGTGGCCTCGCCGCTGGTGCTCCCCGCCAAGAAGGCCGAGGTCTTCGAGACCATCCTCGCCGCCGCCAAGGTGAGTGAGCCCCTGCGCCACTTCTTTCGTGTGGTGGCCGGGGCCGGCCGCCTGAACCTGCTCCCGGACCTGCGCCGCACCTTCGACGACCTGGTGGATGAACGCGAGGGCATCGTGGAGGCCAAGGTGGCCAGCGCCCAGCCGCTCACGGAGGGCCAGGCGAAAGCGCTCACGGCCTCCCTGGCCGCGCGCACGGGCAAGACCATCCGCCTCTCCTGGCGCCAGGACACGACGCTGCTGGGCGGCGTCAAGGTGCAGGTGGGCTCCACGGTCCTGGATGCCTCACTCCAGGGCCAGCTCCGCCAGCTCAAAACCCAGCTGCTTTCGGCCTGATCCCCTTACATCACCTTTCGCTATTCAACCGCAGGTTTGGAGGAATTCATGGACATTCGCGCGGAAGAGATCTCCCGCATCATCCGCAGCCAGATCGAAGGCTTCGACGCCCAGTTGGACGTGGCCGAAGTGGGCACCGTCATCAGCGTGGGTGACGGCATCGCCCGGGCCTACGGGCTGGAGAAGGCCATGTCCGGTGAGCTGCTCGAGCTGCCCCATGGCGTGATGGGCCTCGCCTTCAACCTGGAAGAGGACAACGTCGGCATCATCCTACTGGGCGACGCCGCCGCCATCAAGGAAGGCGACATCGTCAAGCGCACCGGGAAGATCATGTCCGTGCCGGTGGGTCCCGCCTTCGTGGGCCGCGTGGTGGACGCCCTGGGCGAGCCCATCGACGGCAAGGGCCCCATCCAGGCCGCCCGGACCAACCCCATCGAGCAGATCGCCCCCGGCATCGTGGACCGCAAGAGCGTGCACGAGCCCATGCAGACGGGCCTCAAGGCCATCGACAGCCTGATCCCCATCGGCCGCGGCCAGCGCGAGCTGATCATCGGCGATCGCCAGACGGGCAAGACCGCCGTGGCGGTGGACACCATCATCAACCAGCGCGAGACCGGCGTGATCTGCATCTACGTCGCCATCGGCCAGAAGCGTTCCACCATCGCCCAGGTGGTGAAGACCCTGGAAGAGTACGACGCCATGAAGCACACCATCGTGGTGGCGGCGTCGGCTTCCGAGGCCGCACCCCTGCTCTTCCTGGCGCCCATGACCGGGGCCGCCATGGGCGAGTACTTCATGTGGCACGGCAAGGACGGCCAGCCCGCCGGCAAGGACAATCCTGGCGGCCACGTCCTCTGCATCTACGACGATCTTTCCAAGCAGGCAGTCGCCTACCGCGAAATCTCCCTGCTGGTGCGGCGCCCTCCCGGACGCGAGGCCTATCCTGGCGACGTGTTCTACCTCCACAGCCGCCTCCTGGAACGGGCCTGCAAGCTCAGCGACGAGCGCGGCGCCGGTTCCATGACCGCCCTGCCCATCATCGAGACCCAGGCCGGTGACGTGTCCGCCTACATTCCGACCAACGTCATCTCCATCACCGATGGCCAGATCTTCCTCGAGAGTGACCTGTTCAACGCCGGCGTCCGTCCCGCCGTGAACGTGGGCATCTCCGTGAGCCGCGTCGGCGGTTCCGCCCAGGTGAAGGCCATGAAGTCCGTGGCCGGCACCATCAAGCTGGACCTCGCCCAGTACCGCGAACTGGCGGCCTTCGCCCAGTTCGGCTCGGACCTGGACAAGGCCACCCTGGCCCAGCTGAACCGCGGCCAGCGCCTCGTGGAGATCCTGAAGCAGGGCCAGTACAGCCCGATGCCGGTCGAGAAGCAGGTGATCAGCATCTGGGCGGCCACCAACGGCTACGTGGATGATCTGCCGGTTCCCCAGGTCCGCCGCTTCGAGGCCGAATTCATGGCCTTCCTGGACGTGAATGCCCCCGAGGTGCTGCGCGGCATTCGTGACACCAAGGTGCTTTCGGATGAGGCCAAGGCGCAGCTCAAGAATCAGGTGGCGGCCTTCAAGGAGACCTTCGTGGCCGCCCTGAACCAGACTGCGGGAGCCTAGTCCGATGGCCGGTCTCCTGACCCTTTCGGATTGGAGGAACTAGCCATGGCCGGTCTCCAAGACATCCGAAGACGCATCCGTTCAGTCAAGAACACCCAGCAGGTCACCAAGGCGATGAAGATGATCTCCGCGGTCAAGCTGCGGAAGGCCCAGGAGCGCCTGGTGGCCCTGCGCCCCTACGCCAGCAAGATGGTGGAGGTGGTGGGCCGTGTCGTGGGCCGGATCAAGGGTGATGCCGAGATCCAGCCGGGTCCAGCGGCCCAGATCTTCCTCTCCCCCCGCGAAGAAAAGCGCGTCCGCCTGATTCTCGTGGCCTCGGACAAGGGCCTCTGCGGCGGTTTCAACGCCAACGTGCTCAAGGCCGCCACGGTGTTCGTGTCCGAGTGTCCCGCCGAGATCGTCCACCTGGACGTGGTCGGCAAACGGGCGGCCGAATGGGCGAGGAAGCGCCAACTGCCCGCTGCCGGGGAGTACCTCAACGTACCCCTCACGGGCCTCCAGAAGGTGGTGACTGAGATCTCCGCCGCCGCCGCCGCCCAGTACACCGCCGGCGAGATCGACGCGCTCTACATCGTCTACAACTACTTCAACAGCCCCATGTCCCAGACACCCACGGTGCTCCGCGTATTCCCCCTGGAACTGGAACCTCAGGTGGCAGGGCGGGAAGCCTCCGAGGTCTCTCACCTGCTCGAGCCCGATCCCAATTCGGTGCTGGAGACCCTGCTGCCCCGCTTCGTGGAGACGGAACTGCTCCGCAACCTGCTGGAGAGCAGCGCCTCCGAGCACGGTGCCCGCATGGCGGCCATGGACAAGGCAAGCAACAATGCCGGTGACATGATCGCCAAGCTGACCCTGACCATGAACAAGATCCGCCAGGCCAGCATCACCAACCAGATCATCGAGATCGTCTCGGGCGCCAACGCCTGATCCCCAACACTTGTATTCCGCGCCCATCCCTTCGTCGAGGTTCCCCATGTCAAACAACCTTCAAGGCCGCGTGATCGCCATCGTCGGTCCCGCAGTGGATGTCGAGTTCGGCAGCCACCTGCCCTCGATCATGAACGCGCTGCTCACGGACATCACCAATGCCCAGGGCGTCACCGCGTCGGTCACGCTGGAGGTGCAGCAGCACCTCGGCGAGAACCGCGTCCGCTGCGTGTCCATGCAGCCCACCGAGGGCATGGTCCGAGGCCAGATCGTGACCGACACCGGCAAGCCCATCAACGTGCCCGTGGGGCCCGAGACCCTGGGACGCATCATCAACGTCGTCGGCGAGCCCGTGGACGAGCGCGGTCCGCTGAACCACAAGATGACCTTGCCCATCCACCGCGAGGCCCCCAAGTACGAGGACCTGAACACCTCCTCCGAGATGTTCGAGACGGGCATCAAGGTCATCGACCTCCTGGAACCCTACGCCAAGGGCGGCAAGACGGGCCTCTTCGGCGGCGCCGGCGTGGGCAAGACCGTGCTGATCATGGAACTGATCAACAACATTGCCAAGGGCCACGGCGGCTACTCCGTGTTCGCCGGCGTCGGCGAGCGCACCCGCGAGGGCAACGACCTCTGGCACGAGATGATGGACAGCGGCGTCATCGACAAGAAGGACCTCTCGAAGAGCAAGGTTGCCCTGATCTACGGTCAGATGACCGAACCCCCCGGAGCCCGCGCCCGCGTGGCCCTCACCGGCCTCACCGTCGCCGAGTATTTCCGCGACGTGGAAGGCAAGGACGTGCTGCTCTTCGTGGACAACATCTTCCGCTTCACCCAGGCCGGTGCCGAAGTGTCGGCCCTGCTGGGCCGCATGCCCTCGGCCGTGGGCTACCAGCCCACCCTGGCCACGGAAATGGGCGAGTTGCAGGAGCGCATCACCTCCACCAAGAAGGGCTCCATCACCTCCGTGCAGGCCGTGTACGTGCCCGCCGATGACTACACGGATCCCGCGCCCGCCACCACCTTCGCCCACCTGGACGCCACCACCAACCTGAGCCGCGAGATCGCCGCCCTGGGCATCTATCCCGCCGTGGATCCCCTGGCCTCCACCAGCCGCCTGCTGGATCCCCGGATCCTGGGCGACCTGCACTACAACACCGCCATGCGCGTCAAGGCGATCCTGCAGAAGTACAAGGAGCTGCAGGACATCATCGCCATCCTGGGCATGGACGAGCTGAGCGACGACGACAAGCTCATCGTGGCCCGCGCCCGCAAGATCCAGCGTTTCCTCAGCCAGCCCTTCTTCGTGGCCGAGCAGTTCACGGGCATGTCCGGCAAGTACGTGAAGCTGGAGGACAGCATCAAGGGCTTCAGTGAGATCTGCGACGGCAAGTGGGACCACCTGCCGGAACAGGCGTTCTACCTCGTCGGCACCATCGAGGAAGCCGCCGAGAAGGCCGAAAAGTTGGCGGCAGTGTAATTTTGCTTTTCCCATGCTCGGAATCCGCTTCGCGGATTCCGAGTCTTTAAAAGAGATTGCCATGGCTCAATCAATCAAACTGGAAGTGGTGACCCCCGAGCGGCCGGTCTTCTCGGCCGAGGTCGCCGAGGTGCAGTTCCCGACGGCTTCGCGCGGCTACTACGGCATCCTTCCGGGCCATACGCCGCTCATGACTGAAGTGGGGGATGGGCTTCTCTACTACGTCCAGGACGGCCAGAAGCACTGGCTCACGGTCTTCGGCGGCTTTGCGGAAGTCGGCCCCGACCGCGTGACCGTTCTCGCCCGGGAGAGCGAGACCATGGACATGATCGACCTGGAGCGGGCCGAGGCCTCCCGCCAGCGGGCCCTGAAGCTCCTGAAGGAGGCCCAGACCGAACATGACATGGCCTCCGCCCAGGCCAAGCTGGATGCCAGTCTCATCCGCCTCCAGGCCGCAGGGCACCCCGCAGGGCACGGCTTCTGATCGCGCGGTGCCGGCCTTGAATGACCTCCCCATCCTGGATCCCCGGCCCCTGAACGACCTCGTCCAGCTTGGGGGTTCGTCAGAACTGGTCCAGGAGTTGATCGCCTTGTTCGAGGAGGACGTCCCGGTGCGTCTGGCGATCCTGAAGACGGCCCTCGCCGCTTCGGACCTCTCCCAGACCCTGATGGAGGCCCACCAGCTGAAGGGGGCCCTGAGCAACATGGGGCTGGTGCGGTTCACGGAACTGGCGTCCCAGATCGAGTCCCAGGCCCGGGAAGGGAAGCTGGACCGGGAGGCCGGGATGACCGACGAGGCCCTGTCGGCCGCCTTTGAGGAGGCCCTCCGCGCCCTGAAGACGGCCTACCCCAAGGCCTGAGCTGTCACCAGCGCAGGCGCTCATCCTGGTCGAGCAGGCTCACCCGGGAGTCCTGGAGGGCCAGCAGCTGGGGCAGCATGGTCGCCCTGTCCCCAGGCGTCAGGTGGTAGATCCGCACCGGGACATCCCGCCGCAGCTTCTTCAGCTCAGCACCGAGCCTGGCCGGCGTGAGGTGCTTGGAGGCCTCGGCCAGGCCGGCCTGCTCGTTCGGGAAGCTGGCTTCGGCGATCACGAGCCGCAGGTTGGGGGTGCCATTGGCGACCTCCCAGATGCGGTCCGTTTCGGCCGTGTCGCTGGTGAAGACGAAGGCATCCCGGCCATCCTCGACCTTGTAGCCCACGCAGGGGACGAGGTGATTCACGCGGATGGGCGTGATCCGCAGGCCGCAGACGTGATAGGTGCGCTCCGCCTCTACGTCCGTGTAGCGGATGGTGGGATCGTTGGGGCTCGGGATCACGCTGAAGTCCGGCCACAGCTCATCGTTGAAGAGGTGGCGCCGCAGGACATCGAGGGTTTCGGGCAGGGCGTGGATCTCCACCGCGCTGTGGGTGTGACCGAAGATGTTCTTGGTGAAGAAGGGCAGGGTGCAGATGTGGTCCAGGTGCGAGTGGCTGATGAAGACATGCTGGATCTTTACCTGCTCCTCCACCGTGAGGGCCGCCGTAATCGACCCCGCGTCGATGGCCACGCAGCCGTTCACCAGGAGCCCTGTCAAGCGCTCCCCGTCGGCCTCGCCCCCGCTGCAGCCCAGGATCCGTAGTTCCATCGTCCCTCGGAAGTTCAGTCATCATAGCGGAACAAAAAAAAAGAGGCACCCGAGGGTGCCTCTTCCAGGCGCTTGGCCGGCTTCAGAACCGGATGCCGCCATAGACGCCGATCTGGACCTGGGGGGCCAGGGCGTCGGCGAAGTCCTTGGGGGTGCTGGTGGAGCTGTTCTTGGAGAGGGGCGCGGCCACTTCCAGGGCGAAGAAGGGGCTGACCACGGGAGTAGGGATGCTGAAGCCCAGGTTCACCCGCGCCCAGGCACGGCCCTGGGTGGTGTCATTGCTGCCGAGCCCCGGCAGGTTCGAACGCCATGTGAGCTTCTCGGTGCGGTACTCGACGCCGGCGCCCACGTTGACGAGCAGTTTCCAGTTCACCATGGCCCCGGCGGCCCAGTATTGGTTGTCCAGCTCGCCGTACTTGGTGCCGTTGTAGCTCAGGTCGCCCGTGGTCTTGTTGTGCCAGGTGGCATTCAGCTGGAGGGCCGCCACCTTCAGGTCCACGACATCGAATCCGTACCGGACACCAAGGCCCGTGGGGCTCACGGCATCGAGCTTCTGGTTGGTGGCGAAGGCGCCGGCGGTCTGGGCCTGGCCGAACTGCTTGTCCACCAGGACGCCCAGCTCTCCGGCCATCACTGGCAGGGCGGCCATCACGGACACGAGCAGAATCCTCTTGCGCATGGCATTCCTCCAGTCCCAACCGACCCTGAATCATCCTGCCTGGTTGAGGTCCGGTCAACCACCTTCGGTGCGATATCTTTGTTAACCTCAGGTTCATGCGGGCCCACTTGCGTTTCCTGCTCCTGGATGACTTCGACCCCGATACGGGGGAGCTCGCCCTGCGGGTGGCCTTCCAGCCTGGGGGAGAGGCCGGACTGGAGCTGATCCGGCTCCGGCTGCACCTGGGCCGGCCCGGGAATCCCCTGGAACCCCTCATCCGTGAACTCCGCACCCACGTGCAGATGCCCCTGCCGCTCCTTTGGGAGCATGGGCTCAAGACCATCGTGCACGCCATCGAGGAGGAACTCGGTCAGCCGGACGGCCGCAATGCCCTGCGCTACCTCTGGGTCCGCACCCAGCTGCTGCACCCCGCCGAGCCCGGCCGGTCCACCCCCAACCACCCCGTTTCCGGGCAGGTGGAGATCCTCCGGGACTGGGCCCACCGGCTGGATCAGGAGGGGCAGTCCCTGCGGGCGGCAGAGATCCTGGAACGGCTGCTGCTTCTGGCTCCCAAGGATGTGACCAGCCTTGCCTATCTGGCGGGATTCTTCCGGTCCCAGGGTATGGCGGAGGAGATGGCCGCCGTGGCCGAACGCTGGAGCAAGGCCGAACCGGAGCGGGTGGAGGCGAAACTGCATCGCGGGGAGGCCCTGCTGCGGTTGGGCCGGGCCCAGGAGGCCCGAAGCCTGTTCGAGCTCGTGTTGAAAGTCCATCCCGTCCATCTCCTGGCCCACCTGGGCATGGCCCAGGCCCTGGGGCAGCTGGGGGGCAACCCCTTCCCCCACCTGGATGCGGCCCAGGAGCTGGATCCCGCCGCCACCGCCTCGGTCCTGCGGGAGACCTTCGACTACCGGCTGCTGACGGTCCCTGCCGGGGATCGGAACCACACTCAGGGAGAGTTGCCCCCCCTCCTCGGTGTCTCCGGGGCCGAGGTCCAGGACTACCTCCAGTTCCTGGGCCTGCCGCTTTCGGGGCCCGAGGGGACGGTGCGGGAAGCCGAACTGGCCCGGTGGGTGGGCGTGATGAACCGTTACGCCCTGCTCCCCGGGGGCCTGAACTGGTCGGCCCCCACACCGAGGCGGCTCCCGACACTGGGATGAAGGGAGCTTCTGCTGCGATGATGGACAATCCCAGGGGCGTTCCATGTCCATTCTTCTCAGTACGGATCTGCCATTTCCCATCTTCCGCCGGGGCAAGGTGCGGGACGTGTATGACCTGGGGAACCGGCTGCTCATCGTGGCCACGGACCGCATCAGCGCCTTCGATTGCGTCATGCCAGAGGGCATCCCGGACAAGGGCCGGATCCTCACCGCCGTGGCCGCCTACTGGTTTGCCGCCACCCAGGATCTGGTGCCAAACCATTTCCGTGGGGACCCCGAGTGGCCCGCAGAACTGGGGCCCTTCCACGAGGCCCTGGCGGGCCGCGCGGTGGTCGTCGAGAAGACCAGCCCCCTCCCCGTGGAGTGCGTGGTGCGCGGCTACCTTGCGGGCAGCGGGTGGAAGGAATACCAGGCGGGGGGTGCCGTCTGCGGCGTTCCGCTCCCGCCGGGGCTGCGGCTCGCGGACCGTCTGCCTGAGCCCATCTTCACCCCGGCCACCAAGGCCGAAGAGGGCCATGACGAGAACATCCCCTTCGAGCGCATGGCCGAGATCGTGGGCGGGGAACAGGCCACCCGGTTGCGGGATCTCAGCCTAGCCCTCTACCGCCGAGGCTCCGAACTGGCCGCAGGCCGCGGCATCCTCCTGGCAGACACCAAATTCGAGTTCGGCCTCAGCTCCGCCGGAGAACTGATACTCATCGACGAGGCCCTCACGCCGGACAGCAGCCGGTACTGGCTGGCGGACAGCTGGGCGCCGGGGAGGAACCCGCCCAGCCTCGACAAGCAGTTCCTCCGGGATTACCTGGAGACCCTGGACGGCTGGGACAAACAGCCCCCGGCCCCGCACCTGCCCGCCGAGGTCGTCGCAGGCGTCCGGGCAAGGTACCTGGATCTGGCAGCGCGGTTCGGCGTGACGATCTGAAGAGGCCGCCGGAGGCCGTTCCGGGGTGATCCGGATTCTCGCCTGGCCGGGGACTCACCCCCCGGGGTCCCCCGGCGCCTGCTTCCCGACCCGGCGTTCGTCCGGGCGCGGCAGCCTGTCCAGGTCCCCGGGATCGCCCGCGGCCCCCAGTCGCAGCTTCGCTGGGTCCAGCCAGTCCCGCAGACCCGAGTTCAACCCGTCCAGGGACAGAGCCCCCAAGCGGTCCTCGCGGACGCCGCGCCCCTGGCTCTCGGCCAGGGCCCTGTCCATCTGGGCTTCGGGTTGGAGGGACTCCAGACTGCGGCGGCCGAACCAGGCGAGCCGGGCCTGATCCAGGTCCCGCCGGTTGAATCCCCGCCGCCGGAGGCCCTCGAGCCGTTCCACAAGCTGCGACCAGGTGGCGGCGCCGGTGGAGCCTTCGAGGCTGTCCAGGGTCGCCACCAGGCCGCCCTCCCCGAGGGTCACCCGGACGGGGTCGAGGCTCGCCTCCCCGGGAACCAGGAGGCTCAGCAGGGCGCCGACCTCGGGCGCCAGGTCCCCCGGCTGAGGGGCAAGGGCCTGGACCCGCAGCCCCGCGCCCGGATCGGGGATCCTGGGCACCTCGTCCGGGACGGCCGGGACCGCCGCTGCCGCCGAAGGAGGAGGAGCCTCTTGGGGGCCCGGCTCCTGGGCCATCCAGGTTCCCAGGCTCAGGAGCACCAGCCGCTTGGCCTGTTCCAGTCCCAGGTCACCGTGAAGAACCAGGACGGCGCGATCTGGCCGGAACACCCTGGCGCGGAAGGCGAGCAGGTCCTGCAGCGTGATGGCTCCCAGGCTGCTGCGGGTGGCCCTGGCACCGGGCTCCAGTGCCTGCCGCAACCGCTCCCGGGGGGAGCCTTCGGGATGTTCCAGCCGTTGGAGATAGGCCAGCCGTTGGAGCTCCAGGAGCGCCGGGTCCAGCAGGCTGCGCAGCAGCCGATCCGCCAACAACCCCATGGCCTGGTCCTGGTCGCGGCTGCGGGCCGCCAGCTGCCAGCTGAACCCATCGGTCCCCAGGGACTGAGTCAGCCGGATGCCCGAGTCCTCCAGAAGCCGGTCAAGGTCGCCAGGTTTCAGATCGGCCGTCTCCGCATGGACCACCATGCGGTGGAACAGCGGGGCGAGCCCTGGGCGGCCCGGAGGCGTATCGCCGGGTCTGAGGCTCAGGAAGAGGCGGGCCCGCACCAGGGGGTGCTCATGATCTTCCAGGAGCAGCACCCGCAGCCCATTCTGGAGCTTCCACTCCTGGGTCCTCGGCTGGGCCTGGAGACAGAGGGCCGAGGCCAGGCAGGCTAGGGCCAGGGCTCTCACCGCTTCTCCGGGCCGAGTTGGGCCTTCAGCAGGTTCAGGGTGTGCAGGCGCTCCTCGGCGCTCAGCATGCGCAGCTGGCGGATGCCCTCGGACACGAGGTGCTCGCGCTGGGCTGGATCGGCGATGTGAGCGGTCGCCAGGGCCTTCAGGACCCGGGCCAGCTCCGCTTCGACGGGATCCTGGTTCGTGCCCGGCGTGGGCTCAAGCAGCACCGACGTGCGGTGGCTCGGCTGCAGCCAGGTCCGGGCCGCCGCCTGGACGGCCTCCGGAGTCAGCGCGCGCAGCCGGTCCAGGTCCAGTTCCCAGAGCCGCCAGTCGCCGCCCTGGACCCAGGCCATGGCGAGGGACCGGGCCAGGGCCGCGGGATCGTCCTCCACCAGGAGGTGATCGGTTTCAAGCAGGGCAAGGGCCCGGAGCCAGGCCTCCTGGGGGATGGGATCCTGCTGCAGGCGAAGGATCTCGCTTTGCAGTGCCCCTTCGACTTCGGCGAGGCTGTGGCCCGGGCTGGGCCTCAGGTTCGCCACCAGCAGGCCGGGAAACCGGCCTCCCGGTACGTCCAGGCTCAATTCCGCCTCCTGGACCAGGGCCTTCTGGCGCACCAGGTCGGTCTGGAAACGGCAGCTCTGGCCCCCGGCCAGCACCTGGGCCGCCAGGCGCAGGGCCAGGTGGTCCGGGTGCTGGCGGGGCGGCATTCGCCAGCCCGTCAGGAGCCGCGGCGCCGTCCCCAGCGCGGCCTGCACCCTCCGGTCGCCGAGACCGGCGGTGATCTCGGGCAGGATTGCGGCCTCCTCGTCGGGAGGGAGGGGCAGGGAGCCCAGCTGCTGTTCCAGGAGGGGCAGGACCCTGTCCATGCTGAAACTGCCGATGAGGATGACCGTCATCCGATTCGGACTCAGGACCCGGTGGGCATAGGTCCTGAGGTCTGACCGGCGCAGGGCCTCCAGCGAAGGCAGGTCATCCAGGAGGTCCCGACCGTAGGGATGCCCGGGAAGGGCGGCGCCGCAGAGCAGGGACAGACCCTGGGGACCCTGGGAACGGAGCTCGGCGACCAGGGCAGTCCGGGCCTGGGAAAAACGGCTGAGCTGGAGGGTCCGGAGCCGCTGGGCCTCGGTGGCGCACCAGAACTCGAAAGATTCCAGGGGGAGCTCCGTCTGGGCGAGGAGGGCGTCGGTGGTGGCTTCCGCACGCTGGCGGCCGCCCCGGGCCAGGTAGAGATCCGCCAGGGGCGAGGCGGAGAACTGCGCCTTCAGCCGCGATTGAAGGGCCGCGAGACCGGCCTCGAGGGAGGGCACCTGCGTGGGTACTTCGCCCTCCCGCTTCAGATGGACACGCTCGAGACGGAGGGCCTCCAGGAGCCCCTCTTCCTGCTTGAGCAGGGCCTCCAGGTCCGGGGAACCCTTCGCCGGCTCCAGGTCCTCGGGCCAGGTGGCGCCGAACAGGGCGCGGGCCAGCAGGTCCGTGGCCCCTGTGGCCGAGGCGGGCTCCTCGGCCCGCCCACCCTGGAAGACCAGCGTCGCGTTAAAGGCGGCCAGGCCCCGCCGCTCCACCAGCAACAGCCGCGCGCCGTTGGCGAGCCGCCGCTCCTGCACCTCGGTCGGACGCGGGGCCTGGCCGCAGAGCGCGAGGGCGGTAGCGAGGATGAGAACCAGCGGACGCATGGGCCCCAGAGTACTACTTCAGGACCCTACTTCACGCGGATGCTGCCGTTGGTGGTCTCGAGGCGGATCGACTGGGTGCGACCCGGCACCTTCAAGTGGGCGCTGTGCTTGCTCAGCTCGAGCAGCTGGCTGCCGGCGACCTTGATGTCCATGGAGCCATTGCTGTTCTCGGCCACGAGGTCGCCCGTGGCCCGGCCCAGTTCGACCTCGATGCTGCCATTGGTGGACTCGAGGTGGATGCCCTCGCCCCAGCCGTCGAGGTTGCGGGCGCGGATCGTGCCGTTGGTGGTCTCCAGGCGGATCCCGCCCTCGATGTCCTCGAGCACGATGCGGCCATTGGTGGTATTGCCCTTGATGCGGGCCGCCAGGCCGCGGGCCTCGATGGAGCCGTTGGTGGTTTCGACCTGCACCTCCCCCCGGACATGGGTGACGAGGATGGAGCCGTTGGTGGTCTCACAGCGGGCGTACCCGTCCAGGTTCTCGACCGAGACCGTGCCGTTGGTGGTGCGGAAGTACCCGAGGAGTTTCTGGGGAACCTGCAGGGTCATTTCGCAGCGGGGGCTGATGTAGATGCCAAAGCTCCAGGAGGGCTGCTGGAAAACCGCCTCGATGTCGAGATCCGGGCCCTTCCGCTGGAACACCACCTCCACCCGGCGTTTTTCACTGTCGCGGATCTGGGCCGTGAGGGCGACTTCAGCCCGGTCCCAGCCGGTCACATGGATGCCGCCGTTGCGGTTCTTCACCCAGAGTTTCGAGCCCTGGACCAGCGGCTCGGTCCGCTGCTCCGTGCGGGCGCCCGTGGGCAGGTCCACGCCGATCATGGGTCCGGGCGGCGGCGGGGGCTGGGGCGGCGGCGGGGGTGGAGCCTGGGCCAGCAGGAAGGTCCCGGCCAGGAACAGGGGTATCCAGCGGCTGGAAACGGTCATGGGGAACTCCCGCGGGAGAAAGAACCAGGGCAGACCTGGCATGGGGGTTCACGGCCAGGGTCGCTTGGCGTTTAGTCACGATACCCTGGAAGGCACCGGGAGTTCCCATCATGCCTGCCTACATCCTCTCTGCCACCCGCACCGCCGTCGGCACCTTCGGGGGTGCCCTCAAGCCCATGAGCGCGGTCCAGCTGGGCGCCCTGGCCATCGCCGAGGCTCTGGCCCGGGCGGGTGTCGAGGCCTCGGCCGTGGGCGACGTGGTCCTGGGCAACGTGCTCCAGGCCGGCAGCGGGCAGAACGTGGCCCGGCTGGCGGCGCTCAAGGCCGGGCTGCCCCACGCCACCCCGGCCCACACGCCCAACCAGGTCTGCGGCTCAGGCCTCAAGGCCGTGGCCCTGGGGGCCCAGTCCATCCAGATGGGGGATGCGGAGATCGTGGTGGCCGGCGGCACCGAGAGCATGTCCAACGCCCCCTACCTCCTCCCCGCCGCCCGCTGGGGCGCCCGCATGGGGAACGCCCAGCTCATCGACAGCATGATCCAGGACGGCCTCTGGTGTGGCCACGGCGACACCCACATGGGCATCACGGCGGAAAATGTCGCGGCCAAGCATGGTCTCAGCCGCGAGGCCCAGGACGCCTTCGCCCTTCAGAGCCAGCTCCGGGCCGCCGCCGCCCAGGCCGCGGGCGCCTTCGACCGCGAGGTCTTCACCGTGACCCTGGCAGGCAAAAAGGGCGACGTGGCCTTCCAGCGCGACGAGTACATCAAGACGGACGCCACCGCCGAGGGCCTGGCCAAGCTCAAGCCCGCCTTCCGGAAGGACGGCACCGTGACCGCCGGCAACGCCAGCGGCATCAACGACGGCGCCGCAGCCCTGGTGCTCGCCTCCGAGGGCGCCGCGAGGGCCCACCGGCCCATCGCCCGCATCCTCGGCTTCGGCCAGGCGGGCGTGGACCCCGCCACCATGGGCCTGGGCCCAGTGCCCGCCATCCAGAAGCTGCTGGCGAAGACCGGCGTGAGGCTGCAGGACATCGACCTCTTCGAGCTAAATGAAGCCTTCGCCGCCCAGAGTCTGGGCGTGCTGGCGGAGCTGCCGGGGATCGACCCCTCGAAGGTCAACCTGCGCGGGGGCGCCATTGCCATCGGCCACCCCATCGGGGCCAGCGGTACCCGCATCCTGGTCACCCTCCTGCACCTGCTCCAGGACCAGGACAAGAAGCTCGGCCTGGCGGCCCTCTGTGTGGGCGGCGGACAGGGCGTGGCCATGTTAGTGGAAAGACTGTAGTCCACAGATTCCACAGATTTACACCGGGAACTGCTTCCAATAATCTGTGAAAATCTGTGCAATCTGCGGATCAAAGGAATTTCGTGATCACCCTCACCCACGTCGGCAAGCAGTACGACCGCATCCACACGGCCCTGGCGGACGTGAGCTTCGCCATCGACGCCGGGGAGTTCGTCTTCCTGACGGGACCCAGCGGGGCGGGCAAGTCCACGCTGCTGAAACTGCTCTTCCGGGAACAGATCCCCAGCAGCGGCGAGATCCAGATGGCCGGGCACCGGCTCGCCTCCATGCCCGAGACGGAGATCCCCCTGCTGCGCCGCAAGCTGGGGGTGGTGTTCCAGGACTTCAAGCTGATCCGCAGCCGCACCATCTTCGAGAACGTGGCCTTCGTGCTGAAGGTCCTGGGCGTGAGCGCCGCCGAGCAGAAGCAGCGCACCTTCCGGGCCCTGAAGATGGTGGGCCTCCAGCACAAGCTGAGCAGCTACCCCCTGCAGCTGTCCGGCGGGGAGCAGCAGCGCGTGGCCATCGC
>CAIMBM010000202.1 GCA_903839205.1 uncultured Holophagaceae bacterium | reverse complement strand
TGAGCTCCTAGTGGTGCCCGCGCGTAATAGCTGGATCATCTGGACTGCTGGGGGCACCACGAGACGGGGGTCTGGGGGCACGGCAGTGCCCCCGGCGGGGTGACAGCCCCGGCGCGCCTGCGCGATGGGGCGCCAGAGGGGCTATGCCCCGATGGAAGTGCACCTCGCCATCACCCCGCTGATCCGGGTATTTCAGGCGAGGTGCACTAGTCTGGCCCAGGGTGGCGTCTCAACTGGCTCAGGACTCGCGAGTCCCTTGAAAGGGTTCCCGAAGGAATGAAACCTCGCCTGGACGCTTGCGGAGGGACCCAGGGCGACCCATCGTACCCCTGCAGGAAGTGATGACGCCATGTTGAAGGTTCGCCCAGCCCGGGTCGCCGGCCGGTTCTATCCGGGGGATTCAGGCCTCCTGGCAAGGGAGGTGGATCGGCTGCTCGCGGAGGTGGTGGTGCCACCAGGGGAACCCCTGCCCAAGGCGCTCATCGTCCCCCACGCCGGCTATGTCTATTCGGGACCCGTGGCCGCCAGCGGCTATGCCCGGCTGCGGCGGGCAGGCGGCCGCCTGGAACGGGTGGTGCTGCTGGGGCCCAGCCACCACGTGCCCTTCCAGGGCCTGGTCCTGCCGGAATCGGAGGCCTTCGAGACCCCCCTCGGCCTGGTGGAACTCGACCTGGCGGCCCTGGCGCGGATCCCCTGGGTGCGCCGCAGCGAGGCCATCCACCGACCCGAGCATTCCCTGGAAGTGCACCTGCCCTTCCTGCAGCGGGTCGCTCCCAAAGCAAAGCTGGTCCCCCTGGCCGTGGGTGAGGCCACGCCCTCTCAGGTGGCCGAGGTGCTGGAGGCCCTGTGGGGTGGTCCAGAAACGATCATCGTGGTGAGTTCGGATCTCTCCCACTACCTGCCCTACCGCGAGTGCCATGCCATGGACGAAGGGACCGCCCGCCAGATCCTCCTGCTGGACCCGGCCCTGGCCCGCGAGCGCGCCTGCGGGGCCGCCCCCGTGGCGGGATTCCTGGAGGCCGCCAGGCGCCAGCAGATGCACCCCCTGCTCCTGGACCTCCGGAACTCGGGCGACACGGCCGGAGGCCGAGAGGAGGTCGTCGGATATGGAGCTTTTGCATTCTTCGAAACGGGCCGTGGCCATCCCTGAGCGGGACGGGCCAAGCCTGGCCCGGCTGGCCCGGAAGGCCATCGTGGAAGCCCTGGGTGGACCCGCCTGCGAGCGGATCGACACCCCCGGCTTCGACGAACCGAGGGCCTCCTTCGTGACCCTCACCCTGGACGGCAAGCTGCGCGGCTGTGTGGGCAGCCTGGTGCCGCCGGCGTCCCAGGCCGAAGGGATCCTCCGTCACGCCAGGGCCGCCGCCTTCGAGGACGCCCGCTTCGAACCCCTGCGGCGGGAGGAGCTGCCCCGTCTGGCCGTGGAAGTGTCCCTGCTCTCCCCGCTGCAGCCCCTCGCCTGCTCTGGCGAAGAGGACCTCCTCCGGCGGCTCCGACCCGGAGTGGATGGCCTGGTCCTGGATCTCGACGGGCAGAGGGCGGTCTTCCTGCCCCAGGTCTGGGCCGAGCTGACCGAGCCCCGCGCCTTTCTCGCGGCCCTCAAGCGGAAGGCCGGCTGGCCCATCACCTTCTGGTCGCCGCGGATCAGGGCCTGGACCTTCACCGTGGAAGCCTGGCGCGACGAGGCCCCGGCAGCGCCAGGCCAGGGGCCGGAGGGGGCGGGCTTCCTCCAACCTGCGCGCCACTGGCAGCGGCTCCCGGACGGCCGCCTGCGCTGTCAGGTCTGCCCCCACCACTGCGCCTTGCGCGAGGGGCAGCGAGGCCGCTGCGTCGTGCGCCAGCGGATCGGGAACCGCATGATGCTCACCGCCTACGGCCGGACCAGCGGCTTCTGCGTCGACCCCATCGAGAAGAAGCCGCTCCACCATTTCCTCCCAGGCTCCTCGGTGCTCTCCTTCGGGGCCCTGGGCTGCAACCTCTCCTGCCGCTTCTGCCAGAACTGGCACCTCTCCCGCTCCCGGGACCTGGGCCTCCTCCGCGACCGGGCCACCCCCGAGGCCATCGCCGAGGGCGCCCGTCGCCAGGGCTGCCGCAGCGTGGCATTCACCTACAACGAGCCCGCCACCATCCTGGAGTTCGTCTCGGACGTGGCCGAGGCCTGCCATGCACGGGGGATCGCCACCGTGGCGGTGACGGCGGGCTACCTGGAGGACGCGGCCCGCCGGGACTTCTTCACGCACCTGGACGCGGCCAACGTGGACCTGAAGGCCTTCAGCGACGACTTCTACCGGCGAGTGGTGGGTGGCTCCCTGGAACCGGTCCTCGACACCCTGCGCTATCTGGTCCACGAGACGAAGGTCTGGACGGAGATCACCGCCCTCCTCATCCCGGGCCTGAACGACTCAGAGGGTGAGATCCGCAGGCTCTCCGAATGGATCGCCTCCGACCTCGGCGAGGACGTGCCCCTGCACTTCAGCGCCTTCCACCCGGACCACCGGATGCTGGAGGTCCCACCCACCCCCGGGGCCACGCTCACCCGGGCCCGGGAGCTCGCCCGCGAGGCGGGCCTGAATTACGTCTACACCGGGAACGTCCGTGATCGGGAGGGTGGCACGACCCGCTGCCCCGGCTGCGGTCGGGCCGTCATCCAGCGGGATGGCTACCGGTTGCTGGACCTGAACCTCCAGGAGGACGGAACCTGTGGTCACTGCGGGAGGCCGGTCCCCGGTGTCTTCGGCACCACTGGCTAGGCCGCCTACCACTGTTCCAGGAAGGCCTGGGCCTCGGCCTCCGCGGGTGGGGACAGGTGGGCGAAGCGCATCAGCCGGTCGTTGAACTCATAGTGCAGTTCCCGGTTCTCCTCCAGCAGCAGCTCCAGCTGCTCGCGATGGATGGCCTCGTCCGTCAGGAAGCGCCAGAAGATGGCGTCGGCAACCTCTTTCAACCCCAGGGCCCGGGCCTCCCAGTGGGTGCGCAGGATGGTGCGCCAGCCGACCTTCTTCATGGTGCTGTCCTGGGCGATGGCCTCCTGCCAGACGGGCCCGGACCAGGCCTGGACCAGCTCCACGGCCCGCTCCTCGTCCTTCCGGCCGATGCTCAGGACCAGCTCGCCCAGGTCGTACACGACCGTCTCGTAGGCGAAATGCAGCCCCTCCCTGGCAGCTAGGCGCGCGTAGTGCATCAGGTGGCGGAGGGCCTCATGCATCCGGTCGGGCATGCGGTGGAAGGTCTCGATGAGCAGGCGGAAGTGATAGGACAGGTTCTGGAACCGGCGGAGGTCCCGCTCATCCAGGGCCTCCCTCAGGAGGGTGTTGAAGGTCATCACGTGAAGTTCGATCACGGGCTCCGAGGCGGCCTCGCAGGCAAGACGGGCCGTGTCCACCAGCTGCGCGGCCATCTCGGACAGCAGCTCGTGCTGTCGCCGGGTGGCCACCTCCCCCACCTTGAGGATCTGCGCCAGGACATAGGCCTCGGGCCAGACCGCTTCGCGGATGAGGTAGTCCTGCCCCTCCTTGGCCAGGCCCGGCACGAACCAGGGCCTCGAGGCCCGCCAGGCGGAGGCCTCCCGACCGCCACAACTGATGATTCCCGCCAGGAGCGAATGGAGGCTCTTCAGCGCGAGCAGCACCAGCTGCCGGTCCCCCCGGGCCATGCCCGTGAGCGCCACGTTCGTCACCACATCGATGGTCTCGAAGAGGTTGTCCTTGTTGGTCTCGATATGCCTGCCCCGGGCCAGCTCGGGCAGGCTGCGCAGGCCCTTCCGGCTGAGCATCGGCATGAAGTAGCTGGGCCGCAGGAACCGGCTGATGCCGAAGAGGTAGGGGAGGATGCCCGCGAGCACCACCAGGTAAATGAGGGCGATGGCCCAGATGCAGGCCCGGACGAAGGCATGCCCCGGCGGAAAGAAGTGCAGGGACATCAGCAGCAGGTTGCTGATGATCAGGACGGACAGCCCCCCCACGATCAGCGGGTGGGCCACGTAGAGTTTCACCAGGCGCGGCGTGTAGAGGTTCGCGGTGAGCGGCAGGATGAGCGCGATGCTCGTCATGGTCACGGACATGATGGCGTTCAGGGTCCGGCTGGCGGTGGCGATCCCGGTGGGCTCGAAGTCCTTGATGCTCCCCAGCTGGGTCGTCAGCAGGGCCACGGCAGCCGCCGCCAGGAAACACCCGGCGGTCACCACCGTGGGGCGGTGGCCAGTCCAGAGTCGCGAAATCCTTCCTTGGGCCATGCCTGCCTTTCGGCGGAGACCCGGTTCAGGCTGAATCCCGGCCGATGCCATCTTCCTCATCCCTGCCGCACCGGCACCTGCAAGGGAACTGGCCCGAGCCTGGGCCACCCCGGACAGGCCGAGCCACGGTCCTCAGGATCCCTGGACCAGGGGGGCCGGGTTCAGGGCCGGGCCCCCGGAGACGCCGGCAGGCTCGGCCGAGACCCGGTTCCGCCCCTGGTGCTTCGCCCGGTACATGTTCTCGTCCGCCAAGGCAATGAGCTTCGAGGCCTGGTCAATCCCGTCGCCGAAACTGGCCACCCCGATGCTGCAGGTCAGGTTGATCTCGGGGGGGCCGCCCGAGGCATGGCTGAGCCTGAATGGGCTCGATTCGATGGCTCGGCGCAATCGCTCCGCCACCTCCACCGCGCCGCCATGGGGCGTCTGCGTGGCGATGACCATGAATTCCTCGCCCCCGTATCGGGTGAGGACATCCGGCTCGCGGAGTCCCTTCTTGACGAGCTCCGCAAAGGAGATCAGCACCTGATCGCCGGCCTGATGTCCGAAGCGGTCATTGACCTGTTTGAAGTGGTCGATATCCAGCAGGAGGACGGATAGGGGTAGCTTGAACCTCCTGGCCCTGGCGCACTCCTCGCTGAGTCGGCGATCCATGTACCGGCGATTGAAGACCTGGGTCAAGGGGTCCGAGATCGTCTCCTGTTCCAGGAGGCTGATCTGCATCACCGACACGGCGGTCTGCAGCGACAGGTGCGAGGTGAGCCATACGAAACAGGCCCCCAGGAAGAACACCGCGGGGACGATGAGATCCCCTGGCCGGGTGTGGCCCTCCAGGGAGTGCCAGGCGTAGCCCAGATAGCCGAGGATGAACACACAGACCAGGACCAGCATGACGAACCAGTAGCTACGCAGCAGGCCGTGGGGCAGCTCCGCGATGAGCTGTCGCGTGAGGAACAGGGAGCCCACCAGGATCACGGCGCCGCCGAACACGAGGGCCATGGCCAGGATCGCGATCATGGGCGGCGGACCTTAAGAGGTTGCATGGTGTCAGTGTCCTATGGCGAAAGAAGATCCGGCAAGGTGCTTCCGGATACAAGCCCTCTCCGGAACCCAGCCCCTAAAGCCCGGCCCATTCCGCCAGGACGCGCTGGGCCTGGAGGATCGGGCCGTCCAGGGTGCCCTGCAGGGGCAGGCGCAGGGTGCCATCGGGACTCAGGCTGGCACCCTTGGTCCGACCCACCCAGACCATCAGCTTCCCCGGATCGAGCGGTGTCTGGGGGCTCAGGCGCAGCTTGAGCTGACCCCTGTCCACGGCCACCTCGGACACCGCCAGGACCTGGGCCCGCAGCTTGACCTTGAGCAGCTCGAAGAAGCGGAGGGTGTCGGCATCGTCGTCGGGGATGTGGCCGAAGCGGTCCTCCAGATCCAGCTTGTACAGGTCGAGGTCCCGCTCCTCCCGCAGGCGGGAGATGCGCTTGTAGGCCACCAGGCGCTCGGCAGCCTGGTCGATCCAGCGGCGGCCCAGCTGGGCGCCCGGTGCCAGTCCGTCCAGCTTCACGTCGAAGGTGCCGCTCGGCTGTCCCTGCAGCTCCGAGAGGGTCTCCTCCAGCAGCTTCACGTAGAGCTCGAACCCGATGTCGTGGATGTGGCCGGACTGCTCCCCGCCCAGCAGGTTGCCGGCGCCCCGCAGCTCCAGGTCCATGGCCGCCACCCGGAAGCCCGAGCCCAGCTCCGAGAAATCCTCCAGGGCCTGCAGCCGCCGGCGGGCATCTTCGCTGATCTCGTGCTTGGGCGGGATCAGCAGGTAGGCATAGGCGGGCACGTCGCTTCGGCCCACCCGGCCCCGCAGCTGGTAGAGCTGGCTGAGGCCGAAGGCATCGGCCCGGTGGACGATGAGGGTGTTGGCGTTGGGCACGTCCAGGCCGTTCTCCACGATGGTGGTGGCCACCAGCACATCCACACGGCCCTCCATGAAGGCCACCATGACCTGCTCCAGCCCCTCGTCGCTCAGCTGGCCGTGGCCCACGGCCACCCGGGCGTCCGGCACCAGCTCCCGCACCCGCTCGGCGATGGACACGATGGATTCCACCCGGTTATGCACCAGGTAGACCTGGCCGCCGCGCCGCAGCTCGAACTGGATGGCCGTCTGCACCAGCTCGTCGCTCCAGGGCGCCACCACGGTCTCGATGGCCAGGCGATCCTTGGGCGGGGTCTCGATGAGGCTGATCTCCCGCAGACCCGTGAGGCTCATGTGCAGGGTGCGGGGGATGGGCGTGGCGCTGAGGGCCAGCTGGTCCACGTTGAGGCGCAGCTTCTTCAGCTTCTCCTTGTGCCCCACCCCGAAGCGCTGCTCCTCGTCGATGACCACCAGGCCCAGGTCCGCGAACTTCACCTTGGCCCCCAGCATCTGGTGGGTGCCGATGACGATCTCCACCTTGCCGTCGCCCACCTCCTGCAGGATGCGCTTCTGGTCCTCGGGATCCACGAAGCGGTTGAGCATCTCGATGCGGACGGGGAAGCCGGCGAAGCGCTCCTTGAAGGTGCGGAAGTGCTGGAAGCAGAGCACCGTCGTGGGGCACAGCACGGCCACCTGCTTGCCTTCCAGCGCCACCTTGGCGGCGGCCCGCATGGCCACCTCGGTCTTGCCGAAGCCCACGTCGCCCACGAGCAGGCGATCCATGGGCCGGGGCGATTCCAGGTCGGCCTTCACCGCCTCGATGGCCTCGACCTGATCCGGCGTGGGCGTGAAGGCGAAGCTGGCGTCGAAGGCCGCCATGTCCGGGCCGTCCGGCGCATAGGCGTGGCCCTTCTCCAGCTTGCGCTGGGCGTAGAGCTTCAGCAGCTCGTCGGCCATGTCCCGGATGGCCTTCCTGGCCCGGCGCTTGACCTTGGCCCAGGAAGCGCCCCCCAGCTTGTCCATGGGCGGCAGGTGGCCCTCGGCGCCGGTGTAGCGCTGCACCAGATCGGCCCGCTCCAGGCTCACATTGAGCTGGCCGCCATCGGCATAGCGAAGCTGCAGCACCTCCTGCTCCTCGCCGCCCACGGTGAGCGTGGCGAAGCCCAGGAACTCGCCGATGCCGTGGTCCAGGTGCACCACCCGGTCGCCGGCCTTGAGGTCCCGAAGGTCCGACAGGAAGGCCGCGCTGCGGGACTTCTTGGGGGCGGCCTGGATGGCCTTGCGGCCGAAGACCTCGCGCTCCGTGAAGACCACCAGGGCCGGTTCCTTCAGATGCAGGCCCGCGCTCAGGGACAGGTGCAGGGCCCTGCAGCCCACTTCCGTGCCGTAGGCCTGGGGCAGTTCGTGCTCCCGTATGAACTCCTGGAAACGATCCCGCATGCCCGGCGTGGATCCCGCCAGGAACACCCGCTGGCCCTTGAGGGACAGGTCCTGGAGGTGGTCCGCCAGCTCGGACAGGCGACCCTGGAATTCGCGCACCGGCTGCGCCGCCAGGGGCACCGTGGCCTCGCTCTGCCATTCGGTGAGGAGCAGGGTGGGCCGGCTGGGATCGACGGGCAGGAAGCGGTCCTCGAAGTCGGGGCAGACCACGCCGCCCCGGCGCAGCATGGCCAGGCCTTCCTCGATGCGGGCGCGCTCCGCGTCCCGCAGGGCCTCCTCCCAGGCCCCGTCCAACCGGATGCGAATACAGGGCGGCACCCAGTGGACCAGCTGGCCCTTGGGCTGGGTCAGCAGGGGATGGAACAGCTCCTCCCCGGGGAAGTGCCCGTGGGTGGCCAGGCGGGTCCGGCGGAAGGCCAGGTCGTCGCCGGGGTCCTGGGTGCGGTCCGCCCGGGAGGCCAAGGCCCCCAGCAGCGCCTGGCTATCGCCCCGGTCGCCCTCGAAGCGGGGGTAGAGCATGAGCGATTCCAGCGCCTCGCCCGTGCGCCGCTGGGTGTCGGGATCGAAGGGACTGAGGCGCTCCAGCTCGTCGCCGAAGGTCTCCAGGCGCAGGGGCTGCTCCAGGTGGTCCGGCCAGAGGTCCACCACCATGCCGCGGGAACTGAATTCGCCCGGGGACGAGGCCATCTCCGTGCGGCGGTAGCCCAGGGCCACCAGGGTCTCCAGCAGCACCTCCCGGGGCACCTCGGCCCCCTTCCGCAGCTCCAGCTTCTGTTTCTGGAACCAGGTGGGATGGGGCAGCTTCTCGCAGGCCGTGAGTGGCCCGGTGACCAGCACCTGGACCCGGCGCTCCAGCAGGCCCACCAGGGCCGACAGGCGCTCCCGCAGCACCATGCCCGGGGGGCTGCTTTCCCCACCGGCATAGGCGGCCAAGCCCGGGAAGAGGGCGACCCCCGTGCCGGGGGAGAAGCACCTGGAGATCCTGCGCCAGGGTGCGGGCCTCGGCCTCGCTGGGGGCGTCCAGCCACAGCGTCTGCGTCCGCGCCCCCCGGCTCGCCCACCTGGCCAGCACCAGGGCCAGGGCGGAGGGTGACAACCACCGCAACTTGGCACCAGGGACCGTGAAGCCTTCCACCGGCGAGTCCGCCAGCCGCAGCAGGTCCGTCAGTTCTTGAGATGAAGCGGTCATGGACCTTCCAGAGTGCCCCAATCGGCGCCCGAAGACGAGCCGTCAGATCTCGCGCACGGTCCAGTCCCGCGGCATGAGCGCCCGGTCCCACCACACGCCCTTCTCGCTGCGCCGGCCGACGGCCAGGAACATGCTCACCTCGGCCCCCCTCGGCAGGCCCAGCAGGGCCTTGGCCCGCCAGGGATCGAAGCCCTCCATGGGGCAGGTGTCGAAGCCCTCGGCCCGCAGGGCCAACATGAAGGTGGCGGCGGCCAGGGCTGTGCTCTTGTGGGCCATGACGCGGACATCGGAGCGCGCCATGAGGTTCGGTGTGGGCTTGAAGAGTGAGGCGATCCGGCTGAAGGCGCGCTTCAGGGGACCCAGGACGCCAAAGGGACCGGTCCGGTAGACCAGCGGAATGATCTTCCGGTAGTAGGACCCGTGGCTCTTGCGGAGGGGCCCCCGGCTCTCGAAGATGCGGAGGATCTCGTCCCGGTTCCGGCGCCAGGTGTCGCGGTGGGACACCTGGGCGATCAGCAGGGGAGCGGTCCTGGCGGGGAGCTGGTCCAGGCAGGCGGCGTTGGCCGCCGCCCGGGCCTCAGGGTCGCGGATGATCACGAACTCCCAGGGCTGGAGGTTGCTGGAACTGGGGGCCAGCAGGGCCGCATCGAGGCAGCGGTCCAGGACCTCCCGGGGGACGGGCTCCGGGAGGAAGTCGCGGATCGTGCGGCGGGACTCCACGGCGGCATAGAACGATGGATCAGGCATCCGGGGCCTCCACGAGGGGCAGATCGGCGGCGGGCTCCGCGGCCGACAGGCCCAAACGGCGCCGGCTCCAGGCCCAGGCCTTGGCCAGGCTCAGCTCCTCGATGATCTCGAAGAACACCGGCACCACGATCAGGGTGAGCAGCGTGGAGGTGATGAGCCCGCCCACCACCGCCCGGGCCATGGGGGCCCGCATCTCGGCACCGGCGCCCAGGGCCAGGAAGAGGGGCAGCATGCCGCCCACCATGGCGAAGCTGGTCATGAGGATCGGCCGCAGGCGGACCGTGCCTGCGCGAATGATGGCCTGGCGCCGGGAGATCCCTTCCTCCCGCTCCAGGTGCAGGGCGTGGTCCACCAGCAGGATGGCGTTCTTGGTGACCAGGCCCATGAGGAGGATCATGCCGATGCTCGTCATCATGGACATGGAATCGCCGGTGACCAGGAGCATGAGCACCATGCCCACCATGGACAGGGGCAGGCTGGCCATGATGGCGATGGGGAGCTTGAAGCTCTCGAACTGGCTGGCCAGCACGAAATAGATGAAGAAGACCGCCAGCAGCAGCGCCGAGCCCATGTAGCCGGCCGTCTCCTTGCTGTCCCGGGTCTGGCCCAGGAATTCCACGCGCACCCCCTCCGGCAGCCGGCCGCTGGTCTTGAGCTGCGCCACCTTCTCGGCGGCGGCGGCACTGACCTCCCCCAGCGTCGAGCCTTCGTAGTTGGCATCGACTTCCACTTCATCCATGAGGTCGTGGCGCTGGAGCTTCGCGGGAGCGATGCCCTCCTCGAAGCGCACCACCTGGTTGAGGCGCACCAGCGGGTGCTTGCCGCCGCCCAGGTCCTTGGTGCTCTGGACCGTCATGGCGGCCAGCTGGCTCGTGAAACGCCGCTGCTGATCGTCCAGCCGGACGCGCACGTCCCGCTGTTCGCCCTTTTCGTCCTCGTACTTGGCGACCTTCTCGCCATCCACCAGGGGCCGCACCATCTGCGCCACCAGGGCCGGGCTTACGCCCAGGTCCGAGGCGGCCTTGCGGTCGATCACCAGTTTCAGTTCGGGCTTGCCGCTGTCCAGGCTGGTGGTCACGTCCACGGCACCGGGGACGCTGCGCAGTGCCTCTTTCACCAGGGGCACGGCCTGAATGACCGCATCGCGATCCGGCGCCTGGACGGCCACCATGATCGGATAGGCCATGCCCCAGTCGCTCACTGGCCCCACGGCGGCATCCACACCTGGCACGGAGCGGAAACCTTCGCGGATCTGCCGGCGGATCGCCACCTGGCCCGGACGGCGTCCCTCCTTCAGCTTGACGTAGATGCCGCCGGCATCCACGGTGCCGTTGAGCCCCGTGCCGAGGGTGGTGTAGGTGAAGTCGACGCCAGGCACGGCCTTGATGGCCGTTTCCAGGGCCAGGGCCCTCTCCCGGGTGGCGGCCAGGCTGGAGCCGGGCTCCGCCTTGAAGGTCACCTGCAGGTCCCCCCGGTCGTAGTCCGGCATGAAGTTGTTGCCGAGCAGGCCCGACAGGCCCATGGCCAGCAGGAAGCTTCCTGCGCCCAGGGCCATCACCGTCTTGCGGTGGTTGAGGGCCCACTCGATGGCGGATTTGTAGAGCACCTCCCAGTGGTCGAGGGTGCGGCCGAAGGCCTCCACGGCCCGCATGACCAGGTTGCGGCCACGGTAGTGCACATGGGCGTCGGCGCTCTTCTCGTGCTCGGGATCGGGCCACACGGAGCTGAGCATGGGATCCAGCGTGAAGCTCACGAG
>CAIMBM010000201.1 GCA_903839205.1 uncultured Holophagaceae bacterium | reverse complement strand
GCATCGCCCTGGGTGTGACCGGCCCCGTGCTCCGGGCGGCGGGCGTGCCCTACGACATCCGCAAGGCGTTCCCCAACGCGGCCTATGCAGAGATGGACTTCGAGATCCCCACGCGCCCCGAGGCCGATACCTACGCCCGGTACCTCGTGCGTCTCGCGGAGATGAGGCAGAGCCACCGCATCATCCAGCAGTGCATCGACGGCCTGCCCGAGGGGCCGGTGATGGCGAAGATCCCCAAGATCCTGCGCTCCGAGGTGAACGAGGTCTACCACCCCATCGAGGCCCCCAAGGGCGAGCTGGGCTACTACTTCGTGGGTGAGAAGGGGGGCACCATGCCCTACCGCATGCATGTCCGGGCCCCGAGTTTCGTGAACCTGCAGGCCCTGTCCAAGATGACCGAAGGCCGACTCCTGGCCGACGTGATCGCCGCCATCGGCACCCTCGACGTGGTGCTGGGCGAGATTGACCGCTGAGGACGACACCGATGCCGATCCAAGCCATTCCGATGACACTCACCCAGACCCTGGTCATGGGCCTGCTCCAGATCGTGGTCGTGCTGATCGCGGTCTTCATCATGGTGCCGCTGCTCACCTTCGCCGAGCGCAAGGTGATCGGCTACATCCAGGTCCGCCTGGGCGCCACCCGCCTCGCCGGCGGCCACGTGGGGATCACCGGGCCCATGAACCGGATCATGTGGAGCATGGGCAAGGTGCCCATGCTCTCCATCGTTCGCGGGCTGCCCATCTTCATCGCCGATGCCCTCAAGCTCATCACCAAGGAGGACATCATCCCGGCCAAGGCCGACCGCGGCGTGTTCACGCTGGCGCCCATCATCTCCGTGATGGCCGCCTTCGGTGTCTTCGCCGCCGTCGCCTACTACCCCGGCGTGATGTTCTACCTGCCCAAGGGCTTCCCCATCGTGGGCGGGCTGCCGTTCCAGGGCTTCATCACCGACGTCAACGTGGGCCTCCTCTTCATCCTCGGCCTGGCCTCGGTCGGGGTCTACGGCATCGTGCTGGGCGCCTGGGCCTCCAACTCGAAGTACCCCCTCCTGGGCGGCCTGCGCTCCGCCGCCCAGATCGTCAGCTACGAGGTGCCGCTGACCCTGAGCCTGCTGGTGCCCGTGCTGCTCGCCGGGAGCCTCAACTTCAAGGAAATGTCGATCCTTCTGGCCACGGGCAAGGGGCTCCATCCCCTGGCCATCATCCCCCTGTTCATCGGCTTCTTCGTCTACCTGACCTGCGGGTTCGCCGAGACCAACCGCGTCCCCTTCGACCTTCCCGAGGCCGAGACGGAACTGGTGGCGGGCTTCCACACCGAGTACTCGGGCATGAAGTTCGGCTTCTTCTACCTGGCCGAATACGCCAACATGATCGTCGTTTCCGCGCTGGCCACGGCCTTCTTCCTGGGGGGCCACTACCTGCTGCCCTTCGGCCTGCAGCGGTTCATCCCTGAGACGGTGCCCTTCCTTGGCCAGCCCAGCTTCATCTTCTTTCTGGGCAAGGTCTGCTTCATCCTCTTTGTCTTCCTGTGGGTCCGGGCCACGCTGCCGCGCTACCGGTACGACCAGCTCATGGATGTGGCCTGGAAGTACCTGCTCCCCCTGACCCTGGTGAACCTGTTCATCGCGGCCCTCATCCGCTTCGCGTTCTGAGGGAGGACCCATGAGCTTTCTGAGAACCCTCATCCCCTTCGACATTGCCGGTGGCATGAAGCTCACCGGCCGGTACTTCGGCAAGGTGTTCTTCTCGGCCAACCGGAAGAAGGTCCGCACGGAGATCAAACACTTCACCCAGGAGTATCCCGAGGTGGCGGTGCGCCTGCAGCCCCGGTTCCGCGGGCGACTCACCCTGCTGAAGGACGAGCAGGGCGAGATCAAGTGCGTCTGCTGCCTGGCCTGCGAGAAGATCTGCCCCACCCAGGTCATCACCATCGAGAAGGGCAAGAAGGAGGGGCGCAAGATGCCCTTCCCCGTGCGCTACGACTTCGAGATGGAGCGCTGCATCTTCTGCGAGTTCTGTGTGGAGAGCTGCGGCTTCGACTCCATCATCCTGAACCACCAGTTCGAACTGGCCGGCTACAACAGGGAGGACTTCTCCCTGGGCATGGAGGGAATGGCTCAGAACATGTTCGAGCCTTCTCCCGTCGGCCGGCACAGCGTGGCTGAGGACTGAACCACCCGCGACGCGCATTTCCGAGGATGCCCCATGGAACATCAACTTGAAACGATCGGCCGGAACATGTTCGCCATCTTCGGCGTCATGGCCCTGTGCGGGGCAGCCTTCATGGTGGCCTCGAAGAGCGCCGTCCACAGCGTGCTCGGCTTCCTCTTCGCCATGCTGTGCGTCGCCGGCTGCTTTCTCTCGCTGGATGCCGAGTTCCTAGGCATGGCCCAGATCCTGGTCTATGCAGGGGGCATCGTGGTGCTCTTCCTCTTCGTGGTCATGCTCGTGGAACTGAGCAAGTTCAAGGAGAAGGGGGTGTTCCAGCTCCAGACGCGGTCCGCAGTGATCGCGGTCATCGTGGGAGGGGTCGCGTTCCTGGCCGCCTTCCGGAACCTGCTGTTCGGGACCGCCTCCCCGGAGGCGCTGGTGCTTCGGCCCGAACTGGCCCAGGGGCTGGCGGTGGCCCAGCAGAATGCCCAGGCCGTGAGCCGCGGCCTCTTCTCGGACTTCCTCCTTCCCTTCGAGATCCTCAGCGTGATCCTCCTGGTGGCCCTGGTGGGTGCAGTGGTCCTGGCAAAGACGGAGCGGGTGTGATGGTCAACCTCAACACGGTCCTCTTGATCTCCTCGATTCTGTTCGCCATCGGCATCGCCGGCGTGCTGGTCCGCCGCAACGCCCTGGTGATCCTCATGAGCATCGAGCTCATGCTCAACGCCGCCAACCTCAACTTCATCGCCTTCGCCCGCCACAGCGGGTCCGTCTCGGGCCAGGCCTTCGCCCTCCTCGTGATGGGTTTCGCCGCCGCCGAAGTGGCGGTGGGCCTCGCCCTGGTGGTGGCCCTCTACCGAAAGCGCGACACCGTCCAGGTGGACGACATCAACCTGCTGAAGGGATGACGGGACCATGACTGCTGAGATGACCCTGGTGCACGCCGCCACGACCGCCGCCTCCCAGCCGGGCACGCTGCTTTGGCTGATCCCCTTCCTGCCCCTGTTCGGGTTCCTCCTCAATGGCCTCAGCGGCCGGAAGCTGAAGAGCACCAAGGTCGTGGACTTCTTCGCCCT
>CAIMBM010000200.1 GCA_903839205.1 uncultured Holophagaceae bacterium | reverse complement strand
GGCCACCCTGAGCATCCAGGCCGGCTACCCAGATCCGAGTGATTCGACCCTCACCAAGCAGATCTACCCGGCCCTGGGCAGCTCTACCATCCCCATCACAGCCACTGCCTCCGGGGTCACCGGCACCAACGGATCGCTGGCCCTCAAGCTGATTGAGGAACCGGCGGACTTCGGCCTGATCTTCTCCGATTCGACCAGCAGCAATTTCTACCAATACACCAACATCAGCATGGTCGGTACTACGTCGCAAACGGAATACCTCACGGCCTATTGGGCCTCGGGCACATACACCGGGTCCACCTGGGGCCCCGTGGCCCTGAACGCCTCCGGTGTGCCGACCCACATGACCGTACAGATCTCTAACTACAACGTGAATACGACGAATGGGACTGACATATCCAGCGTAACCATCGCTTCCGATGGAAGCCTGCAGCCAGGCACCTATTCCTTCCTGATCACAGGCACCTATTTGGGCGTGACTCATACCCTGCCGGTGGTGGTCACATACAGCCCATACCCCTTTTCCATCCAGACGCCCCTGGGTTCCACAGTGACCATTTCCCAGGGGCAGACCCTCAGTTTCCCGGTCTACCTTTGGCACAACGATGCCTATTACGGGACCACCACCCCCACCGACGGAACGGATCCGCTCTACGTGGGCGCGACCAACCTTGCCGTGTCGGGGGCTCCCAGTGGACTGACCATCGGATTCGCCACTACGGATCCCACGGGCCTGGCTTCGGTTCCTCTTGCAATCTCGGCGTCCTCCTCTGCCCTTCCAGGCACTTACAGCGTGAACCTGCAGGCGACCCGGGTGGGTGTGGGCGGGGTGGGCACAGCCACCGCCTCGGCCGTCCCGGTCGCCCTGACCGTGAATGTCACCAGCTCCGCTACGCCGACCCAGTGGATCCAGAACGTGGAGTGGGGCCAGAGTGTCGTGGCGCCCAACCTGCGCCTGGTGGGCGGCAAGCCCGCCCTGCTGCGGGTCCAGCTGCTGGCGGACCGGACCGGTGTGCCGGCCCCCGCGGTCACGGCCACGATCAAGGCCCAGAGCGGCGCCGCCGTGGATACCTTGACCCTCAAGGGTCCGGCCACGGTCCCCACCACGGTGAACGAGGGGGATCTCCCCACGGCCTCCAGCGTATCAACAACCACTTACGCGGCCATCCTCCCTGCCTCGGACATCCAGCCCGGCATGCAGGTGGTGGTCACGGCGGGGGCCCTCACTCAGACCCTCAGCCCTTCCGTGGATCCTGGCTCTATCCTCAATCTGATGGCAGTGCCGATCACCTGTCAGGGGGTCGCCCCAGTCCTTCCCGCCGACAGTGTGATGAGCCAGGAGCTCACCGCCTTCTGGCCGGTCCAGTCCGTGACCATCACGCACCGGGCCCCCTACACCACTTCCACCGTGATCCCCCAGCCGAGTTCCAACCCGCTCACCGATACCAGCGGGGACGGCTGGATCCAGCTGCTCTTGGAAATGGCCTCACTGCGGATCGTGGATGGGAGCGCCACGAACTACTACGGCTTCTTCAACCCAGGACTCAAGAAAGGGTTCACCTCCTCCATCGCAGGCATCTCCCTGTTGGGCGATGGCACCGGCATCGGTGTTGATGTGACCACGGCAGGATTGTTCCAGAATGATGATCCCACCCTGGACTTGGCCACCACCGTGATGGTCCACGAGGAGGGTCACGCCTTCAACCTGAACCATGCCCCCGCCGGCGGTGCTGGCACGCCCCAGCTGAATTACCCCTACTACAACTATCAGGCAAGTGCCAGTGGCGGTGCTGTCATCGGCAGCTGGGGCTTCGATCCTGTGGCGCAGAAAGCCTATGATCCGACCAAGTGTTTCGATGTCATGAGCTATGCGACCGCCACCCACTGGGTGTCGGACTGGGACTACCTCAGCGCCATGGGATTTATAGGTGAGAAGGAGAGCTCCCCCGTGAGCCTCGGAGCGGTTGTAGCCTCTGCGGCTCCCACTGAGCAATTGGTGAT
>CAIMBM010000199.1 GCA_903839205.1 uncultured Holophagaceae bacterium | reverse complement strand
TGCCGGAGAGCCGCACGGGCCGCAACCTGGAAAGCGAAGCCCTGACCGTTTCCATCACCTTCGACGGGCGCCTGCAGTTCGGCCAGGCCTTCATGGCCCTGCCCGTGCTCGCCAACCAGCTCAGGGCCAAGGCCCAGAGCGGGGGCAAGCGGCCCGTGCTGGTCCGGGCCGACCACAACGTTCCCTACGGCCGCGTCATCCAGGTGGTGGACGCCATCCGGGAGGCGGGATTCACGGAGGTGGGCTTCGTCACCGCCGCCGCCCCGGCGGCGCCTCCCCCCGACTTGCAATGAGCCAGGACCTCCAGGCCTTTCTCCGCAGCCGCAAGCACCTGGGCGAGCTTCGCTGGGGGCCGGGGCTGGCCCTGAGCCTGGGCCTGCACCTGGCCCTGGGCGCGGCCTTCTTCTGGCCCCGGACTGAACCCCCGGACAAGGAAGCCGAGGTGAAAGTCACCTGGGTGAACCTGCCCGCGGCCACCCCGGGAGCCTCGGGCGGATCCGAAGCCATGGAAGTGGGCAAGTCGGGGGAGCGCCTCCGGCGGGTGGAGGAAGTGGCTCCTGTCCGCGAGACCACCCCCTCGGCCACGGCCCCCGACCCCTTCGCCCTGAAGACGACCAAGTCCGCCGCCAGGGGCGACAACCGGGACACCTCCAGCCAGGGCACGGGCACCACCGCCGCCAAGGGCAAGACGGCCGCGCCCAATCCCATGACGGGCGCGGTGGGAACGGGCAATGGCGCGGCCTTCGGCGCGGGCAGCGGCATCCCGGGGCTGAAACCCACCTCCGGCGCACAGGGGGGGATGGGCCTTGTGGGCGGCGTGGACGGGAGCTTCCCCTACACCTGGTACCTCCAGCAGGTGCAGTCGCGCATCACCCTGAACTGGAACCGCCTCTCCAGCAGCCAGGGCCGGGTGCAGATCTACTTCCGCATCGCCAAGGACGGAAGCCTGGACCGCGTCCGGATCGAGATCCCCAGCGGCAACTCGGCCATGGACGAAAGCGCCCGCATGGCCGTCCTGCGCTCCACCCCCCTCCAGCGGCTCCCGGATGACTACCCGGGCGAGTACCTCGGCGTGCGCTTCTGGTTCACCTACCTGGGGAATTGAGGATGATCCTGCTCCTGCCCATGGCTGCCCTCCTCGCCCAGTCCCCCGCCGCCCCCACCATGACGGCCGAACCCCGGGATGTCCGCCCGGGCGATTCAGTCCTCCTGGCCTGGACCTGCCCGCAGCTGCCCCGGATCCGGCTGGAACCGGGCGGCATGGTGCTTCCAGGAACCTTCCAGGTGACCCTGAAGCCCGCCTACACGACCACCTACCGCCTCTTCGACGCCCAGGCAGGGGGCCCGGAGCTGGGTCGCCTGGAGGTCCGCGTGACCCCGGGCCTGCCCCTGGGCGAGGCCGCCCGCATCTGCGCCTTCAACGCCAGTGCCAAGGCCGTGCTGCCGGGGGAACCGGTGGTGCTGCGCTGGGAATGCGCGGGCAGCGCCAAGGTGCACCTGGAGCCCGGCGGCCTCGAACTGGACGGCAAGAGCGAAGTCACGGTCACGCCCCTGGAGAGCACCCGCTACACCATCACGGCGAACAACGCGGCCGGGGGCCAGAGCCGCACGGTGGAAGTCTCGGTGCTGGGGCACCTGAGCCCAGCCCTTCCCGCACCCGCCACCGTGTGCACCTTCGAGGCGAGCCGGACGGTGGTCAGGCCCGGCGAACAGGTGGATCTGCATTGGCTCTGCCAGGGCAACGCCAAGGTGCGCCTGGAACCGGGCGGCCTCGAGCTGGACGGCCAGGCGGGCATCGCCGTCGTACCTGACAAGACCACCGTCTACACACTCAGCGTCAGCAACCTCCTGGGGGGAACCTCGCGCAGTGTGGAGGTGCGCGTGGAAGCCCCGAGGCGGGTGCTCACGGAAAAGGACCTGGTGGACCCCGAAGAGGCCGTCAAGCCCCTGGACCGCATGGATCTGGCCGAGGCCCTCCACCGGGGCGAGGCCATGAGGGAGGCCGCGCCGGCGGGCTCCTGGACCCTGCGCCTGGTGGTCTCGGGCCGCGACAGCGGACTCAGACAGGTGGCCCGGGCGGCGGGCCCCCGGGCCGGGGAGATCCTGGTGCTGCCCTTCCCCAGGAAGGACGGGGTCCGTTTCTGGCAGGCCTGCTTCGGCACCTACCCCAGCAGGACCCTCGCCGTGAAGGCCTGGACCAGGGCTCCCGAGGCTCTGCGCAGGACCTTCCGGGACGCCCTGGCCGAGCGCCTTCCCGTACCCACAACCTCCCCTGCCGGAACCGCTTTGGTCACCCGCGAGTGACTTCCAGGGTGTAGGGCTCGCCCACCATGTCGATGTCCAAGGTGTCCACAATGAAATAGACCGTTCGGGTCTCCACGCCTGGGTTCCGGTAGGTGGCCTGCGGCTCTCCGGTGGGGATGCGGTTCTGGAGCAGTCCGGCCTCTTCCTGGCCCCAGGCATTGACTCCCAGCACCCGGAACCAGCCTTTGCGGCCCTCGACCACCTGGGCCTTCACCCTCCCCCCGCCCGGAACCTCAACGGCGTAGGCGCGCCAGCCACTGATGTCCGGAACCACATCCTTCACCCGGACGCTGCCCGGAGGTAGCTGGAGGGCATGGATGGAAGGCCCCATGCGGGCGCCCCTCCGGGCCTGGCCGAGGGGCCCCGTCCCGCCACCCAGATCGCGAACCCGGGGGACCAGGGGGCCCCGGGGCGCGGATCCCAGCTCCTTGGCGACCACCTCGGGAAGGGGGGCCTGCTGGGCTTGCGGGACAAGGAAGGGAACGGTCACGAGAAAGGGGAGCATGGCCACCTCCATCCAAGATGAGATGCCGCCATGGGGCATCGGGTTGGGGCCACCGGGTTCCGCTCAGAGCTTCCCCAGCAGATCCTCCGCCACGCGCCCGGCGGCGCCAGGCTCTCCCAGATGCCCGCGCACTTCTCCCAACTCGGCGCGAACGTGTCGAGCCACGTCGGGATCCAGCAGCTGGGCCAGTTCCACTCCCAGGCGCCGGGCGTTGACCTCGTCCTGCAGCAATTCCGGCGCCACCTCACGCCCCGCCACCACGTTGGCGAGGCCGAAGTGCGGCACCTTCACGATGCACCTGGCCATCTGGTAGGTGAGGGCGTTCAGCCGGTAGACGACGGCGAAGGGCGTACCCAGCAGGGCCGTTTCCAGGGTGGCCGTGCCTGAGGCCACCAGAGCCGCGTCCGCGTAGGCCCGGGCGGCGTAGGTCCGGCCTTCCACCAGGGTCACGGGGGCCTCGCCGAGGTGGAGGCGGATGAAGGCGGGATCCAGGGTGGGCGCCACGGGCAGCACCCACTGGACCTCGGGCCGCTCCTGTCGCCAGCGCGTGGCCAACTCGGCCATGGGGGGGAGCAGGCGTTCGATCTCGCCCCGGCGGCTGCCGGGTAGCAGGGCCACCAAGGGCCTTGCGGGATCGAGCCCGGTCTCCCTGAAAAAGAGGCCCCGGTCGCACTCCGGCTTCACCAGTTCCACCAGGGGATGGCCCACGAAGCGGGCATCCACGGGGTAGCCGCGGAACAGCTCCGGCTCAAAGTCGAAGAGACAGTAGAGGGTGTCCAGCCCCGTACCCAGCTGGGGGATACGCCCCTTCTTCCAGGCCCAGACCTGGGGGCACACATACTGGTGCAGCTTCACGGCGGGCTGCTGCTTCCGCAGGGCCTTGGCGAGGCGCAGGTTGAAGCCCGGATAGTCGATGAGCAGGGCGGCCGAGATGCCTTCCTCGGCGGCAGCGGCGAGGATCTGCTTGAAGAGCCGGTTCAGCCGGGGCAGGTGCCTGATGACCTCGATGAAGCCCACCACGGCGAGGTCCTTCACGTCAGCCAGCTTGCGATCCAGGAGGGGGGTCATGCGCGGTCCGCCCACGCCGACGATCCGCAGCCCGGGGCGGCGGGCCTTCAGCTCGCGCAAGAGCTCCGCGCCATGCAGGTCGCCGGAATCCTCCCCTGCGATCACGAGCAGGGTCTGGTTCATGAATGATCCCCATGCCCGTCGGGCAGAAGGTGTCGGCCGAACACCACGGCGTCATCGGGCACCACGGGCCGGCCGAGGGCCGTGGTGGGCATCTGGGCCGGGAACAGCACCGGCGGGTGGGCGGCTCCCAGGGCGGCGGCCTGGGCCCTGAAGGTGGCGGGATCCTCGGCGGGCAGGGCCATGTCCCAGCGGTAGCCCAGGGCCTGCAGGGGGCGCAGGTCGCTCCCCGGTTCGCAGATGCCGCACCAGAGCCGGTCCGCCAGCGGCTCAGGATCCCGAATGCCCGGGTGCCAGCAGAACCCCACGGCCTCACCCTGGGCCTGGCGGAGGAGGTCCAGCAGCGGGCCTTCGGCGCCCGCCTCCATGCAAAGCGCCAGCTTCACGCCCCGTCCCGAGGTGGCCTCCAGCAGCGTCTCCAGGTGCCCCAGCAGACGAAATCCCGCTTCCCTTGTCTCAGGCCGCCCCACCGGGATCACCAGGAAGTCCGCGCCAAGGCCATGGCGAAGCACCTCCAGCCCTTCCTCGGCCGGGGCTCCGCCGGGAAGATGCACGGCATGGATGGCCAACCCGCGCCGTGCGGCCAAGCTCCACCCGGGGTGAACCAGGCCATCCCACTTGAGCATCAGGGGAGTCAGGGACAACCAGGGCTCGGGAGGAAAGCTCGATGGAATCAGGGGCAGGAACCGCATGGGTTTATCATGAAGCAGGGGAGGCACCATGGGCCGCATTTTCACGCTGGACGAAGCCAAGGCCCTGATGCCCCAGGTGAAGGCCACCACCGAGCCGGTATACACCCTGGCCGCGAGCCTTGCCGAGGAACTGAGCCAGGCCGAGGAGGCCAGCGACGAGGCCCGGGCCGAGAACCTGCGGGAGCGCCTGCAGACCCTGGTGCAGAGCTGGCAGCAGAGCATGCAGGACCTGGAGGCCGAGGTGAAGGGCCTCTGGTTGGTGGATTTCGATTCCGGCGATTCTACGCTGACTTTTGATTTGGGTAAGTTTGTGAAAGAAGATGTCGAGTTCTATTGGTTTAAAAAGAAATCATGACGTAAATTTTTTTGTATTGCATAGGTGGCTATCAGGCATTATTATTTTGTATGCTTTAAAGGTGTTTAGTGCCTAACTTGCAAGTCCGTCCCGTCCGTCTCGCCCCAGGGCACGAGGTCCCGGTACTCGTCAGCGACGGGGTGCAGGTCTACGAGACGAGCTGGTGGCTAGTGGACCAACTTCTGCCGAGCCTGCGTGGTTCCGCCCCGAACACCATGGCCGCCAAAATGCGATCCGTAGCGCATTGGCTTCAATGGGCCGATTACCACAAATTCAACTGGGCTACGGCGGTCCAATCCGGCAAATTCATGAGTTCTCAGACGATCGGGCAGGTTCTGAAGTGGATGGAACTGGAAGTGGACTTGTCTGGTTCGGATCGAGTGAAGCGCCTTAGGGTCGCTCCCCGAACGGCCGCGAACCGCACCGGGTTCCTGTATCAGTTCCTCAATTGGTACTCGAACCGACTGGTGGAAGCCATGCCACCCAGCACATACAAGGGCATCGTCTTGGAGGCCTACCGCGAATGGACTTCCGTATGGGAAACCAAGGTTCGGACGGCGTTTCCGCGCTCTGCCCCGACACGCCCGCCGGAGACCATGGGCG
>CAIMBM010000198.1 GCA_903839205.1 uncultured Holophagaceae bacterium | reverse complement strand
GGCCCTGCTGCCGGTCCTCGCCGCCGAGGGGGTCGCCACGATCCTGCTCGGCCTCAGCGGCCGGGGCGACAAGGACCTGTCCACCTACCAGTCACGCCTGGGGATCTGACATGAATCCGCTGCTTCCCTTCATCATGGCCGGCGACCCCTCCCTGGATGCACTGCCGGGGCTGCTTTCCGAGGCCAAGTCCCTGGGCCTCGAGGCCATCGAGCTGGGCCTGCCCCACTCGGACCCCATCGCCGACGGACCCGTGCTCCAGGCCGCCGCCCACCGCGCCATCGGCCGGGGCGCAACGCCCTTGCGCGTGTTGGAATCCCTGGCGGGCCTCACGGAGAGCCCCGACGTCATCCTGTTCACCTACCTGAACCCCCTGATTCAACTCGGGGCTGGCCGCCTGGGGAGCCTGCTCGCCTCCACGCCGGTGAGGGCCCTGCTGGTGGTGGATCTGCCCTTCGGGGAGGAGGCTGTGCTCGAATCGGAGTTGCGCCGGGCAGGCTACCCGATGGTGCCCCTGCTCTCGCCCACCACGACCCTGGCCCGGGCTTCGAAGGTCCTTTCGGAGCGGCCGGATCCAGGGCCATCGGCCCCCTTCGCCCAGCGCTTCGCCTACGTGGTGGCCCGGTTGGGGGTCACGGGAACCGGGCAGGACACGGACCTGGATCCCGTCGCCCGGCGGGTGATGGACCTGAAGGCCCTGTCTGAGCGCCCGCTGGCCGTGGGTTTCGGGCTCTCGGATCTCCGGAGTCTGGCTTCCATCCGGCGCATGGGGGCCACCCCGGTGATCGGCTCGGCCCTGGTTCAGGAATTGGCGGCCGGGCAGAGCCTGCGCGAGGCCCTGACCCCGCGGATGGCCGGCCCTGTCTAACTCCCAGCAGGGTCCGGGCGAAACCGGTAACTGCACTCCCAGATCGTGAATGGGGGCGCCGGAGTTGATCTTTCAGGATTGGTTGCAGGACCGGGATGATTTGGTATCGTGGTCCATCATCCCCACGCATTCGGCTGGCGACAGCCACTCACCCCGGGAACCCGGGTCAGGAGCTCTGCCCCCATGAGCCATCATTCACGCCTCACCCTCACCGCCTTTGCCCTGGTCGCCGCAGGGGTTTTCGCACCCGTTGCCCAGGCCTCAGGCTTTCAGCTCCGCGAGCAGAGTCCCAGCTCCCAGGGCAACGCCTTTGCCGGCGTCAGTGCGGGAGGCCAGGACATCAGCGCCATGTTCTTCAACCCGGCGGGCATGACCCAGTTCTCGGGCCTGCAGTTCGACCTGGGCGCCAGCCTGATCGCCCCCTCGGCCGAGATGAGCAATGGCCAGGGTACCCGCACCTCCGCCCTGGCGGCCTTTCCGGCCTACGGGCCCATCAGCGGCCCCACGAACTACTCCAATTCCGCGGAAAGCAAGGTGGCCCCGAGCCTCTACGGGATGTACAGCCTGAGCAATGACCTGAAGCTGGGCCTTTCCGTGAATGCGCCCTTCGGGTTCGTGACCGAGTACGACAGTGACTTCGTGGGGCGCTACCACGCCCTGAAGACCGACCTGAAGATCATCGACGTCGCGCCGAGCCTGGCCTACCGGATCAACAAGGAATGGTCCGTGGGGGTGGCCTTCGTGGCCCGCTACGCCGATGCGACCCTCACGAATGCCGTGGATTTCGGCCTGATCGGCTTCCCGAACACCATCCCCGGGACCCTCGATGGCACCGCCAAGCTCACGGGCAATACCTGGGGCTACGGGTACAAACTGGGGGTCACGTTCCAGCCCACGGACGCGCTGCGCATGGGCCTCGCCTACCACGGGGCCATGAACATGACCCTCAAGGGCGACATTTCCTTCCAGTACCCCGGCAACGCCCCTGCTCCCCTGGTGAGCGGCTTCCAGGCCGAGGGCTTCAAGAACGGCGGCGGTAAGGCCGAACTGGACCTCCCCGCCGACACTTCCTTCGGCTTCGACTACAAGGTGAGCAGCACCTTCTCCTTCCAGGGCGAGGCCTGCCTGACCACCTGGTCCCGGTTCAAGCAGCTGAACGTGGAACTCACCAGCAACGCGGGACTCCCGGTCACCAACGTGGTCACCAACGAGAACTGGCGGGACACCTGGTTCTTCTCGGTGGGCGGTGTCTGGAAGGTGGACCCCGCCTGGACCCTCCGGGGGGGGCTGGCCCACGACATGGGGGCCGTCACCGATGGCTACCGCACGCCCCGAATTCCGGACGGGGACCGCACCTGGGTGTCCCTGGGCGCCAGCTACGCCTTCTCCAAGTCCTTCTCCGTGGACTTCGGCTACACCCACCTGTTCGTCAAGGACTCCACCCTCAACCTGACCACCACGGCCAGTCAGACGGACCCCAACTTCACCCGGGGCAACCTGACCGGCGACTACAAGCTGAGCGCCAACGTGTTCGCCCTGGGCGCCCGATTCAGCTTCTAGGGGCATCCACCGACGCAGCGAAGGCCCGGTTCGCCGGGCCTTCGCCTTTTTGGATTCGCGGAAACTAGACCCGTTCCACCGCCATGGCGATGGCGTTCCCGCCCCCGAGACACAGGGCGGCGATCCCGCGCTGCTTGCCGTGGCGCTCCAGGGCATGAAGCAGGGTGGCCATGACCCGCGCACCACTGGCCCCGATGGGATGGCCCAGGGCCACGGCGCCCCCATGGACGTTGATGCGTTCCGCCGGCAGCTTCAGCTCCCGCATGGTGGCCACCAGCTGCACGGCAAAGGCCTCATTGATCTCCCAGAGATCCACGTCACTGGTATTCCAGCCCACCTGGGCCAGCAGCTTGCGGATGGCCTCCACGGGCGCCATGAGCACCCACTCGGGATCGAGGCCGGCCGTGGCCGTGCCCAGGATGCGCGCCTGGATGGGCAGGCCATGGGCCCTGGCGAAGGCCTCGGTGCTCACCAGGGCCGCAGCGGCGCCATCGTTCACGCCGGGGGCGTTACCGGCCGTGACCGTGCCGTCCTTTTTGAAGGCAGGGCGAAGCTTCGATAGAGATTCCACCGTGGAATCGGCCCTTGGCCCCTCGTCCTCGCTGACGATGAGATCGCTCTTCCTGCCCGGCACGGCGATGGGGACGATCTCGGCCTGGAAGGCGCCGGACTGCATGGCCCCGATGGCCTTGCGGTGGCTTTCGGCGGCCCAGGCGTCCTGGGCCTCGCGGCCGATCCCGTACTTCTCGGCCACCAGCTCCCCGGTGTGGCCCATGTGCTGGTCGGTCAGGGCGCACCAGAGACCATCCAGGATCATGGCGTCCTTGGCTTCGGTGTGGCCCATCCGGGCCCCGGCCCGGAGCTTGGGCAGGAGGTAGGGCGCGTTGGACATGGACTCCATGCCGCCCGCCAGCACCACGTCATGGTCGCCCAGCCGGACGGCATTGGCCGCCAGCTGGATGGCCTTGAGGCCACTGCCGCAGACCTTGTTGATGGTGAGGGCGGAGACACCCGAGGGCAGCCCGCCGCGCAGGGCAGCCTGACGCGCCGGGGCCTGGCCCACGCCCGCGCCCACCACGTTGCCGAAAATGGCCTCGGTGGGTTCCACGCCGGGCACGCCGGCCAGGAGGGCCCTGATGACCTGGGCCGCCAGATCGGGGGCGGCCAGGGGTGCCAGCGCGCCCTGGAACTTGCCGATGGGACTGCGGAGAGATCTTAGGATGACGGCAGGGGAGGAACGGATATCGGACATGATCAACCCTCGGATTTGGGCCGGCGGGAGGGCGGGAAGGTCTCGTCGAGCTCGCTGAGGTCCAGGCTCTCCAGGTTCAGGGTGGGCGGCGCGGCCACGTAGACATCCGGCGCCTCCTCCTGGAGGTGGCGCCGGGTGCGGTCCATGAGTGACTCCACTTCCCTAAGGAACTTCAGGCGCTCCATCTTCAGGTTGCGCAGGTACACTTCCAGTTCGACCACGTGTTGCTGGGCCTCCCGGATGATCTCCTCGGCCTTGAACTGGGCCTCGCGAACGATCAGCTCCTTCTCGCGGTTGGCCCCGTCCAGCACGTCCTCCCGGGTGCGCTGGGCCTGGAGCAGGGTCTCGCGGAAGATGCGGTCCTGGTCCTGATACTGGTGCAGGCGCTCCCGGCTGTCGAGGATCTCCTCCTT
>CAIMBM010000197.1 GCA_903839205.1 uncultured Holophagaceae bacterium | reverse complement strand
TACCTTTCGATCAAGAGAGCCTCGGCAACAATTCCAGGTAGCGATGCGCATTTGGGGGGATGCCTAATGAAAACAGTGGGACTTTCCTACTGGATGGACGAGATTGTAGCGAGGTATGGTCGACAATAAATGGCGCATCCCTCCCTGTGTCTGTCTTGTAGATCACACAACTCCAACACTGCGGGAGTGTGTGCGGACAAAGGGGAGAGACGCCAATGCCTCAGCTTCGCGTACAGCCTGACGCACGCCCCAAACACCCGGTTTGTATTACAGGTTGTATTACAGGGTCGATGCCTTCAGATTCCCCTACTCTGGCTTAACCTTTTCTGAAATCAGTGTATTACACCCACTTGAAAACGATTAATTATTGGCTCGTTATAGAAATACAAAAATGCCTCTAGATCCTTGAATCTAAAGGCATTTGTATTGGTGGACCTGATCAGGATCGAACTGACGACCTCTGCATTGCGAACGCAGCGCTCTCCCAGCTGAGCTACAGGCCCACGAGGAATCAGTGTAGCGGGCCTGGACGACTACATCAATGACCGCATGATCTCGGCCAGCACGGCGGGACTGGGCTTGAGCAGGGCCTCGTCCAGGGTGGCCAGGGGCTCGTCCACGAGATTCAGGACCTGGGGCAGGGGCGGCTGGGTGGGATTGATGTAGAGCAGTCCCGTGAGGAACTCGCCCTTGGCCATGGACTCGTGCACGGCCTTCATGGCCCCGAAGCGGTCCGTGGGATCGTAGTCCTCGTGAGTGGCCTTGATGGCCACCTTCGAACCGTCGGGGAAGGTCACGATTTCCGTCTGGCCGGCAGGAATCTCAACCTCCTCGACCTCGGAGTACTGGATGAAGCCCAGGTCGTGGAGGGGGAAATCATGATCCTTCACGTGCTTGTAGGAGCGGGTGGACGCGTCGTGGTTGTTGAAGGTGACACAGGGGCTGATGATGTCGAGCACCACGGTGCCCTCGTACGCGAAGGCCGCCTTGAGGAGGGTGTTCAGCTGCTTCGGGTTGCCGGAAAAGCTGCGCGCCACGAAGCCGCAGCCCAGCTCGATGGCCAGGGTGCAGGGATCGATGGGGGGAAAGTCGTTGACGGCGCCGGATTTCAGGTGCGAGCCCTTGTCGGCGGTGGCCGAGAACTGGCCCTTGGTGAGGCCGTAGACCCCGTTGTCCTCGATGATGTAGATCATGGGGACGTTCCGCCGCACGGCGTGGACGAACTGGCCCATGCCGATGGACATGGAGTCCCCGTCCCCGGACACGCCGATGTTGATGAGGGTGCGGTTGGCGAGGGAGGCCCCGGTGGCGATGGAGGGCATGCGTCCGTGCACGCTGTTGAAGCCCCAGCCCTGGTTGATGAAATAGGCGGGGGTCTTGGAGGAACAGCCAATGCCTGAGTACTTGGTGACGCGGTGGCCCTCGATGTTGGACTCGAAGGCGGCGCTGATGATCTGCGCCGTGATGGCATCGTGGCCGCAGCCGGCGCACAGGGTGGACTTGGAGCCCACATAATCCTGCTTGGTGAGGCCGAGCTTGTTGGTGGGAGCGGAGGCAGTGGCGGTGGTCATGGTCGGCTCCTCTTACTGCTGCTCGAAGGCGGTGATCTGGTCGACGATGCCCTTGGCATCGATGGCGTGGCCGTTGTAGTGGAGGACGCTCTTGAACTTGGTGGCGTGCTCCGGGTAGGTCTCGCGGAAGAGGTTGGCCAGCTGGCCGTCGCGGTTCTGCTCGACCACGTAGATCACCTGCTTGGCCTTCACGTAGGCGTCCACCTCGGCGGTGAAGGGCAGGGCCCGCAGGCGCAGGTAGTCGGTCTTGAGCCCCCCTTCTGCCAGGAGGTCCTGGGCCTCGATGACGGCGGGATCGCTGGAACCGAAGGCGAGGACGCCCTTGTCTGATCCCAGGTTGCGGAAGAGAGGCTTGGGCACGTGGGTCTTGGCCGTCTCGTATTTCCGCCTGAGGCGGTCCACCACCTCGACGTAGTCCTCCGGTTTTTCGGAGTACTGAGCGTAGGCGTTGTGGCCGGACCCGCGGGTGAAGTAGGAACCTTTGCCGCCCTTGGTGCCCGGCAGGGAGCGGTAGCAGATGCCGTCGCCGTCCACGTCTTTGTAGCGGCCCCAGTCCTTGGCCTCGGCCAGCTGCTGTTCGTTGAGCACCTTGCCGCGATCGTAGGGCTTGGAGGGATAGGCGAAGGGCCTGGAAGACCAGTTCTGCATGCCCAGATCCAGGTCGGTGACGACGAAGATGGGCGTCTGGAAGCGCTCAGCGAGGTCGAAGGCGTCATAGGCAAACTGGAAGCACTCCTCCATGTTCCCGGGGAAGAGGTTGATGTGCAGGGTGTCGCCGTGGCTGCACTTGGCACAGAGCTCCACATCCGACTGCTGGGTGCGGGTGGGCAGGCCGGTGCTGGGGCCCGTGCGGGCCACGTTGAAGAACACCCCCGGGGCCTCCACGTAGTAGCCCAGGCCGATGAACTCGCTCATGAGCGAGACGCCGGGACCGGCCGTTGAGGTCATGGAGCGGGCGCCGGCCCAGCCAGCGGCCAGCACGACTCCGGCCGAGGCCAGCTCGTCCTCCATCTGCACGATGGCCACCGTGGACTTGCCGGTCTTGGGGTCCTTGCGGTATTCCTCCGCGTACTCGATGAAGGTCTCCACCAGGCTCGAGGCTGGCGTGATGGGGTACCAGCCCACCACCGTGACGCCGGCGAAAAGCGCCCCGAGGGCGCAGGCCTCGTTGCCGTCCACGATGATGAGCCCTTCGGTCTTGTTGTCCCGGAGGACCTTGATGTGGTCCTGGTCGGGCAGGTTCTCAAGGGCCCATTCATAGCCAGCCATGGCGGCATTCTGGTTCAGCTCGACGGCCTTGGCCTTGCCCTTCAGCTGCTTGGCAATGGCCTTCTTCACCTCTTCCATGTCGATGCCGAGCAGGCGGGAGGCCACGCCCACGTAGATCATGTTCTTCACCAGCTTGTGGAGCTTGGGCTCGGGGCAGGAAGCCGTCACGAGCTTCTGGAATGGAACCGGGCAGTAGGCCAAGTCGGCCCGCAGCTTGTCCAGCTGAAGGGGCTCGTCGTAGATCACCAGGGCGCCCGCATCAGACTTGGCGATGTCCTCCTTGGCCGTTTCGGGATTCATGAGGATCAGCATCTCGTTGCTGGCCTTCCGGGCCACATAGCCCTTGGCGCTGGCCCGGATGGTGAACCAGGTGGGGAGGCCGGCGATGTTCGAGGGAAAGAGATTCTTGCCGCTGACGAAGACGCCCATCTGGAAAATGGCCCGCAGGAGCACCGTGTTCGCCGTTTGCGAACCCGATCCGTTGACCGTGGCCACCTGGATGGAAAAATCATTGATTCGGGTTTTCGCTCCTACGGAGGGGGCAGGGGCAGCAAGACTGGCAGTCATGGAGACTCCTTTCTCATCGGGATGGCGGCGTCAGTGAGTGCCTAAAGATGACGAATAGGGCACAAATACTAGACCCTCACGGCCATCGTCCAGTATGGCAGAGGTACCAGACAGGTTCTATTGCGGTGGTGAGACCGCTTCTCTGGAAGGCCTTAAATTTAGCGAAAAAAAAGGGATTGACTAGATGTCCCCTGACCCCTATCTTGAAGTCCATGAAAACCAGCGATCTCACCAAGCGCCAGCAGGCTGTGCTGAAGTTCATCCGCACCTTCGTACAGGGCGAAGGACGGAGCCCCACCTTGGCCGAAATTGCCAAGGGTGTGGGTTCCAGCGCCGTGTCCACCATCCATAAGCACGTGCAGCACCTCATGGACAAGGGGTTTCTGGTCCGCAGCCACGGGAAGGGCAACAACCTGGTGGTGGCCACCGGTGCCGATGTCGACGCAGCGGCTTCCCGGCCCGGTAGAAATGATTCCCGGCCGGAGGGTGCGCCGATCATGCGCATCTTCCCTTTCTGCGGGGACGTGGCCGCGGGTTCACCGATCCTGCCCGAAAGCCGGGCCCTGCCCATCGAGGTACCCAACAGCATCCACCGGCAACGGGACGAGTTGTTCGTACTGCGCGTTCGCGGTGATTCCATGATCGATGACGCCATCCTCGACGGGGACCTGGTCGTGCTGCAGCGCAAGGGCGAATATCGGAACGGAGATCGGGTGGTGGCCCTCATTGATCGGGAGGAGGTCACCCTCAAGGAATTCCGCAGGGATGCCAAGGGAGTTTGGCTCATCCCGCACAACCCCGAGCTTCAGCCCCACTGCTACGCGCCTCAGCGCATCGACATCCAGGGGCTCTTGGTCGGGGTCATGCGCAGCTGCTGAAATTCGGAAGATTCCCAAAAAGATGTGATAGCGGAGGTTTGCGGAGGAGCCGAGGGGCGCGGAGAACAAACATTTTTTCTCCGCTCTTCTCAGCCACTCGGTTCTCCTCCGCTTGTTTAATATCTGTTCCCTGCGTGTCGGGACACAAGTCTAGGGCAATCGATCTCGGATGGCCTTCCCCATGGTGGCGGTATCTAGGGTGCCTCCCAAGTCCCGGGTCCTTGCGCCTGCCGCAAGGGCGCCCGCCACCGCAGATTCCAGTGAGGTCGCCTCGGATTCCCAGCCCAGGTGCCGGAAGAGCAGCGCCGTGCTGAGGACCATGCCCACCGGGTTGGCCAGGTGCTTCCCGGCGATGTCCGGGGCGGAGCCGTGGACGGGCTCGGCCAGGGCGGAACAGCGGAAGGGGTGATGCGGCGCCCAACTGAGGGATGGCGCCACGCCCATGCCGCCGAGGTAGGCCGCACAAAGGTCGCTGATGAGGTCGCCCAGGTAGTTGTCGGCCGCGATCACGCCGAAGGCCGTCGGCTTCTGCACCAGGGCACAGAGCAGCGCGTCCGCATGCATGCCCCCCGCAGCCACGGAGGGGTGATCCCGGCACAACTCTTCGAACACGCGCATCCACAAGCCGTGGCCGTGTTTCAGCACATTAGCCTTGTGAGCCAGGGTGAGGGGGCGTCCCCCTGCCGCTGCGTGCCGGAAGGCCGCCTGGAGCAGGCGTCGGACGGCAGGTTCCGTGTGGATGGCGAGGTCGACAGCCCTCCCGGGTTCCGTGGTGCCCTGGAGACAGTAGGCACCCTCGGTGTTCTCGCGGAAGACGTCGATGCCGAGGTCCGGGCCAGCACCCGGCAGGGGGGCATGGCAGGGCCTGAAGTTCACAGTCAGTTCGAGCCCCTGCCGCAGGCGCAGGAGGATCTCCTCTGCGTGGCGGCCGTCAGGCACCCGCGGGTCGCCCACGGCTCCGAAGAGGATGGCGTCGCAGCCGTCCCGGAGTTCCGTGAAGGTGGCCTCTGAAAGGGTCTCCCCGGTGGCCAGGAAATGGTCGGCTCCGCAGGGGAGGTGCCGGGTCCGGAGGCTCCGGCCCCGGTTTCTCGCCCAGTCCAGGCAGGGCAGGGCTTCCGCCATGACTTCGCCGCCCACACCGTCCCCGGGAATGATGGCGATGAGCACCGGATTGTCCAATTTTTCGCCTCCAGGGGACCCTTGGATGGTGCCACAATCCCCCTCCCGGAGGCTCACATGCAGCGGAAATGGAAGGCGGGTATGGGAATCATGGCCTTGTTTGGGATGGCCGCCGCGGCGGAGGTGGCCGAAGGTACGAAGGCGCCTGCCATCGAGGCGCAGGACCAGCACGGGACCCTGGTGAGGCTGGCGGATTACCAGGGCAAGGCGGCGGTGGTGCTCTACTTCTATCCCAAGGATGACACGCCCGGCTGCACGGCCGAGGCCTGCAGCCTGCGGGATGGCTTCGCGGCCATCCAGGCGGCGGGTGCGGTGATCCTCGGCGTGAGCGCGGACAGCAGCCAGAGTCACCGTGCCTTCGCGGAAAAGTACCATCTCCCCTTCAGCATCCTTGCGGATCCGGACCATCACATCATCGATTCCTTCGGGGTGAAGAAGTTCCCCGTCCTGGGCTACGCCAGCCGGGTCACCTTCCTCATCGATCGCCAGGGTATCGTCCGCAAGGTCATCGCCGACGTGGTTCCGAAGGATCACACCCAGCAGGTGCTCGCCCTCCTGAAGGGGATATCCTAGGAAACACCGGCATTTGCATTGAGCCAGGGGCGAATTCCGGGCTAGACTTCGTGGATCGACACGAGGTTTTGGAATGGTGTTCTTCAACCACGCCACACGGCAGATGACGGTGAAAATCGTCTACTACGGACCCGGTCTGTGCGGGAAAACCACCAATCTCAACACCATCTACGGCAGGACGAGCCAGAAGGCCCGGGGCGAGATGGTGAGCCTCAACACCGAGACGGACCGCACCCTTTTCTTCGACCTGCTGCCCATGGACGTGGGCATGGTCAGCGGCTTCAAGACCAAGCTCCAGCTCTATACCGTGCCTGGCCAGGTGTTCTACAACAGCACCCGCAAGCTCGTGCTGAAGGGGGTGGATGGTGTCGTCTTCGTGGTGGACAGCCAGACGCCCATGCTGGACGCCTGCAAAGAGAGCTACCAGAACCTCGAGGAGAACCTCCGCGAACTGGGGTTGAACCTTGAGGACATCCCCACCGTCTTCCAATGGAACAAGCGGGACCTCCGGAATGTGGTGCCCGTCGATGTGCTCGAGGCCGCCTTCAACCCGAAGGGCACTCCCAGCTTCCAGTCCGTGGCGTCGGACGGGACGGGCGTCTTCGAAACCCTCCGGGGCATCACCAAGCTGGCCCTTTCCCACATCAAGATCCACGTGCTGGGCGAGACCCACCCGGCGGCGGCCTCCGTTCCGGAGCCGCTCCCGCCACCGCCCCCGCCACCCGAAGCCGAGGCCCTCACCCTGTCGGACCTCCCCTCGGTGACGGACCTCCTGGACATGGAGGGCAGCTCCGCCCCGAATCCGACCGTGGAGGCCGCGCCTCTCGCCGATGATGACGACGATTCCGGGTTCTTCATCGAGGCGCCGATGCTGCCCGAGCCCCCGGAAGCCGTGGCCGGGGACCCTGCCTCAGCCCCGGTCAGCCAGCCGCGCTCCCCCTCCCTGGGGCCAGAGCCCGAGGACCTGGTGCTATCGGGGTTGACGGGATTCGACCTGGCCTTTGGTGTGGATCCTCCCCCGGTCCCCACCGAGGGTGCCCCCGATCAGGCCGCGGGCCTTCACGCAGAGCCGGACGAGGCTCCATCCAGCCCTCTGCTCCTGCACCCGACCGGTTCGGGGGCCGGGCCCTCCGTCCCGCCGGAACCTGTGCCTGGGCCGGGCGAAGAATCGGCGTCTGTGACCTCAGCGGTCCCTCCGGTCACTCCTCCGGCGAAGCGGGCGCTCCGGGCGGATCCCCTGGCGGCCCTGGCCTCGCTCAAGGTGGAGTCCAAGCGGCCCGTGGCCAAGCCGAAGGCCGTGGACCACAGGGCTTCCATCAATTCATTGCTGGGGGAACTGACCCAGGCTGGGCGATCAGGCCAGCCCGCTGTGCTGCGCCTGGAAGTGCCTCCCGACCTGGAGGCCCGTGAAATCGAAGTCGTGGTCCAGTTGCGGCACCAGGGCCGGGTCATCGCAGAGGGGGTGGCCCACCACACCGTGCCCGCGAAGGGCAGCGCGTCCAAGCTCAGCGTCGAATTCAAGCGGAGCTGAGGTGCGCCCCTTCCTGCTCTGGGTTGCCGCGGTCCCTGCCTTTGCCGCGGTGCCCGGCTGGTGGGTGGCCTTCACCCGGATGCCCGCCATGGAAAGCCGCTTCCGCCAGGAAAGCGACAGCGCGGTGTTCGGGAAGCTGGCCCGGCAGGGCCGGCTGACCTTGGCCCGGGGCGGGCACCTGAAGGTGACCTACGAAGGCGGGCTCGCCATCACCTGCGACGGACGGCAGCTGGTCCAGTACGACCCGGATACCCGCACGGCCCAGCGGGTGGAGGTGAACCGGGCCGTTCGCGACTTCCCCCTGCTGGGCATCCTGCTCGATCCCGCCCGCCTCGATCGCCTCTACCGGATCGATGTCTTCGGAGGGGAGACCGTGAAGCTCACGCCCAGGGAGGCTGGGCTGCCGGACCTGAAGGCCACCGGGCGCAGGGGACTGCTGCATACCCTGGAGTGGACGGACCCAACGGGAGCGAGGCAGAAGCTGGAATTGCTGGATCCGAAGGCCCACGTCCAGCTGCCTCCGGATACCTTCCAGCCGCGGGTCCCGGCAGGTACCCGCTGGTCTACTCCGAACGGCTGAAGGCGTCGAACCGCTCCGGCTGGGGGAACCGGATCCTGAGCCAGTCATCGAGCTCGGGAACCGAATTGAAGAGGCGATCCGCCCCGGCGGCCCTCAGTTCCTCCCGGCTGCCATAGCCCCAGGTCACGCCCACGGCTTCCAGGCCATGGTCGCGGGCCGCGGCCATGTCCACGCCCCGGTCTCCGATGAACACGCCGCCGGGCCAGATGGTGCCCCGTTCGGCCAGGGCCGCCAGCACCTCGGTCTTGGGCTGCCACTGGCCCTTGAGGGAGCTTCCGAAGATGTCGTCGAAGATGAGGTTCAGGTCGAACTGGTAGGCGATGCGCCGGGCGAAGAGGCCGGGTTTGGCGGACACGATGTAGATGCGATGGCCCTGGCGCTTCAGCCGATGCAGCAGGTGGAAGATGCCAGGGTAC
>CAIMBM010000196.1 GCA_903839205.1 uncultured Holophagaceae bacterium | reverse complement strand
CGTGAACAGCAGCGTGAAGCTGCCGCTCGCCAAGCACAGCCCCAAGGCCGAGAAGAACAAGGATGAGAAGTACCTCACCCTGCTCTTCCAGTCCAAGCGCAACGACAAGTACGAGGTGATCGGCCCCGGCCCCATCCTCATCGACGACAAGGACGCGAAGGACCTGACCTTCTTCATCAACAACGAAGGTCAGCGCCAGCAGCTGGAGGACTTCATCAACCGGAATGTCTCCATGCTGAGCCAGAAGGTGGTGTTCGTGAAGGCGGACGCCGACCTCCCCTTCAAGTACATCAATGAGCTGTTCCAGGTCTGCCGGAAGGGTGGCGCCGACGAGGCGTCCATCGTCACCAGCGAGGAAAAGGACAAGTCTGAGGGGGCCAAGTAATGGATGCCGGGAGCCCCAAGAGCAAACAGAAATCCGATATCAATGTCACCCCGCTGATCGACATCGTGCTGGTGCTGCTCATCGTCTTCATCGTCATGGTGCCCGGCCTGGACAAGGCCACCAAGGTGGTGGTGCCCCAGGTCCAGGTGCTCGCCAAGCCGCCCGCACCCGATCCCAACAACATCCTGATCCAGATCGACCAGGACGGGAGCATGACCCTGCAGCAGGACAAGATCGACGCCCAGGGACTGAAGGACAAGCTGCCCGAGGCGGTCATGCTGCAGCCGCTCAACTACCGGAAGGTCTTCCTCAAGGTGGACGAGGACGTGAAGTTCCAGGCCATGGTGGATGTGCTCGACGCCATCCGCGTCGCCTCGAATGCCGCCAAGAAGAAGTCCCTCGAACTGCCCGACAAGTTCCTGGGCCAGGATGGCGGCGACGTGAAAGTGGCCGTTTCCCTTCGGAAGCGCCTGGTGGCTGCCCCCGTCAGCTAGGACCGTCCACCCCGCATGAAAGAGGGCCCCGACCGGGGCCCTCTTTCATGCCCGCGACAGGGACTTGGCCCTCCGGTGCCCCCACACCGTCCCGTAGACCACGCCCGCCACTGTGACGAGGACGCCCGCCAGGCCAGAAAGCGTGGCCCGCTCCTTCAGCAGCGGTACGGCCAGCAGGTACTGGACGATGGGCAGCAGCTGGAGCCAGATGGCCGCCTCGGGTACCGACAGGGCGCCGTAGGCGTCTGACATGAGGATCTGTCCGCCGTAGGCCAGGAGGCTCATGAGGATGGCCAGCCCCCAGGGGCCCACCCCCCCCGGCCAGGGGGAAAGGGCGAAGGGGATCACCACGGGAAGCCCGACGATGCAGAAGAAGAAGAAGATCGTGGCAGCATTGTCCGTGTGCCGAACGGCACTGATGGCGTTGGCGCTGGCTGCGGCGAAGACCGCTGCCGCCAGCGCCGCCATTTCGCCCCGGCCGAAGCCGAAGCCCAGGCGGCCCTGGCTGAGGACCAGCGCCACCCCCAGGGAGGCCGCCAGGAGGGCCAGCCACAGGTGGATGGCGGGCCGCTCCTTGAAGATCACCAGGGACATGACGATGGCGATCACCGGGTACATGTTGTAGAGGATGCCCGCCTCCCCCGCCGGGATGTGGGCCAGGGCGTAGAAGTAGAGCACCACCACCGCGCCGCCCGACAGGCCGCGCATCACCAGCAGGCGGTGGTTGCTGGGCCGGTAGAGGCCCGGAATCAGCCCGAAGGCCGCCAGGCTGACCAGGGCGCCCACCGCAAAGCGGAGCACCGCCAGATGACCCGCCGTAAACCCCATGCCGGGCAGCGTGAGCCTGCGGGCCAGGATGGCCATGAGCCCGAAGCAGAGCGCCGAGCCCGCCAATTCCAGGCGGGCCACCGCGCGGCGACGGGACTGGGCGGCAGTGACGGCAGGCATGTCCTCCATCCTGCCTGGAATCCCCCCCGGGGCGGGCGGCGGGTTTAAGAGTGCCTAACAAAACCCCGACGAGGCCGCGATGAAGCCAGACAGGATGCACCGCAGATATCAGTTTGTCTCGCGTTTCGCCGCAGGCGATACCGAGAAGGAAGGGCCCGCAGGGCAACGTGGTTCGTTGTTCAAGGGATCTGACGCCGCGGAGCGCCTGCCTGGCTTCATCCCTCCGGGCGAGGGCCGGCGGGGAGGCTCCGCCTCCGCGAACGCCAGTGAGTGGGAGGGCCCTGCGTGGCAGGGCCCGTCAGGCGGAGGGCGATGCAACGCCACCTCCAGCCATCGCGGCGCGGTGCGCCGCTTCTGCTCGCCTCCGGCTCGCAGAGCCGGAGCCTCCGTCGCGCGTAGTGCCCCCTGCGCTTTGACTCGCGTTCCTCGCCTTGCTCGCCCGGCGACCCTCGCGCGGCCCCGTGGGGGTATTGTTAGGCACTCTAAATGGATCAGGCAGGCCAGCTCAGAACATCCCTGCAGAACCAGCCCATGGATCTCCCGATTCACATGGGATATACGGGTAGGGTGAAATTACCGAGGAAAACACTAGGTATTATCTACCCGAGTTCCAGTCGGCATCCTGCACCATCCCGTCGCCATGCTCATGAGGTCTGCCATGTCCGTGCCCTGCGAGGACCCATGAAAACGCTCCGCTGCCTGGTCCTGCCTTGGGTCCTTTTCGGAGTGGGCTGTGGCCCCGTCCTCACGAAACCCCAGGTGACCGCCGTCTCGGATTTTGAAACCGCCACGAAGAAGTACTCGACGCTCCCCGGTTCCGTGCTCCGGGCCTATGAAGCGGTCCACTCGGCCGACACACTGTTCACGGCCGCGTCCGCCGAGGGGAAAGACGCGAAGCTGAGCCTCGCGGTCGTGCGGAGGAGCCTCGAAACCGGCGATGAGCTGCGCAGACAGGCCACGCAACTGGACAGGGCCGTGGGCGTGCTCACGACCTATTCCGAGGCCCTGGCCCAGCTGGTGTCCGATGATCAGCTGAAGGCCCTGGACACCCATGCCGAGGACCTGGGGAAGGCGCTGGATGGAAGCATCGCCGAATACAACAAGCTGCCCCACAGCACCGGAAACCTGGACCCGTTCGGGGCTGCGGCAGCCGCCGCGGTGCGGGGGATCGGCGGCATCCTGGTCCGGGCAAAGCAGGCCAAGTACCTGCGGCGATTCGTCGAGGACGCGGATCCCATGGTCCAGAAGCTGGCGGAGGAACTGGCCGGGCTGATGAATGAGCTGGGAGGCGAGGGGCCGGAGGGCGTCTGCTTCTCGGCGGAGCGGGCGGAACTCGAAGCCAATTTCCTTTCGTATTTCTCCCTCCGGCCGGGATTCATGAACCACGGCGACGTGGAGGCCTTCGCCGGATGGATGGCCAGGGCCGGGGCCGGAAGGGAGCTTGCCAAATCGGTGGAGGCTTCGACCACCCGGCTCGGGAAGGCCCACAAGGCCCTGGTCGCGGCCGTCCAACCCGGCAACTCGCCGGAGGGACAGCTGGCTGAGCTGCGCAGCCTGTCTGAGCAGGTCAAGGCGGCCCAGGCCCTCCAAAAGAAAGTGGGCTCCGATTAGCGGACTGCTCCGGACCTGAACCACAACCCGACGGGAGACCCCCACCATGGCGAACACCGAACGCCTTGCCGCTCTTCAAAAGGTGAGGATCGCCCGGAATGCCGTCCAGGCGGCCCGGGCCAGGACAGGGCTCACAGACGAGGAGCAGACGGCCCTCACCAAACTCTTTTTCGACCTCGATGACCTCGAGGACTCGCTGATCCTCGAGGAGATCAGCGAACAGGTCACGGCCCTGAAGGCCGACGCGAAGGATCTGACCGAGGTGGCTGGCCGGATCAAGGCCATCGATGGGGCCCTGGCCAAGGAAGCCGCCCTCGTGGAGGATGCGGCCAAGGCCATCAATGGCCTCGTGCAGGTGGTGACAGCCGCGGCCTCCGCCGGGCTCATCTAGGGGTTGTAGGCACCCTGCGGGAGGTTCAGGCCCGCGGTGTGAAAGGCGGACCGCAGGGCCCCGCCCCGGAAGGCGCCCCGGTCCGCGGCCTGCAGGTGGTCCAGCAGGTGGGACAGGTTGGCGCCGCTGGGCACGGCGGGCACGCCGAGGTCTGCGGCCAGCTGGGGCAAGGTGAGGTCATCGAGGAAGGTGCCCTCCTCCCGGACCACGAACCCCCGCAGCGTGTACTGGTCCGTGGGGCCCGTGTGGGTCCGCAGGCTGGACGAGGGCACGACCACGGCGTCCACCCAGTCCGCGCGTCCGCCCTTGGCCTCCCGGTCCGCATGGGCCGCGTACTTCAGGTCCTCGCCACAGAGCAGGCCCGCCACCGTCACCGTCTCCCCGAAGCTGAAATTCTTCGCGGGAACCACCCGCAGGTGGCTGCCCACGGTGCGGTTCAGCTCCGCGGCCACCCGGGAGAGCGCAGGCGCGAAGCTGGCCCCCGTCAGCAGGAGCACCCGCCGGCCGGCAAACCCCTTCGCCTTCGGACTCTTGATGAAGCGGCGGCTGTGCTCCAGGAAGCGCCGCACCAGGCCCACACCGTTCTCCAGCTGAGCCCAGGAGCCTGAATAGAAGCCGCGGCCAGGCACCTCGAGCCCGGCCCGGGTGAACCACTCGTCCGCCAGCAGCAGCCAGGGTTCGCCCCCATTATCCTTGGTGTATTTCCGCACTTCCGGCGTCCAGCGGGAGACCCAGTCCCGGGCGAAGGCCGGGTCCACGTCCTGCACGTCGGGCAGGCCCTCGCGATGGGCGGTGAGGCCCACGGGGACGCAAGAGAGGCTCAGCACGCTGCCCCGCCCCTCCCGGCGACGGGCCCAGAGGTCGTCCAGGGTGCGTTGCCAGATGGCGCCGTCATTGAGTCCCGGCGCCACCACCGCCTGGGTGTGGACATCGATGCCGCCCGCCAGCAGGCGGTCGAGCTTGCGGAGGATGTCGCCCTCGCGGGGATTACCCACCACCCGGATGCGGGCCACCGGGTCCGTGGCGTGGACCGACACATGGATGGGGCTCAGCCGCTCCCGCACGATGCGGTCCAGCTCCGCATCATCGCTGCTGGAGAGGGTCGTGAAGTGGCCGTAGAGGAAGGACAGGCGCACATCCTCGTCCTTCAGGTAGAGCGACTTCCGGAAGCCCTTGGGCATCTGGTGCACGAAGCAGAACACGCAGTTCTGCTTGCAGACCTTCACCTCGTCCTGGGCCAGATCCACCCCGATGCCTTCGCCGCCATTCTCCAGGTCGGCCTCGAAGGTGCTGCCGTCGGGACGCCGCACCCGCAGCAGCGCCTGGTCCTCCCGGGTGATGAGGAACTGGTAGTTGAGTTGGTCCAGCACCGCCTCGCCGTGGATCTCCAGCAGCGTGTCGCCAGGACGGATGCCGGCCTCCTCGGCCAGGCTGCCGGGCTCCACGGTGATCACTTGTACGCCCTTCTGTGCCAATGGGCCGCTCCATGCTCCGGACTCCCTGACGGGAATCCGGAGAGAGATTGTCTCATTGCGCAGGAAGAATGGCTTTTCCTATCTCCGACCCGCCCGGGCCGGAGCCCAGACGAGCCGGATGTCCTTGCCCATCGATCAGGCCGGCGCCTTGGTCGCCTTCCGCGCCTCGACCACCTTGTCGGCGTCGCGGCCCACGAGTTCCTGCAGGTGGTGGAAGGCCCAGGTGAAGGAACCGACGCCCATGGTGAGGCTGCGGAGTTCCACCACCACGTCGCCCATCTCGGCCTGGGGAATGTAGGCCGACACGAGGTCCCAGCCGGTCCAGCCGGGCCGGGCGTCGAAGCCGAGGACTTGGCCCCCACGCCTTCCAGTCACCAGGCGCTGGGCCTTGGGCGTGAACTCGCTGGGCACGGCGATGTGAACCTCGCAGATGGGCTCCAGCAGCACCGGATGGCAGACGGCCCCGGCCTCGGTCATGCCGATGCGGGCGGCGGTCTTGAAGGCCATGTCGGAGCTGTCCACGGTGTGGTAGCTGCCGTCCACCACGTCCCACCCGGGCCAGCCGGGCTTGGCGTCATAGCCGAGGATGTGGCCGGCGCGATGGCTGGTGATGATCTTCTGGGCCTTGGCGGTGTGGTCGGCCGGGACGGAGATGTGCACTTCCAGGATCGGTTCG
>CAIMBM010000195.1 GCA_903839205.1 uncultured Holophagaceae bacterium | reverse complement strand
TGGCGCGTCTCGGCTACCAGGGAATCCAACTCACGCATCTGACCCTCGTAGAAGGCGTACTCGGTGTCGCAGTAGACGCAGCGCAAGGGGCAGCCGCTGAGGCGGATGAAGAGGCAGGGCCTGCCAATGCGGGCGCCCTCCCCCTGGATGCTGTGGAACACCTCATTGACCTTGAACCTCATCAGCGCCCTTCCTTCATCATCCTCCGCTCCCGCCCGCAGGCGATCGCGGGGCGCCCATGACTACCCCCGGATCGGACGCGCCACCGGCGTGTCCTCCCGCTCACGCTTCGCGTTCGCGGACGGGGCCCCGTCCCTCCCCCTGGATGCTGTGGAACACCTCATTGACCTTGAACTTCATCAGCATCCTTCCTTCTTCATCATCCTCCGCTCCCGCCCTTCGGGCGATCGCGGGGCACCCATGACTACCCCCGGATCGGACGCGCCACCGGCGCGTCCTCCCGCTCACGCTTTGCGTTCGCGGACGGGGCCCCGTCCCTCCCCCTGGATGCTGTGGAACACCTCATTGACGTTGAACCTCATCGGTCGATCCAGCGCCGGCCTCCATCCTGGGTGAGGATCTCGCCCGTGAGGAAGGGACTGGCCGCCGCGAAGCGCACGGCACGGCAGAGGTCCGCCGGGTCCCCGATGCGCTTGACCAGGGTGCGGTCCGCCAGGAAAGCGGCCTTGCTGCCTTCGGCGGCCAGCAGCGTGCCCAGGGCATGACCCACCACCCGGACGCGCGGAGCCAGCAGCTGGGCCAGGCCGGGAACCAGGGCCGCCAGGCCGGCCTTGGCGGCGCTGTAGGGCAGACGCTGCAGCCAGGGGCGGTGAATGGAGGTATCCAAGAGCAGCTGCATGCAGGATCCCTCGGCGAGATGCGGCGCGAGGGTCTGGGCGCACAGAAAGGGGAAGCCCAGGTTCAACCGCCAGGTGGCGTCGAGGCTCTCCTGGGTCCAGGTCCCGAGCCTGCTTTCAGGAAAGCTTCCCGCCAGGATCACGGCCCCGGAAATAAACCAGCCTTCGGCCTGGAGCGTGTCCAGATCTGCCATCATGCGGGAACCCAGCGCCGGATCGTCGGCATCCCACCGCAGCGTCCGGACCCGCCCCGTCTTCGACAAGCCATCCACCCAGGTTTCCCCCTCCCAGGGGGCCGAACTGGTCAGCACCAGATCGTGATCCCGGGCCAGATCTTCTGCCAGGGCTCGGCCCAGCCGCCGCCTTCCGCCCACCAGGACCCAGCAGGCTCTGTCATTCCGCGAGATCCGATCCATCCGGCATTCTTTCACAAAGGCCCCATGAATCCCTATCTGAAACGAATCCGGTGGCGTCTGCTGTGGCTCAGCTTCGCCTGTCTGACGCTGGCGCTGGGGTCCTTCGCCCTCAACCAGTGGGTCTATGCCGGATCCGATGACCAGTGCTCCTGGCGGGTGGAGAACGGGAAGATCGTCATCCGGGAGATCCTGCCCGATGGCGTGGCGGAAGATGCGGGCCTGCTGGAGGGCGACGAGCTGGTGAAGATCCAGGGGCGGGCCTACGAGCCCACCGTGGAAGGCACCCTGAAGGCCCAGCGCTTCATCAACGGGAAGCCCGAGGGCACCATCCTGATCTACTCCGTGAACCGCCAGGGCCACCAGATCCTCCTGCCCGTCCGGCTGGTCAAGCCCCTGGATCGGATGCAGCTGGCCCTGCTAGCGAACGGCCTCCTGGCCTGGGCCATCGGCCTGCTCGTGGTGATCTCGGCGCCGGAGCGGAAATCCTCAAGGCACTTCTTCTACCTGGCCGCCATCGCCCTGCTGATGTCGGGGGTGCCCCTCGCCGGCAATCCCCCCATGACCCTGGCCGTCCTGGTGGCCCTCATGGCCAGCCTGGCCTACGCCCTCCTGCCGCCCCTCTGGGTCCACTTCTTCCTGCGTTTTCCCCATGCCTTCGAGTGGCGGAAGAACCGTCGTTTTCTGCGGTCCCTCTATGCCACCTTCGCCTTCCTGGCCCTCCTCCTGTTGGTCCTGCGCCTCTGGGTCCTGGCCAATGGTGGCGTGCTGAAGACCCCCGGGGGCGCCTCGCCGGAAGGCCCGCTCCGGACCCTGTTGAAAGCCCTGTCCTACCTCCCGAACTCGCTCTACCTTGCGGCTGCCCTCGCCGGTCTCGCCTTCTTCATCGGAGGGACTTTTCGCGCCCCGGAGCGGCTCCGGAAGGCCCTCCTGCCCTCCCTGGTCGTGACCGCCATCCTCTGCCTCGACCTGCTGGCCTGGTCCATGCTCCAGGCCAGATTCGGCGACAGCCTCCTCTTCCACCGCCAGGCCTTCATCTTCATGCTGCCGGCCCCCCTGCTTCCGCTCAGCTTCGCCTACGCCATCTTCCGACACGGGCTCTTCGACGTGCAGAAGGTGCTGCTGCGCTGGATCGCCTACATGGCCATCCTGGTCCTCACCGTGGCGGCCTACCTGACCGGTCTGGCCTGGGCCTTTTCCCACCTTGCTGCCATTCCGCCCGGCTGGGCCGGGGCCCTCATCGGCCTCCTGGCGCTGCCCCTCGGCTGGGCCCTGAGGCGCGTTCTGAGGGGCATCCGGCGACGGTTCCGGCGGGATTTTTCCAGCACCCGAGAGATCGCCCTCAGTGCCGTCCGGGCGCCCCGCAAGCGCTTCCGGGAGGATTCCCTGCTCAAGTCCCTGCGCCACTCCCTCGGGGAGGCTTTCCAGCCCCAGGTGCTGGAGATCCTGCCCATCGAAGACCGGCAGGTGATGCTGCCGGCGGCCGAAGCCTCGGATCGTGAGGACCGCAGAATCCACTTCCCGCCCCAGCCGCTCCAAATCCCCCTCAGTCTGCTCCGCCTGGCCCGGGAGAACCGTGAGCTGGTGCTGGGCCTGGGCAGTGAAGAGGCGGACTGGATCCGTGAGCAGGGCGGCACCCTGCGGGCGCACCTCGACGCCCTCGAGGTGCAGCTGATGCTGCTCATCCTGGCCGGTGAGGCCCCCCACAGCGCCGTCCTCCTCGGAGGCAAGTACGCCGAGCTGAACTACGGCCGCGAGGACCGTGAACTCCTCTGCGATGTGGCCCTGGCCGCGGGCCAGGTGCTGGAGACGGCCGTCATGCACCAGCGCCTGGTGGCCCAGGAACGGCTCAGCCAGGAACTCGAGACGGCCCGGCGCATCCAGGAAGGCCTGATCACCTCCCAGGTGCCTCCCATTCCAGGATTCCAGGTAGCCCTGCGCCTCGAGCCGGCCCAGGAGACCGGGGGCGACCTGCTCTTCGTGAAGCAGCGTCCTGGTGGCACCTGGCTTGCGGCCGTGGGCGACGTCTGCGGCAAGGGCATGGCTGCCGCCCTCTACATGGCCCAGGCCACCGCCCTGCTCGAGCAGGCGGCCCAGTTGGAGGACACGGGCCTGGAGGGCATCCTCCGGTCCCTGGACCAGACCCTGCGCCAGCTGCTGGGCAGCCGGGGCTTCCTCACGCTCATCCTCCTGGAATGGGATGCTGCGGGAAACTACTCCTTGGCGCGGGCTGGCCACCCGGGCGCCCTGGTGCTTGGGGCCCCGGACACGGAGGCGGTGGCCGAGCTGGTTCCCCACGGCCGGGGCCTGGGGCTGAGGCCCGCCGGTGCCCAGGATTGGGCCGTGGTCCAAGGCACTCTCCCGCCCCGAGGCTGGATGGTGCTCTACAGCGACGGGCTATCCGAGTCCATGAATCGGGCGGGCGAACTCTATGGCCTGGGCCGACTCAGTGCCCAGCTGCGCCGCCTCTGGGGCACCGGCAGCCCGCGGGCCGCCTGCGAAGCCGTCTTCAACGATGTATCGGCTTTTGATACCCAGAACCACGACGACCGGACCCTGTTTATCCTGGGAAGGGAGGCCTAGAACCGTGAAGCGAACTGCCCTTCGATGGACCATTCCCACCATCCTCGTCCTCCAGCTTGGGCTGCTCTGGATCCAGGGGGCCCAGCTCCACCGTCAGAACCAGGTGATGGAGGGGCTGCGCGAGGACATCCAGGCCCTCACCGAATCCGTGGAAGACAGCCTGTCTTCCACGTCCTACGACGATGAAGCCGCGGCGGCGCCGGCCCGTTTCCAGGCCGATCCGGGAACGAAGAAGCAGCTGGCCGTGCTGGGAATCGAGGAAGAGCAGGACCCCGCCGCGAAAGAGCTCCAGGCCTCCAAGGACTCGGCTCAGAAGGCCGTGCAGGAGGCCCGGGAGGCTCGGTCCAAGCTCTCCTTCGAGGAGAATGCCCGCAAAGTCGAGGAGGCCCGCAAGGTCAAGGCTGCCACCAGTTCATGGCAAAAATGGAGTTGGGGAGCCATAGCCCTCGTCTTTCTGGCCCTTGTGGCCCGGTCTTCCCTGCGTCGGCGGGGCTGATGTCCCTGCTCGAATACCTGCGCGAGGACCCCGACTGCCGGAATCTCGCCGAGGGGGCCGTGCACGCCGTGGCCCCGGCCCTGGACGACCCTGATCCCCACCATGTGTCCATGGAGCTGAACGACTGGGCCTTCCTCCTCGCGGGCCGGATGCCCCTGCCCTGGAACACCCACAAGGCCATCGACACCCTGAACCACCTGCTCTTCGTCGAACTGGGCTTCGTGGGCGACCGGGACACCTACGGTGATCCCCTCAATGCCCTCCTGCCAGCGGTTCTCGCCCGCCGGAAGGGCCTGCCCATCACCCTCTCCATCCTCTGGGTGGACCTCGCGCGCCGCATGGGTTTCGATGCGGTGGGGGTGGCGCTCCCGGGACACTTCATCGCGGCCCTGAGGAATGATTTCGGGCTCCTGTGCTTCGACCCCTTCCACCAGGGGCGCCCGGTGGGAGTGGAAGGCGGCGCTGAGTTGGTGAGGTCTGCCACCGCGGGGCGAGTGACCTTCCAGCGGGACATGCTCCGGCCGGCCAGCGGCCGGGAAACCCTCATCCGGCTGGTGCGGAATCTCCACCTGCGCTTCATGCACGCCGAGAACTGGGAGGAGGCCCTCTGGACCGGCACTCACCTCATCCTGCTCGACCCGGACAACCCCAGGGTCCACAAGGAGCGCGCCTTTGTCCACCTCCAGCGGGAGGAATCCGGACCGGCCCTGGTCGACCTCCGGGAAGCCCTGCGCCTGAGCCCGGATCCGGACCCGGAGATCCAGTCCTGGCTGGCCCAGCTCCAGCGGTCCTGAGGTTACGGGCCCGCTTCAGCCGGACAAAAGACGCGGGGACCATGGGCCCCCGCGTGTTGAATTCTGACGACTCGGGACGGGTCCCTACTTCTGCTGAGCCTCCACCACGGTGAGGGCCGTGAGGTGGATGATGTCGTGGAGGTCGGCGTGCCGCTGGAGCACGTGGACTGGCGCGGCCATGCCGCAGATGATGGGACCGATGACCTCGGCGTTAGCCAGCCTCTGCACCAGCTTGTAGGCGATGTTCCCGCTGGTGAGGTCGGGGAAGACCAGCACGTTCGGCCCCCCCGGCAGGTCCACCCAGGGATAGTCTTCGGCCAGGATGCCTTCGCCGAGGGCGGTATCGGCCTGCATCTCGCCGTCGCACTTCAGCTCGGGGCGGAGGGCCTTCACGATCTCGACCGCCTTCTGGACCTTCCGGACCAGGGGATGTTCCACGCTGCCGAAATCGGAGAAGGAGATCATGGCGACCTTCGGCTCCATGTTGAAGGTGTTCTTCACCAGGTCCGCCGTGAGGAGGGCGATCTCCGCCAGGTCCTCGTGGTTGGGCTCGATGTTCATGGTGGTGTCGGCGAAGAACAGGACGCGGTTCTTCAGCACCATGGTGTAGACGCCGCAGACCCGCTTCACGCCCTTCCGCGTGCCGATGACTTCCAGGCAGGGCCGGATGGTCTCGGGGTAGTACATCGTCAGGCCGGCGATGAGACCGTCGGCCTTGCCCAGGCGGCACATCATGGCGCCGAGGTAGATCCGGCGCTGGAGCTGGCGGTTGGCCTCGAAGTGGGTGACACCCCGCCGCTTCCGCAGATCATAGAAGGCATCCTCGGCCTCCTGGCGCCAGGACACGGTGTTGAGATCGAGGATCTCGATGCCTTCCAGCCCGATGCCGTGGTTGGCGGCCACCTCCTTGATCCGGGCGGGATCGCCCAGCAGGATGGGCAGGCAGATGCCTTCCTCCACCATCTGGGACACGGCCTGCAGGATCAGGGGATGGTCGCCTTCGGGGAAGACCACCCGCTTGGGGTCAGCCTTGGCCCGGTTGATGACGCTGCGGATGACATCCTTGCTGCGGCCCTGAAGCCCCTCGAGGCGCTCCCGGTAGGACGTCATGTCGGCGATGGGCATCCTGGCTACGCCGGTGTCCATGGCGGCCTTGGCCACGGCCGGGGCCACCCAGAGCAGCACGCGGGGGTCGAAGGGCTTGGGGATGATGTACTCAGGCCCAAAGCTGAAGGTCTGGCCCGCGTAGGCCTTCACTACGGAATCCGGCACTTCCTCCCGGGTGAGGGCGGCCAGGGCCTTGGCCGCCGCCAGCTTCATGGGCTCGTTGATTTCCGAGGCGCGCACATCCAGGGCGCCGCGGAAAATGAAGGGGAAGCCCAGGACATTGTTCACCTGATTCGGGAAGTCGCTGCGGCCCGTGGCCATGATGATGTCGGGGCGGGTGGCCTTCGCCAGGTGGTAGTCGATCTCGGGATCCGGGTTCGCAAGGGCGAAGACGATGGGCTGCTTGGCCATGCTCAGGACCATCTCGGGAGTCAGGGCGCCCTTGCTGGAACAGCCCACGAACACGTCCGCGTCCACGATGGTGTCCGCCAGGGTGCGCCACTCACTGGGCTTCGCGAACTTGTCCTTGTACTTGTTGTTGCCTTCCGCCCGGCCGGTGTAGACCAGGCCCTTGGTGTCGCAGAGCCAGAGGTTCTCCAGCTTCACACCGGCGGAGATCATCATGTTCGCGCAGGCGATGGCGGAAGCCCCGGCGCCACTGAACACGACTTTCATGTCTTCCATCTTCTTGCCCACGATCTCGCAGGCGTTCATGAGCGCCGCCGTGCTGATGATGGCCGTCCCGTGCTGATCGTCGTGGAAGACGGGGATGTTCATCTCCTTCTTCAGGCGGGTCTCGATCTCGAAGCACTCGGGGGCCTTGATGTCCTCGAGGTTCACGCCGCCAAAAGTGGGTTCCAGGGCCTTGACCACCTGGCAGAACCGGTCGATGTCCAGTTCGTTCACTTCGATGTCGAACACGTCGATGTCGGCAAACCGCTTGAAGAGGACCCCCTTCCCTTCCATGACCGGCTTGCCGGCCAGGGCCCCGATGTTGCCGAGGCCCAGCACGGCGGTGCCGTTGGAGATCACGGCCACGAGGTTGCCCTTCGCCGTGTATTCGTAGGCCAATTCGGGGTTCTTCTCGATTTCCAGGCAGGGCTCAGCCACGCCGGGGGAATAGGCATTGGCCAGATCGCGGGCCGTGGAGCAGGGCTTGGTGGCGACGACTTCGATCTTCCCTTTTCTTCCCTGCGAATGGTAGTCGAGGGCTTCCTGTTTGCGACTCATGGACAAACTCCTTCGTATGGTGACCGCGAATGTTCAGGCTGGTTCCACTGCTGTCTGGTGCATGGTTGATCGGTTGAACGGGCAAAGGGGGTTCACTGTTTGGATCCGGTTCGCCTCCTTGGCCATGGCCTGACCGGGTTCATTCCCGGCCCGGGAACCCTAATCGCATGCCTGTCGTACAAATCGCCACCCGGGAATATTGTTTGGAAATAATTGAAATTAAGAGTTCTACAAGTTTCTACACTGTTGTTCGCTGAACACAAGCAGTAATTATACATCATGAATCACAAGTTCCAAGCACACCCTGGATCCGGATCGGGAACCCCCCTGGTTCCCATAGATCGCCCTGCACGAGTGAACCTGGGCCCGGTGCGGGTCAGCCCCCTGCGGCCGCCAGACCCTTCTCGAAATGCATCCTCACCAGGGCGGCGGCGGCGGCGGGATCCCGCTGCTCCAGCGCATCCATGAGGGCGCGATGCTCGGCGAGGGACTCGGAGAGACGGCCCTGGTGGAAGAGCGAGTGGTGGCGGTTGAGCTTCATGACCTTGCGGAGATCGTTGACGATCTGCAGACGCCAGCGGTTGCCCGCGATGGTCAGGAGGCGCAGGTGGAACTGCTCGTTGGTGGCGAAGTAGGCGTCCCGCTGGCGCACCTGCTTTTCCAGCCGCTCATGGAGTTGGCGCAGGCTGGCCAGGTCTTCCTCAGAGGCGCGCTCCGCCACCTCCATGGCGGCATCGCTCTCCAGGAGGGACATCAGGCGGTAGACCTGCCGCACGTCGTCCACGGACATCTCTGCCACATGGGAGCCGCGGCGCATCTTCATGGTCACCAGGCCCTCGGTGGCGAGCACTTTCAGCGCTTCGCGCATGGGGGTCCGGCTGATGCCGTACTCCTCCGCCAGCTTCTGCTCGTCGATCCTGCTGCCTGGTTCGAGTTCCCGGCTGTAGATCTGCTGGCGCAGCCGCTCCGCCACCTGTTCATAAAGGGCACGGGGCGCCAGGCTCGGCGGGCGGGAGTTGAAAGGCTTGTCGGGGGGGGTGCTCATCGGGACTTCGGAGGGCTGGGGGGGGTGGCGGCGCGAGGATGAATTCATAATTACCATCAGCTTACACCCCTGGTTCCCGGGTGGTTCCTCCGGATCTGCACCTTTATCTCAAGCTTCAGCGAAGCACCTTCCCGAAGGCGGACCGGGGGCGTAGGCTCCAACCATCGCACCTGGAGTCCCCATGCGCCTGCTTCCACTCCTCATCCTTCCCGGTCTCCTGGCCCTTCCCGTCTCGGCCCAGAAGGCGAAGCCTGCCCAGAAAGGGGCCGCTGCCGACAAGGAAGCGATGATCAAGTGGGATGGCGAGTGGTCCCTGCACGCCTCCCAAAGCGACACGGTCGAGGAACAGATCGACGACTTCCTCAAGGATCAGAATTTCGCCATGAGGCTGTACTGGAAGAAGAAGCTCCAGTCCGCCTGCCGCGGCTTCAACAAGCTGGACATCCTGGCCGGTGAGAGTTTTTCCGTCACCATGGGGAAGGAACGCCCCATCGATACGCCTGCCGATGGCACCGAGGCCGACTGGAAACGCAGCGACGACGAGAAGTTCAAAGTCACGCTCACGCGGAACGGCCCGACCATGATCCAGACCCTCAGGGGAGATGACTACACCCTGAAGTACGTCTATTCCATGCGGAAGGACGGGGATTCCCTGGCCCTCCAGGTGACCTGTACCCATCCGAAGCTGGACAACCCCTTCAGCTACAAGCTGGTCTTCAAGCGGAACGACTGACCCGTCCGGGGCAAACTGGAGGGATGCTCAACCTGGCACCGCCGCCCCTCCCCTGCCGCGCCCCCTGGTGGGCGGCCTCTGGCCATCTGCAGACCATCCTGGGCAATTACCTGCCGGGGGAGCCCCCGGCCTACCCCTTCGAACCGATCCAGATCCCGCTTCGGGATGGCGACCGGCTCACCGGGCGCCACTACCCGGGCGACACGGACGTGCTGACCCTGGTCTTCCATGGCCTGGGCGGGGACGATCAGGCCCACTATGTGCGCCGCACCGTGGCCCTGGCCAGGAAGCTGGGCCACCATGTCTGGACCCTGAACCACCGGGGCTGCGGTGCCGGCCGCGGCCTGGCGAAGAAGCCCTACCACAGCGGCTCGGGGGAGGATCTGGGCGCCGCCTTCGCCAGGGCCAGGGACCTCCACCCTGCCCTGCGCCAGCTGGCCGTGGCCTACTCCCTTTCGGCCAACGCCCTGCTGCTCAACCTGGGAGGCGGCCTGCCGGAAACGGCCGCCCGGCCCGACGCGGCCATCGCCGTGAACCCGCCTGTGGACCTGGGAGCCTGCTCCAGCTCCATCCACCGGGGCCTCAGCCGCCTCTATGAACTCCGGTTCATCCGGCGCTGCCGGAAGGCCATCCGCGAGCGCCTGGACGACGGCCTCATACCGGACGCCTACCGGACCTGGCCCCTCATGAGCCTGCGCGAATTCGACGACGCCTACACCACCAAGGCCGCGGGCTTCCGGAATGCGGACGACTACTACGCCCGCTGCTCCGCCCGGCCCCACCTCTCGAAGATCACCGTGCCGACCGTGGTCCTCATGGCCAAGGACGACCCCTTCATTCCCTGGCGGCACGCCGCAGAGGCGAGTGCTTCCGCTTCAGTGCATCTGCACTTCGAGGCCCGGGGCGGCCACATGGGCTACCTCAGCCGGGACCTGCCGGGCCATCGGTGGCTGCCCTACGCCGTCGAGCACTATGCGCGGCAGTTGATGGAACTGGCCTGACCCACCGGCCCCTCAGGCCTTCCGCTGGGCGAAAGAAGCCCCCTCCCTCAGGGCGGCCACCAGGGCGGGCAGCAGCTCCCGGACCTTCTCCATCTCCGGCTCCTGGGTCCCCCGCCCCAGGCTGAAGCGGACGGTCCCCCGGGCGTAGGGCCCGGGCACGCCCATGGCCCGCAGCACGTGGCTGGGTTCGCGCATGCCCGTGCTGCAGGCGCTGCCCGTGGAAACACACACGCCCTGTTCCCCCAGTATCAGCTGCAGGGCCTCGCCTTCGAGGCCAGCGAAACCGACCAGGCAGGTGTTGGGCAGGCGTTCCGCCTCGGCCCCATGGATCCGGACTTCGGGAATTTCTGTGAGCAGGTGGAGCTCGAATGCATCCCGCAGGCGGCGCACCCGATCCATCTCCGGGAGGCGGAGTCTCGCCAGTTCGGCCGCCTTGCCGAGCCCCACGATGCCCGGAACATTCTCGGTGCCGCCCCGGCGTCCCCGTTCCTGGGATCCGCCAACCATCAAGGGCTTCAGGCGGAGGCCCCGGCGGATCATGAGCAGGCCCGTGCCCTTGGGCCCGTGGAATTTGTGGCCGCTGAGGGCCAGCAGGTCCACGCCCCAGGCCGTGGCGTCCACCGGGACCTTGCCCATGGCCTGGGTGGCGTCCACCAGGAAGAGGGCGCCTTTCGCCTTCGCGATGCGGGCAGCTTCATCCACCGGGAACAGGACGCCGGACTCGTTGTTGGCGGCCATGACGGCGACCAGGGCGGTGTCCGGCCTCACGGCCCGTTCCAGCCCCACCAGGTCCAGACGGCCCTCGCCATCCACGCCCGCGTCCGTGACCTCGCCCCCCTGGGCCTTCCACCAGAGCACCAGCGCCCGCACGGCGGGATGCTCGACGGCGGTGGCGACCAGATGGCGCCGGGTCGGAAAGGCCTCCCACACCCCCCGGAAGGCATGGTTCAGGCTCTCGGTGCCGCCGGAGGTGAATACGATTTCCGCCGGCGTGCAGCCCACCAGGGCCGCCACCTGCTCCCGGGCCGCCACCAGCGCGCCATCCGAGAGGTGCCCCAAGGCATAAGCCGCGCTGGCGTTGCCGAAGCGCTCCGTGAACCAGGGCTCCATGGCCTCGAAGACCTGGGGATCCAGGGCGGTGGTGGCGTTGTGGTCGAGGTAGATCAGGTCCATGGGCCTAGTGTCCCATCTCCCGGAGCCTGGCCAGGGCTCCAGCCCGCGCGGCCAGACTGGGTGCCTTGCCCTGGAAGGTCTTCCCTGCACCGCCGCCCTTGGCGCCCAGGAGCTCTGCCACGGCCCGGCCGGCTGCGGGAACATCTAGGTCCGACGCCTCCCCGGCAGCCAGCAGGAAGATCCCCTGCCCGCCGGTCTCGGCCGTGAGGAACAGGGCCTTGGCAGGCGCCAGCGCGAGAATGCCCCGGGCCAGCTTCTGGAGGAAGGCCATGTCCCTGCCCTCCAGGTGGGCTTCCGTGAAGGCACCAGGCAGCGCCGCCAGGGCCGCCGCCTGATGCTCGGCCAGCTCCTCTTCCATCTTTCGGCTGCGTCGTTCCAGGGTCAGCAGCTGGTCCAGCTTGACCTGGAGGGCCGAGACCAGGTCCTCGTCCGGCGCCCCCAGGAGGGTGCGCAGGGCGGCGTTGCGCAGTTCGTGGGCCCGGAGCCGGTGCCGCACGCGTCCTCCGGCCACGTAGAAGAGACGGGTCCCCCCGCGGATGCTTTCGGTGCCCAGGAGCTTGAGGGCCTCGATCTCGCCGGTGTGTCGGAGGTGTGTGCCGCCGCAGGTGTTCAGGTCGACCCCGGCGATCTGCACCAGGCGGATGTCGCCGGTGTGGCCCTCGGGGAGCCCCCGGGAGCGCACCGGCTCCTGCCCGTAGCCCTCGGGGCTCACCCAGCGGGCGGAAATCTCGTGGCGGGCGCGGATCTCTGCGGCCACGGCTGTTTCAAGATCATCCAGGGCAGCAGCCGTGATCGCCGGCGCATCCAGTTCAATGTCGCAGACCTGGGTCCCGAGATGGAAGGCCATGGTCCCCCACTGGAACTGGTCCTGGGCCACGGCCGTGAGCAGGTGCTGGCCCGTGTGCTGCTGCATGTGGTCGAAGCGGCGGGTCCAGTCCAGCCTGAGCGAAGCGGGCCCTTCCGGGAGGGCGGCCTCAAGAAAGTGGCGGAGCCCGCCTGGACGTTTCTGGACATCGACCACGGCCACCCCGTTCACCGTGCCAAAGTCGCAGGGCTGCCCACCCCCCTCGGGGTAGAAGACCGTGTCCTCCAGGACCACGAAGGGGCGGCCCTTCTCCTCCCCGCACCCCAGGATGCGAGTCTCCAGGGTCGTGGCGCAGGGGTCGCGTTCGTAGGCGGGCAGGTGCATGCGGGGAGCCTAGCACAGGCGCTGATAGGCTGGAGGTCCGGCTAGGGTCTGTTTTCAGAGTGGGGTGTGGCCGCGCAAGGGGCGCCGCCCAAGCGAGACAAGGAAGGCGACGATGGCAATAGCGGTACTATTGACGAGGAGCTTGACGCAGTATCGCGCCGGGCGCCGCCCCTTGCCCTCCGGGACGGGGCCAGCCGCGCGCCCAGCTGCGTCTGCGGCCTTGAACGACGAACCACGTCGCCCTGCGGCCCCATCCTTACTGGATCACGCGGCTGGACCCGTCGCGGCTCGCATCCACTTTGAAAACAGACCCTAATCATGTCCCACATCCCCCTTCCCGAACGCATGCGTCCGACCACCCTTGACGAGGTGGTGGGCCAGTCGCACCTCCTGGGCCCCAAGGGGGCGCTCACGCGGCTCACCGCGGGCGGCCGCCTGCCTTCCCTGGTGATGTGGGGTCCGCCGGGCACCGGCAAGACCACCCTGGCCCGCATCCTGGCCGAGGCCACGGGCCACGGCTTCATGGAGTTCTCCGGGGCCGGCGGCAGCGCCGCGGAACTGAAGAAGTTCCTGGCGGAGGGCCGCGAACTGCCCCTGTTCCGCCAGGTGCCGCCGGTGGTGTTCCTGGACGAGATCCACCGCTTCAACCGGTCCCAGCAGGACATCCTGCTGCCCTTCCTGGAGCGGGGCGAGGCCATCCTCATCGGCGCCACCACGGAGAACCCGGCCTTCTACCTGAACCCGGCGCTGCGCAGCCGCTGCCAGCTCATCGCCCTCAAGCCCCTGGAACCGGACCACATCCTCACGGTGCTGAAGCGGGCCTGGGCCAGGGAGCGCGGGGCGGAAGCCCGACCCGCCGAAGTCTTCGAGTGGTTGTCGAACTGGGCCGGCGGCGACCTGCGTTCGGCCCTCTCGGGGCTAGAGACCTGGCTGGAGATGCCAGATCCGGACCTTGAGTCCCTCCAGGGCGCCCTGGGGGGGCGGATGATGTTCGACCGCGCCGACGGCCACTACGACCTGGCCAGCGCCTTCCAGAAGAGCCTGCGCGGCTCCGACGCCGATGCAGCCCTCTACTACCTCAGCCGCATGATCCGCGGCGGCGAGGATCCCCGCTTCATCGCCCGGCGCCTCATGGTCTGCGCCGCCGAGGACGTGGGCAACGCTGATCCCCAGGCCTTCAGTCTCTGCGAGGCCGCCAGCCGGGCCGTGGAGCAGATCGGCTGGCCCGAGGCCCGCATCCCCCTGGCCCAGGCCGTGATCTACGTGGCCAATGCCCCGAAGAGCAACGCCACGGTCCTGGCGGTGGATGCCGCCCTGGCGGCCGACGATGCCCCCATTCCGGAATCCATCCGCGACGCCCATACCGCCACGGCCCGCAAGGCCGGTCGCGGGGCGGGCTACCACTACTCCCACGACGACTACGACCGCGAGCAGGTCTTCCTCCCCGACAAGCTCCGAAACACCCGGTTCTATGAACCCAAACGCCCCCAGGAGCGCAGCTGGCGGGACCGCCAGGAACCGGAGGCGGCCACCCTGGCGGCCCTTTGGGAGGCCTGGGCCGCGACCCATCCCGCGGGTGGGGAGTTGCCCCTGGAGGCCTGGAGCGCCGACCTGGGCTGCAGCCGCGAGGCCCTGGCCAGGGCCCTGATCAAGCTGGCCTCCGGACGGTTCACCCTCACCAGAAAGCTGGAGGCAAACCCGCTCTGAGCCGGTCAGCCGTCGCTGGACCAGCCCAGCAGGCTGACCCCGTAGCGCTGCCCGCACACATAGAGCGGCACCGTGAGCACGGTAATGATGGCGCCCGTGTCCCGTGCGTAGGTCTGCACGAGGAACTCCCCAGGTTTCGCCGCCCCTTCGGACAGATCCGCCGCTCCCTGGAAATCCCCCCGGTTGACCCGGTCCGGAAGGGTCTCGGCGACCTCCCCGAGGCCGTGCCGGGCCCCACGCACCAGCACCTGGTTGTCGGTGAAGAACCGCTTCACGCGGTTGCCGGCCAGGTCTTTGTCCGCCTGGCCGGTCCAGTCCTGCGTAAAGCGGCGGTTGTGGGAGGGGGCGTAACTGTTGAGGTCGAGGATCAGGGCGAAGGTGAGGCGGGGCTCCTGCTCCAGCACCTTGTCGAAGGCTTCCTGCAGGGGCACCTCCACCAGGGCGTCGTAGGCGGTGCGGAACTTGGGCGGGTTGAAGCCCTCCGAAGGGACGTGGACCACATTGAAGAACCGGGACAGGCTGTGGATCTCCGAACCCCGGATCTCGCGGTAGTCCAGGGCCAGCAGCTCCTCCGCGCGGATCCGGCCATCGGCCACGGGGGCGGCCAGGATCCCCGCGCTGGTGGTGGCGAGGCCCCGACCCAGGCGCAGGGCCCGGTTGAACATGGACCCCGTGTCGTAGGCCGCCAGGTGCCGGTGGCCCTCCTCCGTGAGGGAAGACACGCTGAAGGCGTCATGGGCGACGGCGTCTGCGGCGGCCTTGAGCTTGCCCGTGGAGTCCAGCAGCTGTCCCGAGGCGGCCACCAGCGTCTGGGCCGCCGCCTGCTCCTCCGACGTGGTCCGGGCGAGGCTGGAGACATGCCCGGCGGTGGAGTCGGCCAGGTCCGCGATGCCCGAGAAGCGCTGCTCGACGGCCTCGACCTGGCTCCGGGTCCTGGAAGCCAGGTCCACGCTCTGGTCCATGGCCTCCCGGGCGGGATCCAGGTCCTTCCGGATGGCCTCCAGCAGGGCGGCGATCTCCTGGGTCTGCCGGGAGGTCCGGTCGGCGAGCTTGCGCACCTCCTCCGCCACCACGGCAAAGCCCCGGCCCGCGGCCCCGGCGTGGGCCGCCTCGATGGCCGCGTTGAGGCTGAGCATCCCGGTGCGATCGGCGATCTCCCCGATCACCATGGAGACCTCGTTCACCTGGAGAATGTGCCCCATGAGGGACTCCAGCCGTTCGGCCGTGATCTGCGTCTGCTCCTGGAGCTGGCGGACCGTCGTCACGGCCTGGTCGCTCTCCCTCCGCCCCTGGTGGGTCAGGTCGGCCATGAGCCGGGTGGATTCGGCTCCTTCCTCCGCCGCCGAGGCGGCCTGGGAGATGTTGCCCCCGAGCCCTTCCAGGGTGGTCCGGATGTCCTTGGTGCTGGACAGGATCTGGTCGATCTCGCCGGCCAGGGTCTGCACCCGGACGGAGGTCCGCGCCGCCCCGGCCGCCGAACGACTGATGACTTCCTCCAGGCCCATGAGGTCCTGGATGAGCTGGTCTGAGCCTATTTTCGGAGCGCCTTCCGGCGGCGGGGAGGCGAGCTGGGACATTGTTACCTTTCTTGAATAATTTCCTATCGGTCGCCGGGGCCAAGTCTGAAATTCAGTCTAGTCGGCCCAGGCGACCCTGCTGGTAGTCCAGGAGGGTTTGTTCGATCTCCTCCCGGGTGTTCATCACGAAGGGGCCGTGGTGGGCGATGGGTTCCCGGAGGGGCTCACCGGCGAGCAGCATGAGGCTCACCGGCGTTAGGGCTTCCCATTGGACGGCGTCCCCCTCCCCCAGCCGGGCCACCGAATCGGCTGGCACCGTCGTGTCCTGGATCCGGATCGAACCGCGCAGGGGTACCGCGGCGGCGATCCATCCGGGCGGGATGGCATGTTCAAAGCGGGCGCCGGATTCCAGCTCCAGGTGCGCGTAAGCGATCTTGGCGGGCGTGCGCGCGGGCCCCGTCACGCCGGCCAAGGTGCCTGCCAGCACGCGGATGCGGCCGCCGGGGAGGGTCCGCCAGGGCAGGCTTTCGGGTTGGAGGTCCGTGTAACCGGGCGCCGACCCTTTCTCGGCCCTGGGCAAGTTGATCCAGAGCTGCACGCCCTCGATGGGGCCTCCCGTTTCGAGCTGTTCCGCCACCGGCATCTCCTCGTGGACGATGCCCGAGCCCGCGTTCATCAGCTGGGCCCCGCCCGGCCGGAGCAGGCCGGACCCGCCGGTGCTGTCCCGGTGCCGGAAGGCCCCCTGGATGAGGTAAGTGAGGGTCTGGAAGCCACGGTGGGGATGGGGCGGAAACCCCGCGTCCGTCCCGGGGGGCAGCACCATGGGGCCGAAGTGGTCCATGAGCAGGAAGGGGTCCATGGCCCGGAAGGCCTCGCCGCCATCCTGGCCCCGGCCGGGCACGAGGCGGGTGAGGGGCACCCGGTTGCCGTCCCGGGTTGGAAGACCGGCAACCAGGGACACGACAGGCTTGATGGACATGGCCAACTCCTCAGGCAAGATCGAAAAAGAGCACTTCGGACGGGGAGTCCGCCACCACCTGCAGGGAAGCCTCGCCTTCGATGCGGGCGCCATCGCCGGCCTGCAGGGTCCTCCCGTTCAGGGTCACCGCCCCCTTGGCCACCTGGAGGAAGCCGGCGCGGTTCGGGGAGAGCAGCGGGCAGGCCTCGAGCCCCGCATCCAGGCGCGCCGCGTAGACCTTCACATCCTGGCAGAGCTTCACGGAGCCCTCGGCCCCATCGGGACTGGCGATGAGCCGGAACCGGTTCCTCAGGTCCCCCTCCTCGAAGGCCACCTGGTCATAGCGGGGAGCCAGACCTTGCCGCTGGGGCAGGATCCAGATCTGAAGAAAATGCACGGGTTCCGCGGCCGAGGCGTTGAACTCGCTGTGGCGGATGCCTGTCCCCGCGCTCATGGCCTGGGCCTCGCCGGGCCGGATGAGGCCGTGGGTGCCCAGGCTGTCCCGGTGCTCCAGGGCGCCCGAGAGCACCCAGGTGAGGATCTCCATGTCGCGGTGGCCGTGGGTGCCGAAGCCCTTGCCGGGCTGCACCAGGTCCTCGTTCAGCACCCGGAGGGTGCGGAACTGCTCATGGTTCGGGTCGAAGTACTCGCCAAAGGAAAAAGTGTGCCGGGTGTCCAGCCATCCGAAATCGAAATGGCCCCGGGATTCAGCAGGCCGCAGGGTGATCATGGCGCCTCCAAGCCCCATTATAGGTGTTGCAACTCGTATTTCAAGTCCAGGGCGAAAAAATCATCTGCGATTGATGACCAGGGACTTATCTTTGGGGTGTCCGAACGGAGGGCAGCATGATCACGCGGGTTCTGGTGGGTGTGGACTTTTCTGAAGCCTCGAGGCAGGCCCTGGACCGGGCCGGCTCCTGGGCGGGCCGCCTGAAGGTGCCCCTGGTCGCCATGCATGTGCTGCAGCCCCCGGCCCCCATGCTGCCGGAGGCCCAGATCGCCCTGCCCGACCCCGCCTGGCTGCACACCATGGAGGACCACGCCCGGGAGCAGCTGGAGGGCTGGGTCAAACCCTATGCGGACGCCTCGGTGATCGTGAAATGGGGCGGGCCCGCCGAGGAGCTGGTCTCCGAGGCCACTCCGCAGACGCTGCTGGTGGTGGCCCAGGTGGGCCATTCCACCCTGGAGCGCCTGCTCTTCGGCAGCACGGCCGCCCGCGTGGTGCGGCTGGCGCCCTGCGATGTGCTGGTCGTTAGGACCGAACAGGCGAAGTAGTTCGGCGGGGGGAGCAGGACCTTCAGCGGTAGGCGGGAATGCCAGTGACCTCCTGCCCGACGATGAGGGTGTGCATGTCGTGCGTCCCCTCGTAGGTGTACACGCTCTCAAGGTTCGCCATGTGGCGCATGATGGGGTATTCGTCGAGGATGCCGTTGGCGCCCAGGATGGTGCGGGCCCTGCGGCACAACTCCAGGGCCATGTTCACGTTGTTCATCTTGGCCATGGAGACCTGGGCCGTGGTGAAGCTCCTGGCATCCTTCAGGCGGCCGAGCTGGAGCGCCAGCAGCTGGCCCTTGGTGAGCTCCGTGACCATCCAGGCCAGCTTCTCCTGCTGGAGCTGGAAGCCGGCGATGGGCCGGTCGAACTGGATGCGGGCCTTGGCGTAGTCCAGGGCGCACTGGTAGCAGGCATCAGCAGCTCCGAGGACGCCCCAGGCGATGCCGTAGCGCGCCTGGGTGAGGCAGCCCAGGGGCCCCTTCAGGCCTTTCACGTTTGGCAGCAGGGACTTCGCTTCATCCACCAAAACGTCCTCCAGGACCAGCTCGGAGGTGGTGGAGGCGCGCAGGCTCCACTTGCCCTTCATCTCGGGGGCGCTGAAACCGGGCGTGCCCTTCTCCACCAGGAAGCCGCGGATGCCCTCCTCGGTCTGGGCCCACACCACCGCCACGTCGGCCACGGTGCCGTTGGTGATCCACATCTTGGTGCCGTTGAGGCGCCACCTGCCGCCGGCTTCGCGCACGGCCCGGGTGCGCATGCCGCCGGGATTGGAACCGAAATCCGGTTCAGTGAGGCCGAAGCAGCCGACCTTCTCGCCCGTGGCCAGCCTGGGCAGCCAGTACCGCTTCTGCTCCTCGCTCCCATAGGCATGGATGGGCCACATGACCAGGCTGCCCTGCACCGAGGCGAAGGAGCGGAGGCCGGAATCGCCCCGTTCCAGCTCGTACATCAGGAGGCCATAGGCGACGCTGGAGACGCCCAGGCAGCCGTATTCCTCGGGCAGCGAGGGGCCGTAGAAGCCCAGCTCGCCCATCTTGGGGATGAGGTGGGCGGGAAAGGTCTGATCCTGGGCGTGCTGCTCGATGATGGGCAGCACTTCGGCATTGACGAACTTGCGCGCGGACTCGCGGATCATCCGCTCCTCGTCCGTGAGCAAGCCCTCGAGGCCCATGTAGTCGGTGATGTGGGTGAAGGTGGCGTAGGCGCCGGCCATGGAACCTCCTGTGCCCTGAAGCCTCGGGCGGTTGGCGGAAACTCTCAACGGCGCTGCAGCAGCGCGCCGCGGCCAGTCTACCGCCGGGCCAGGACGAGGCCACGGGCACATACCCTTCCGCGGCCGCGGGGCAGGTCACGCAGGCAGACGTCTTGACAAAGTGGAAACCCCGAGCGGGGAGAATCCCGGTCGCCGCAGATCACTCCCCATCCAGCAGGCGATCCCCCGTGGCATGAGTCACTTCATGGCAGTGGCGGCAGCGGGCCTCATAGGCTTCGGCGGCACCCACCAGGACCTGCCCGCCGGTGTGCACCAGGCGCTGGGTCCGGCCCGCAAGGGCCCCGCAGACCATGCAGATAGCCTGGAGCTTGGTGACGAATTCCGCCTTGGCCAGCAGCAGGGGCATGATGCCGAAGGGCTCGCCGTTGGAGTCCAGGTCCAGACCGGCGGCCATGACGCGCACCCCCCGGTTGGCCAGGTCCTCGATGACGGGAATGAGCCCCTCGTCCATGAACTGAACTTCATCCAGGGCCACCACCTCCACCGCCGGATCCAAGTGTCGGACCAGTTCCTCGGTGGCCTTCACGGGGATCGCCTCGTGCTTGCGCTGGCCATGACTGGCAATGGCCGAGGCATCATAGCGATCGTCCAGGGCCGGCTTGAACACCTGCACCCTCTGCTTGGCGATGATGGCCCGCTTGATGCGCCGGATGAGCTCTTCAGACTTCCCGGAGAACATGGGGCCGCAAATCACCTCCAGGGAACCCTGGCGCGAGTGCACGAGCATGGGACTCACCTCTTCGGGGTGGGGTCGGGCGCAGGGGCGGCCTCGGGAACCATGGGATCGGGGTACTTCGAGAGGTCTGCGACCGGGTTGCCCCCATCCAGGGGCCGCCCTAGCTCCTTGGCGAGCAGGATGCCCCCATCCCTTGGGGAGGCCAGGCGGAAGGCCCAGGCCTGCCGGAGCCGGGTCGGCCCTTCAGGCACCACCAGCACGTCCACCGGCTGGAGGCTGGCCAGTCCCATGTTCATGGATCCACGATGATGCGGCACGTACAGCAGCAGGGGCACCAGGAACCCCACGGCCACGAGCGGCCACAGGAACCGACTGGATTCCCACTCCTCGGGGACTTGGCTGGACTTCCCGTCGTGCACCCAGGGACGGGCCACCTTCGGGGCCTTGCCAGCCATCGGTTCCAGCAGCCCGGCCTCGATGAGGTCTGCAATGGCCTTGCAGGTGTCCAGTTCCTCGTAGCGGCTGACCTGGATGATGTCCTTGATGCTTTCCGGGTTCTCGAAGTAGGAAAGGACCATCTCCTGCTCGTGGGTGAGCCCAGAAGTCCCCAGCTGCATCTGTCCTTTGCCATCCAGGAGGGAGGACACATCCTGGTCGATGTCGAGGTGCAGTTCCTGCGCCTTCGCGGACCTGGCCAGGGGCACCTCCATGCCCGGCAGGCGGCGTTCCACCTCAGGCCACTCGTCCTGGATCCTGGCCGCCTCCATCAGCACCGTGTCGACGGGGATGGGCACGAAATGGTCCCGGTCCAGGTCCGGAGGCAGCATGGAATCGAATCGGTAGTCTCCTTCCACCCACCGGAACGTGCGATGCAGAATGGCCGTGGCCTGGCTGAACAGGGCGTCCTGCAGATCCGAGGGATTGACCTTCCCGCTTTCCAGCAGCAGGGTCCCCATGCGCTTGAGGGTCTGCCGCTGCACCTGGACCATGGCCAGGAGTTCCTCACCTGTGAGGCGCCCCAGTCTCACCAGCATCGTGCCCAGGCGATCCTCCATGCGGACCTGGTTGGAGTCGCAGCCCACGATCTCGCCGTTCTCGAAGAAGACCTTGATGAACTCCTGGCCCTGGGACAGCACCAGGGTGCCGTTCTTTCCCTGGATCTTGATCATGTTGAAGAGGGAGAAGAGGTCGAAGTCGCGGAGCGATCCTTCCAATGCCATGTCAGACCCTCCTCAGGATCAACTTCAGCCAGGACCGGAGGTAGAAGAGTCCCACCAGGATCGTGCCAAGGGCCAGCCAGACGGAGGTGGGATCCGCCATGATCTCACCGGGGTAGCGCACGGACCGGCCCGTGGCCAGGACCATGCCCACGGCGAGGCAGAACGGCAGGAACTCCACCAGGCCCTCCCGGGTCTCCCCCAGGAAGGCCAGGTCACACCCGGGCAGCAGCACGATGAGGGTCTTGTGGATCCACCGTGTGGAGCGTTGGTGTTCCGCGACCTCGTCGAGTTTCCTCCTCCGGTTTTCCGTGTGGAGTCCGTCCCGGAGTACGAAGAGGTGATTGCATTTCTGGCAGACCTCGTGATCGGGACTGTCCGTGGTGTGGAACGGCTCCCCGCACCGGACGCACTGGGTCGGATGGGCCATCCTGACGCTGGCCCTGACCCGCGCCAGGAAAGCGATGAGTCCCAGGATGGGAAGCAGCAGCGCCACCAGGAAAGACGGTTCCGTGAGGTGATGTTCCGACCCCTGGCGTTCTCCCGCCGCCTCCACTAGCGCCTGGACCCGCTCGGGAGTATCCAGGAGGGGCATCGGGTAGGTCCGGGCATCCTTCTGCGCGTCGTTCAGGGCGATCAGAAGTGCATAGTTGGCGGGGTCCGCAGCCTGGGCCTCCTCCTGCTTCGAAGCTCCCTGGACCGTATCGAGGCGGTTGAAGGCGATGATGCTCTGGTTCAGCAGCACCTCCATCCTGGGGCCGGCCAGGAGCGCCTTCTCGAAGCATTGGCTGGCCCCTGCCACATCCCCCGACTGGAACAGGGCCACCCCCAGGTTGTTGAGGACCGCAGCCTGGTCAGGGTGCCTTCCCACCAGTTCCTGGAAGGTGAGGGTGGCGGCCTTCCAGTCCTGGTTCTGCAACTGGCCCCATCCAGCAAGGAAGGCCCGGTCCGAGGGGGGGAGCAGGCGGACCGCGGCCGGGGAGATCGGCAGGACTTGAGGTTGCAGCTGAAGGGTGAGGACACTCGGCAGGGGATCCCTTGCGGCCCAGGGCTCCAGCGCAGCCAGGGCCGGATGCACGAGTTGCAGCAGCAGGATGAAGGCCGTCACTTTCACTTCCGCTCTGGCCAGGAATGGCGCCATCAGGAATAGCCAGACCATGGCGGCCACCAGTGGATCCAGCCCCAGGATCACTGGCCCGGCCAGGATGAGGGCCCCGATGACCGCGGCCACCAGGGGAGAAATGGTCTTGCGCTGCAGGGGCTCTTCCCACAGGTGCCTGAAGGCATTCCGATAGCGGAGGCCCATGGTCAGCGCCCATCCCCAGAGCAACAGGGTTGCTGCCAGTCGGATCATGCCGAGGTGCTGGATCATCCAGAGCCAGCGATGCGCCGGGTGAAGAACCCGCAGCCGGGTGAGCCTCAACAGGTCAGGGAAACTCCAGAACCAACCCTGGACCCTCTGCTGCCGCATGAGAATGATCCGAGTGCTCAGCAGCGTCGGATGATCCGGCGCCCACCGCTCGACGGCCTGGAGGCCCTCCAGCCCCAGGTTCACCTTGCCGTTCATGCCCTGCTCCCGCGCCCAGAGAGCCACGGCTTCCACGAGAGGTGCGACATCGAGCGTGGAATAGGTGCGGCGAAACGCCTCTATCTCCAACTGGGCAGCTTCCACGGCTTTGGCATCCGCCCTGTCGAGCGCGGCCATCAAGTGCTTGGCCCGGTGGCTGAGGGCGATGGCGGGAAGGGACTCGATGGTGACAGGTGCCTTGTCAGCCTGGACGCCCACTGGGGCTGGAGCCGCTGAGGCCACCACCGCCGTGGCGGCGACCAAGAGAATGGTCCGGAAGGCCTTGAGGCAACCCATGCTGATCCTCCTCACGGCTGTCCCTTGGGCACCCCGGGCGAATCCGCAGCCGGCTTGAGGTCCATCACCCGCATGCGCAGCTGGTAGAGGATCTCGTCGAGCTGTGCCGACTCCGCATCCGTCCGGGAGGCTTCGGTCTTCTCCTTGAGCACGCTGAGCAGATCCACATAGAACCGCGCAACCACGGGATTCGCGGGAGGGACCTCCTTCATCATCGGATGCGGGACACCCATGGACATCAAAGCCTGTTCGGTCAGGAGGTGCATCAGGGCCGTCAAGGATGCTTCCGGCACCGCGGGGTTCATGGGCTACCTCAAACACTTTCAGAACTTGTCTGCCGGGAAGCCTACCACAGCCCCAACCTCCCTGCATCGGCCCGGAATCTCGAACCTTTAAATGTTGAGGAAGCCGATCAGGCCTCCTTTTGACGAAAAGCACTCGGCGCCCGGGCCACGCTGTGGAACGATGAATGGGTTTGGAGGAAGACCCATGCGACGCCTCACTCTCGCCCTGACACTCCCCGCCGTCTGCCTATCGGTTCAGGCAGAATCCACCGGCCGCATCAGCGGGAAGGTCGTCGACAAGGCCGGGAAGGCCATTCCAGGGGCCAAGGTCAACCTCAAGCGGATGGATATGAACTGGAGCAAGGACATCATCCCGGACAAGAACGGGAATTTCCTCCAGGTCGGTCTGGAACCCAAGGAATTCACGCTGACCGTCTCCGCCGAAGGCTATGTGGATTACCTCGAGCAGCCCGTCAAGATCCCCCTGGCGGATGTCCTCGTGCGGAACATCATCCTGCTGACGTCTGCCGAGGCGCGTGCACAGGCTGTGGCCGCGGGCGCTGCAGGCACACCGGAGGACCCTGGCGCCGCCCTTGATGTGGAGGGTCGCGAGGCCTTCAATCTGGCCATCCCCCTCTACAACGAAGGCAAGTTCGGGGAGGCCCTCCCCGAGGTCGAGAAGGCCTACAAGGCCCTCACCGAGGCCAAGGACAAGCTGAAGAGTGAGCAGGCCAGGGCGGACCTCGCTCCCGAACTCCTGAAAGTCGAGCGGGTGCTGGGCATTTGCACCGCCAGGGCCGGCGCCAGGAAGGAGGAGGCGGAACCCTACCTGCTCAAGGCCCTGGAGCGGAATCCCAAGGATGAGCCCGTTCTCCTCGGCCTCATCGAGACCAGCAAGGCCAAGGCCGACAAGGCCTCTGAGCAGAAGTACCGCGACATGCTAGAGACCGTCCAGGGGCCAAACCCCGACGTGGCCTACAACAAGGGGGTGGAGGCCTTCAACGCTGGCCGGTCCAAGGAGGCCAAGATCCACTGGCTCAAGGCCCTCGAGATCGCCCCGACCTACGCGGAAGCGCATTTCATGCTGGCCATGGTCGATTTCGGCGACAACAACCTCAAGGGCACGAAGCAGCATCTCCAGAAGTATCTGGAACTGGCACCCAGCGGAAAGAACGCCGCGACCGCCAGGGAGATGCTGAAGGATCCCTCCCTCAAAAGCATCAAGTAGTGTCCCGCCGCGAAAGCCGAGGGCCCCGAGCGGGGCCCTCGCTTTGCGCCGATGGAAAGCCCTCAGGCCAGTTCAAGGCTGATGGGGCAGTGGTCTGAGCCCAGCACCTCGGCATGAATGCGGGCATCCCTAACCCGGTCCAGCAGAGGACGACTGGCCAAGAAGAGGTCGATCCTCCAACCCACGTTCCGCTCCCGCGCCCCGCCCCGGGCGGTCCACCAGGTGTAGAGGCCCGGCACATCCGGGTTCCGCTCCCGCAGCACGTCTGCCAGGCCCGCTCCCAGGTAGAGCTTGAAGTCCTCACGCTCCTCGGGGGTGAACCCAGGGTTCTTGGTGTTGTCCTTGGGACGGGCCAGGTCGATCTCCTCGGGAGCCACGTTCATGTCCCCCGTGAGGATCACCAGGTCGCCCGCCGCGTGGTGCCGGGCCACGATGCCCGCGAGGTCCCGCGCGAACTGGCGCTTGAAGGGCAGCCGCACCAGCCCCTGGGAGGCATTGGGAAAGTAGCCCGCGATGAAGGCGAGCCCGTCCTTCCTAGACACGATCATTCGCCCTTCGGCATCGCAGCCCTCGATCCCCAGGCCCTTGGCATGGCTGAACCCCAGGTCCTTCTTCGAAAGCGTCGCCGATCCCGCATAGCCCTTCTTGCTGGTGGCGGGGAACCAGCATATGTCGTAGGCGCTCTCAAGCTGGTGCCGGATGGAGAGATCTACTTCTTCCCATTCGCAGCGGATTTCCTGAAGGGAGAGGACATCCGGATCTGCCTCTTCCAGCCAGTCCATGAAGCCCTTCTTCAGGACCGAGCGGAAGCCATTCACATTCCAGCTGTAGAATCGCATCTCCCCCCCTCAGGGCACCAGCTTCTCATAGGCGCTGGCATCGAATCCAATGATCGCGCCTTTGGGATGCGCCAGGATGGGTCGCTTGAGCAGGTTGTTGTCCTGAACCATCAGCGCGATGGCCTCGCCCTTGCTGAGCTTGCGGTCCTTCAATCCGAGTTCCTTGTACTTGGGGCTTTTTGTTCCGAGCATCGAGGTCGGATCCTCTGGCAGCAGCCGTTCCAGCTCTGCCGCTCCCAGTGGCGTCTTGAAGTAGTCGCGCACCTCCACCTCGATGCCCAATGCAGCCAGCTTCGCCTTGGCGTTGCGGCAGGTGCTGCAACTCGACTTCATCCAGAGCACGGGCTTCACAACTCCTCCACGAAACGATCCAAGAGCCGGTCCGTCCGCCAGCGCAGCAGGCCGAAGAGCAGGATGCCCGCCCAACCCTTCATGCGGCCCTCTAGGCGGAGGTGCGCCCCCTTTACATGGGAGGTGAGGATCAACGCACCTGATTCCTCAGCACCGGCCACGGTGCGGCTCCAGCGTAGGACCACCTGATCGGCCCTCTCCTCCGGAGCAGCCCAAACACTCAGGGCCCTCAGGCTCTTGAAGGAGACGGGCGACTCGCTCCGGATCCGCCCGACGGCATGATCGAAGGGCGCATCCGTGAGGAGCTCGGCCTCGAAGCTGAAGACGGGGCGTTTCACTTCACCAGGAACCCGGGCTGGGCATCGTCAGGGGGCGCCACCAGGTAGGGCTTGCTCGCGTTGTCGCTGGCCGCCAGCAGCATGCCGTGGCTTTCGATCCCCATGAGCTTCCGGGGGGCCAGGTTTGCCACGACCACGACCAGACGGTTGAGCAGGTCGGCGGGTTCGTAGGCCTTGCCGATGCCGCCGACGATGGTCCGCTGTTCGAGGCCGATGTCCACTTTCATCTTGATGAGCTTGTCGCTCTTGGGGACCCGCTCGGCCTCCAGGACCTTTCCGACGCGCAGGTCCACCTTGAAGAAGGTGTCGGCGTCTACGGTCTCGCGGAGCTCTGGTACGTCCAGACTCGGCTTGGTCTCCACAGGTGTTGCCTCGGCCTCAATGTCGTTCAATTCCTTCTCCTTGTCGATGCGCTGGAAGAGCGGCTTGGGATCGCCGATGGGGCCGATGGCCGGGCCATCCAGGGCGAAGCCGTGGAAGGTGGTTTCGGCGACCTGGGTGGCGTGGCCGAGGGACTCCCACAGTGTTTGCGCCAGTTCGGGCATTACGGGGGCCACCAGCAGGGCCGTGGCCCGCAGGGCGCGGTAGAGGTTGGCCAGCACGGCGTCCAGCTTGGGGTCGTTGGCGGTGTCCTTGGCCAGCTTCCAGGGCTCGGCCTTGACGATGTAGCCGTCCAGAGTCCGGAGGTAGGTCCACAGGGCGTCCAGGGCCCCATGGAAATCGTTGCCCCGGGCCTTCTCGAGGTAGTCCGGGAAGACCGCCAGCAGCTGGTCGGCCATCTCCTGGTCCATGGCATCCAGGACCGTGGGCATGGGGACCGCGCCCCCGCGGTAGCGCTGGATCATGCTGAGCGTGCGGGATGCCAGGTTGCCCAGGCCGTTGGCCAGGTCGGCGTTGAGTCGGTCCATAAACCCCTCGAGACTGAAGCCGCGGTCGTGCCCCACCTGCATCTCGCGCATGAAGAAGTAACGCAGGGCATCGTTGCCGAAACGCAGCAGCGTGTCCGGGCGCACGACATTGCCCCTGCTCTTGGACATCTTGTCCTCGCCCATGAGCCACCAGCCGTGGGCCAGGATGGTGGTGGGCTGGAACATGCCCGCCGCCATGAGGAAGGCGGGCCAGTAGACCGCATGGAAGCGGAGGATGTCCTTGCCGACCAGCTGCAGGTCCGGCGGCCAGCTGTTGGCGGGGCAGCCGGTGAGGTAGTTCAGCAGCGCGTCGAACCAGACGTAGATGACATGCTTTTCGTCGCCCGGCACCGGGATGCCCCAGCTGATGCTGGTGCGGCTGATGGAGAGATCCTGGAGCCCGCCCTCCACGAACCGCTTCACCTCGTTGAACCTGAAGTCTGGCTGCACGAACTCGGGATGCTCTTCGTAGAGCTTCAGCAGGCGGTCCTGGTAGGCGCTGAGGCGGAAGAAGTAGGTTTCCTCCTCCAGTTCCACCAGCTGGTGCGCGAGGCCCTGGGCCTGCAGTTCCTTGGCCTGCGTCTCGGTGACGTAGGCCTCGTCGCTGACGGAATA